>JBBRTY010000110.1:0-13479 GCA_038248285.1 Aggregatilineales bacterium
AAAGACCGGGGTGGCGAGGACGGTGCCGAGCAAAATAATCATGACCGCCGTGACTGCCATCACCCACCCGCCGGAACGCGAAACGAGGATGTCCGTTTCTTCGTAATCGCCATGATCGACATACATCACCTTGATCACCACCAGATAGTAGTATAGCGCCACGATCGCATTCAACACGCCGATCAACGCCAACCAAACCAAATTCGCCTCGACTGCCGCTTGAAACAAGAAGAATTTGCCGAAAAAGCCGGCTGCCGGGGGGATCCCTGCCAGCGACAGCAAGGCAATCGTCATTGCCAGCGCCAGCATCGGATTACGGCGGCTGAGACCCGCGAGGTCTTTGATTTTCTCGCTGCCCGTCGATTCACTGAAGTAGACAATGACCGCGAATGCCAACAAATTGGTGAAGGTATACATGAACATGTAGAAGGCAATCGAGGCGACGCTGGTTTCGCTGCCCGCGCTGAGGGCGGCGATACCGATCAAGGTATAGCCAGCTTGGGCGATGCTAGAATACGCCAACAGCCGCTTGATATTCTTCTGCGCCAGCGCCACGATATTGCCGAAGGTCATCGAAATGACCGCCAGCACCGCCGCCAGTTGTGTCCAAAAACTGCTGATCATCTGCCCATTGATCACCAAGCTCTCTGGGAAGACCGCTAAGAAGAAGCGCATCAACAGGGCGAACGAAGCCGCCTTGCTCGCCACGCTCAAATAGGCGGTCACGGGGGTGGGCGCACCTTCGTACACATCGGGCGTCCAGAAATGGAACGGTGCCGCGCTGATCTTGAAGCCAAACCCAGCGATGATCAGCGCGATGCTGATCAGGATGGGCGCGGCGTTGATGCCAAAATCAGGCGATCCCAAGTATTGCGCGATGGCGTACAAATTCGACTGCCCCGTAAAGCCATAGAGCAGGCTTAACCCGTACAGCAAGATCGCCGAGGCAAACGAGCCGAACAAGAAATATTTCATGCCCGCTTCGGCACTGCGCGCGTCATCGCGCCGGAAGGCGGCGAGGATGTATAACGGGATGGTTGTGGTTTCGAGCGCCAAGAACACCATCACCAAATCCGCCGCGCCGCTCATCAAACTCGCGCCCAAGGTGGACACGATGATGATGAGGTAAAACTCCCCACGTTGGGCGATGCTTTTGGTGTCCATCGCCAGCAGACAAGTGATCGCGCCGGCGATCACGATCATGAATTTGAAGATATGCGCGAGGCTGTCGAAGCGCATGTTGCCGCCCCAATACAGCCCCTCGGTCGCGGGGGTGGGTGCCCACAAAAAGAAGGAGGCAATCGCGGTCGCGATCAAGCCTGCGGCGGCGATTAGGGGGATGCTGCGGCGTTGGCTTTCCGGCAAATACACATCTAGAAACAGCACGACCACCGCCATCACCATCAAGCCGATCTCTGGCGCAATGACAGGTAAACTTTGCAGAAAATTGAATTCCATGGCGTTACGCCCCTCCCAGCAGCGTCAACACCGGGCGCAAGCCCGCTTCGAGCATAGGTGCCATCACGAACGGCGCGACACCGATGATGATGAGCGGCGCTCCCAAGAGGATCAGCACAAACCGTTCGCGCGTGGTGATGTCATCGACATCGGGGAAACGTTCGCGGTTGAACTCGCCAAAGAACACTTGCCCCGTCACCCGCAGCACATACGCCGCCGTGATGATGATGCCAAGCGCGGCGATGATGACCATGATGCCATAATAATTGCTCAATTGAAGCCCACCAATCGTCAGCGAAACGCTTTCGCTGGCGCGCCACATGCCCACGAAAATCGGAAACTCGGCGATAAAGCCGCTTAAGCCCGGCATCCCCATGCTGGTGAAACCGCCCACGATAAAGGCGATCCCCACCCACGGCATGACTTTCATGAAGCCCCCCAACGAGGGGATATCGCGGGTGTGGGCGCGGTCATACACCATGCCGACACAGCCGAAGAACAGCGCCGTCATGGCACCGTGACTGAACATTTGCAAGCCCGCGCCCGTCATGCCCGTCAAGTTCATGGTCGCCCATCCCAAACTGACCAACCCCATATGGCTGACCGAAGAGAAGCCGATCACATACTTGAAGTCGCGCTGGCGGAAGGCGATGAACGCCCCGTACACCACATTGATCAGGGCGAGGAAGACGATCCACGGCAGATGCACCTGTGCGCCTTCGGGCAACAGCATGACACCGCAGCGGAGCGCCGCATACGCCCCCAACTTCATCAGCACGCCCGCATGGATCATCGACACGGCGGTCGGCGCGGCAACGTGCCCATCGGGACTCCAGTTATGGAAGGGAAACACCCCCGCCAACACCGCGAAGCCGATGAAGATGAAGGGGAACCATAAGGTGGCGAAGGTCAAGCCCTCAACACCCGCATAATTGAGAATATCGAACGCCCCGCCTTCAGCCGCTAAGGTTAACTGCACCATATTGAAGCTAAAGGGTTGGGCACTGTTTTCCAGCACGCCCGACGCCTTCGCCGACTCGAAGAGGGCAACGCCTGCCGCCGAGTTGGTGAAGAAATCGCTGGCGACCAACACCATCGCGATCACGCCGACGAGCGCGACCACCGAGCCGATCAAGATGTAGAGTGTCAGTTTCATCGCCGCGTATTCGCGCAGCTTCACCCAGCCCCAAGTCGCAATCAGCAGGTACATCGGGAAGATGGCAAGTTCGTAAAAGAAGAACAGCAAGAACATATCGACAGCGACGAACACGCCATACACGCCCGCCACCAGTAGCAAGAAGAAGGACATGAACTCGCGCGTGCGGTCTTCGATTTTCCACGAGACCAATACGCCCGCCACCGCCACCATGCCGGTGAGCAACACCATCGGCACGCTTAAGCCATCGACGGCGATATGATAATTGATGCCTAGCGCGGGCAGCCATTCATAGCGTTCTTCAAAAGCCAACCCGCTCTTGAACATTGCCGTGCCCACATAGCCGGTCCGTTCGCCCACGCCGTTGACCAACGTTTGGAAAGTCTCGTCAATACTGACGTTTGACAACAGGTTGAATTCTTCAATGTCATCGGTGCGATTTACCGACGAGAGCAGCGCCGCTTGTTCGTTGGCGATGTCGGTCACTGCCGCGTTATAGCTGAAATAGATGAAGAAACCGAGGACGCAGAGCGCCCCGGCGGCGGTGATCGCCACACCGCGGATCAAGTCCTTTTGTTCGCGCGGGAGGAAAAGGATCACTACCGCCGCGAAAATCGGGATAAAGATGAGTAAACTGAGTACCGGAAAACCAATAGAGTCCATATCGCCCCTGTCCTGTGGTTACGAGCCTGTGCCGCCGAACATCCCCGTGACCGAGGCGTTGATGACCGATAAAACCCAGTTGGGCACAATGCCGGTGATGAGGATCAGCACCAACAGCGGCGCAATCGCGATAAATTCGCGCCGGTCGATTTCCAAATTGGTATCGCGCCAGTGCAAATTAAACGGTCCATGCAGCACACCGCGAATGCCTTTCAAAATATAGCCGCCCGTGAACAGCAAGCCGAGCATGGCGAAAATCGTCAAGCCCGTAAAGACGGGCCATGCGCCGCGCACGACCAAGAATTCGCTCACGAAGCCATTCAAACCGGGCAAACCGAGGCTCGCCATACTGGTGAAAATAAAGATGCCGCCATAAATCGGCGCGCGCACCCACAGCCCCCCATATTGGGTCATGTCGCGGGTGTGCGTCTTGTGATAAATGGCACCCGCCAGCAAGAACATGCCCGCGCTGGTCAAGCCATGATTGAACATTTGCAAAACCGCGCCGTTGGTGGCGAGGATGGCATCTTGCAAGTGTTCGGTGGTGCCGTTGAAGTAATTCTGGGCATACGCCAGCGCCGTGACCGACAAGCCCAGCGCCACAAAGCCCATGTGATTGACTGAGCTGTACGCCACCAAGCGCTTGATGTCCGTTTGTCCAAAGGCGGAGAACGCCCCCAAGACGACGCCCAAAACGGCGAGGAAGGCGAACAAAGACGCCACCGTGCCCGTGACTCCCAAAATGTTGAATTCGCTGATCCACACATCGGGGAACAGAGGGATGACCAACCGCAAGAAGCCATACGCCCCCAGTTTGAGCATGACGCCCGCCAGCAGCATCGACCCAGCGGTCGGCGCTTCCGAGTGGGCATCGGGCAGCCACGTATGGAAGGGCCATACTGGTACTTTGATACAGAAGGCTACGAAGAAGCCCAAGAACGCCAGTGCCTTGACGGTCGTCACGTCGATGCCGAGGAATAACCCGCCGGGGGGGTTCAACATAATCCATGCCGCCGGATCGTGCGTCAGCGTGAGGATGTCGAAGGTGCCCGCCGCGAAGCCGATGAGTTGCGTCGCCAACAACATGCCCAGCGTGCCGCCCATCGAGTAAATGAAGAATTTGGTGGACGCATACTTGCGATTGGGTCCGCCCCACTGGTTGATGATGAAATACATCGGCACCAGCGTTAGTTCGTAGAACAAGAAGAAGATCATCAGGTCGAGCGAGACGAATACGCCGAACAGCCCGGTCTGGAAGAACAAAATCAACGCCATGTGGGTGTTGACGCGCTCTTCGATCTCGAAGCTGATCAAGATCGCCAACGGGGTTAGTAAGCCCGTCAGCAGCAGCATGGAGGCGCTAATGCCGTCGATGCCGATGTGCCATGAAGCGCCGAGCAGTTGAAACCACTCCCGCTGCAAGACGAATTGAAAATCCGGGACGGAGGTGTTGTAGGCGAAGAAAACTGCCGCCGAGACCCCTCCGATAATCGTCGCAATCGCCAATGCCACCCAGCGCGCCAACGTCTTGTTCTGAGGTAGAAGCAAGAGCACCAACGCGCCGAAGGCGGGAGCGAACACCAAAAAGGAAAGTACATCAATGCCGATAATGCTAAAATTTTCCATCTGTCATCCGTTCCGTCACACCGTTACGGCGCAGCTTGCAAGACGCCTGTTGTTACCGCGAAAATCACGCCGATCACCAATGCAGCGATCAGAACAAAGAGCATATATTGCTGAATGCGTCCGGTCTGCGTGCCCCGGAACCACTTGCCCGACCGAGCGATCAAGGTGGGGATGCCATCGCTGACGCCATCGATCAACCACAAGTTCAAGACCTTGAGCAAATCCCCGATGAAGGTGAAGACTGCCGCCACCAAGTGCAAGAACCCGTCGATCAAGCCCTTATCCAAGAATTCATAAGAAACATTCTTGGCGAACCACTGCGACGGCTTGACGAACACCATGATGTAAAGTTCATCGAAGTAGTATTTGTTCTTCAGCGTGGTATGCACCGAATCGCCCAAGATGGCGATCATCGGGTCTTTCTGCCCAGCGGTGAGCGGCTTGCGCCAATACATCAACCAACCGAGGAACAACCCACCGAGCGCGACCGTGAACGAGATCAAGACCGGGATGATGTTGAAGCTGAGATGCGGCACCGGATTGACCAGCGCTTTTTCGACCAACGCCCCAAACGGCGCGACCTTGCCGGGGGTGAAGATGCCCCCCAAAATCGGGAAGTCCGGCAACACACCGACAAAACCAGCGACGATGGCGAAGAACGACAAGATAATCAGCGGGAGCGTCATCGCCACGCTGACGATGCCGCGCCCCAAATTGGCGTGGGCGGCTTCTTCGGTGCGATTATCGCCCCAGAAGGTCAAGCCCAATTGCCGCATGGTGTAGAACGCCGTCATGAACGCCGCCAGCGACAAGCAGATCAACACGAGCGCGTGCGGGCCGAACCCTTTGGTCGTGCCCAACCATGCCTCCGCGATAATTTCGTCTTTTGACCAGAAACCAGCGGTGATGAGCGGCAACCCTGCCAGCGACATGCCGCCGATCAAGAAGGTGATAAAGGTGACGGGCATGGTCTTGCGCAGACCGCCCATGTTCATCATGTCTTGCGGGTCAAAGGCGTGCCCGTGATCTTCGGCGTGATCGTCATGAGCGGCGTGGGTGGTGACGAGTGCGTGCCCATGCGCGTCATGTCCGCCATGATCGGCACTACCATGCCCGTGATCCATCGCCAGTTCCAGACGGGGGTCGAGCGGACCGCCGCCCGCGCCTTGCGGCAGTGCGGCTGGAGCGTGTCCATCATCATGCCCGTGACTATGCCCATGGGCATGGACGTGATGTTCGCCATGTTCCATCCCGTGAATAACTGCGCCCGATGCCATAAACAACAGCGCCTTGAAGAAGGCGTGCGTGATCAGATGGAAGGCGGCTGCCACAAACCCGCCGATGCCGAGCGCCGCGACCATGAAGCCGAGTTGCGAGATCGTCGAGTAGGCGAGGACTTTCTTGACATCGTTTTGAGCGACGGCAATCGTGGCGGCGAACAATGCCGTCACCGAGCCAACGACCGCCATCAGCATCAGCGGCGAAGTGAACACGCCGTCATGCGGATGACCGCCCGCCTCAAATACGGGATACATGCGGAGGACCGCGTACACCCCTGCCGACACCATCGCAGCGGCATGGATCATCGCGCTGACGGGGGTCGGACCTTCCATCGCGTCGGGCAGCCACACATGGAGCGGGAACTGCGCCGATTTACCGATGGTGCCGATGATGAGGAAAATGCCGATCAAACCGGCGGCGCTGATGCCTCCAAAGAAGATCGCCGGGGTTTCGCCCAAATGCGCTGCCCAGGTGATGACATGTGCTTCACTACCATATTCGCCCTCGGCAGCAGCAGTTTCGCTATGGTCGCCTTCAGCAGCGGCGGCTTCACCCTCAACAACAACGGCTCCGCCTTCGGCAACAGCAGTTTCGGCGCTGTGATCACCTGTTTCTTCCACATGCGCTGCCATGTCTTGTCCGGGCATGGGGTTGTACATGATGTCGCGGAAGTTGAGCGTGCCCGTGCTGAAGAACAAATAGGCGATGCCGAGCAACATGATCACATCGGCGACGCGGGTGGTGGTGAAGGCTTTAATGGCAGCGTTGTAAGCGCTTTTCTTCTCGAACCAGAAGCCGATCAGCAGATACGAGCAGACACCCATGACTTCCCAGCCGAAGAACAGCAGGAGCAAGTTATCCGCCACCACCAGCGTGAGCATGGCACCGGCGAACAAGCTGATCAGGGCGAAGAAGCGCGCTTGGCGCGGGTCGTTCGCCATGTAGCCAATGCTGTAAATGAAGATCATCGTGACCGCCAGGGGCACCATGATCAACATGATCACCGTCAGGGGGTCCACCAAGACGCCCATGCGAAAAGCGGTCAGCCCGGTGTCCATCCAGTCTAAACTACTGGCGAGGACATTCTTGCCAAAGTCTTGCACGGCAAGGGCTTCAAACACCACACGGAGGCTGAGGATCCATGCGGAGAGCGCGCCGCTCATGCCGACGATGATGCTGACGACGCGGCTGCGGTCGGTGACGATGGGCACGTCCATTCCGTCATAATCGGGATGGTGTCCGCCATAAGCGGCGCTGGTGGCGGGGGTCATCCTGCTGCGGCTGGTCAACAGCGAAATGATGAAGAACGCCAACAACGGACCGACTGGGATCAACCAAGGTAGGAAATTCGGGTCATTGAGCAATGCGTTTATATCCATAGGTTTTCCTATAAGTGAGGAGCGCCGCGCCCAAAAGGGTGCAAGGCAGGGAGCGCTCGGTCACTCTACCCCCTCAGTAAATTCACGTCTTCGACGATGACGGAGCGGCGGTTGCGATAGATCGAGATGATAATCGCGAGACCCACAGCGGCTTCGGCAGCGGCGATGACGAACACAAAAGCTGCAAATACTTGCCCTGCCATGTTTTCGGGCGCGGTATAGCGCCAAAACGCGATCAAGTTGATGTTGACCGAGCTGAGCATCAATTCCACACTCATCAAGATAGCGACGGCGTTACGACGCGATAACACGCCATAGACACCGATACAAAAAACGATTGCCGCGACGATCAAGTACATCCACAAGGGAACCATAGCCGCCTCTCCTAAGATTCGGTATCGCGGGCGAGGACAATCGCGCCGATCATCACGCCGGTCAGCAGCAGGGACGCGACCTCAAACGGCAGCACATACTGATCGCCACTGACGAACGCCACCCCGAGCGCTTCGGTGGTCGCGACGATATCGCTGATCGGCATATTGGGGCGTGCCCCGCCATTGCCCCAAACGGGCAAGATGACGCCGACGACCAGCATCAACAAAAGAAGAGCGCCAGCAAGGGCGCTCAACCACCATTGGCGATTATACACTTCGGTCATGCGCGTCATGCTGCGGGTGAGCATCACCGCGAAGATGATCAAGACGGCGATGGCACCGATATAGACCAGCACCTGCACTGCCGCCATGAAGGGCGCGCTCAGCAACACGAAAAACCCCGCCCCCCCAAACAAGCTGATGATGAGATACAGCGCCCCGTGAATCAGGTTGCTGCTGGTGACGACGCCAAGCGCGCCCCCGACCAGAAAGATACTGAAGATGAAAAATGTGATTGTCGCTGCGTTCAGTTCGAGCATGTCAAAACGTTCCCTTGTATATGAAATCGTCGCGGAATTTAATCCGTGCCGCCAGCCGGTACCATCGCGCGCCCTGATGCTGCCATCCGTCGTAGTCGTTTAGCTTCTTCGGCGGCGCGTTCGCGGCGTCCGTTGTTGCGCAAAACCGTCATGATGCCGACGATGAGCGCCACGTTACCCGCCAACAGCACCAACGCTTGGGGTAAATTGGCGAGGAAATCGGTTTCGCCAAGGGCAGGGGCGATGCCCAGCGCTTTGGTCACTTGCAGCAAGAATGCCACCATCAATAAATTGAGGATCGACACGGGCACCAAGAATTTCCAGTTGAACGCCATCATCTGGTCAATGCGCACGCGCGGCACCGTAGCCCGCAAGATCAGCGACGGAATATAGAGGAAACCCGTCTTGATGAACAGATAGAAGAAGCCCAAGACCGGCACTTGTTCCGCACCCGGACCCGACCACCCGCCCAAGAAGATGAGCGCGAAAAACAGATTGACGGTAAAGGCGTGCATGAATTCGTTCGCCATGAACAAGCCGAACTTCATGCCGCTGTATTCAATATTGTAACCAGCGACCAGTTCCGACTCCGCTTCGATCAAGTCGAAGGGGGCGCGACCGGTTTCCGCCAAGTTGCTGATGTAAAAAATCACCGCGCTGACGAAACACGGCACAATGAACCACATGCCGATTTGCCCACGCACGATATCTTGCATCGACAAACTGCCGACGAGCAACACGGGCACGAGCAGCGCCACCACCATCGGCACTTCATAACTGACGAGTTGCGCCACCACGCGGAAGGCACCGAGGAGCGCATACTTGTTGTTGGACGCCCACCCTGCCATCATGATCGCTAAGGTGCCGATGGAACTGACCGACACGAAGTACAGCAAGCCAATGCTCAAATCCACGCCGATATGCACCGGTGTGAAGGGCACCACCGCCCAAATCAGCAGTACCGACAACATCGCGATGATCGGGGCGGCATTATAAATGAGACGATCCGCACCCGCTGGGGTAATGTCTTCCTTGATGATCAGCTTGATGGCATCCGCCACATTTTGAAGCAACCCATACGGACCGACGCGATTGGGACCGATACGGTCTTGCACGCGCGCCGCGATTTTGCGCTCCACCCAGATGAGGATGATCACCAGCACAAGCGGAAAAGCCGAGACCAGCAGCACGCCCAGCAGTGTTGAGATGAACGCTGCCAAACCCGGCGCAGCGCCCCCCGCCACGAGGCACGGTGCCAAAGTCTCAATGACGTTGATACACGTTGTTTCCATCATCAAAATTGGCGCGAGATACCCCCGCTTTCAGGCATGGGGAAGGATAGCGCCGTGTCCTTTCTTATAAGTGTAACCGTCTGATGGGTGTATCCCCGAAGGGAGACCGTTTTTTAAGTACCCTCTGGAAAACGGTCAAACCGGCCCCGCTTGCGCGGGGTAAAGTTCACATCGACAAAGTGAGCAACTGGTTTCATGTGAGCGACACTGGCTTTTCCCAATCACCTGTTTAATCACTCCCCGCAGAGTTCGGAACTTGTGAGGGATTCCGAAGTGCCTATCTATTCAGTCCTAACGTCGCCCTTACGGGCTGAGTCTGGTAAGCACTGGGGCTAAAAGCCCCCGCCTTTAGGCGTGGGAATGCTTACCACCACCCATAATTGTTTATGGTCAAGGCATCTGGCACCACTCAGCGGCGCACACCCAAGACTCTGTTTGTTCGCCGCATTTTCGCATCAAAAACAACTGCCCGATGTCCCCGCCGTCTATGCCCATTCCAGCGCGTTTTTACGCCACGCATAGATCAGCCCATCCGCGAGGAAGAAAATAAACAACACCCCCGCGCCAAACGCGAAGAAATCAAGTTGGCGGTATGCCATCGCCCATGGGAACAAGAAGATCAGTTCGATGTCAAACACCAAAAAGATGAGACCGTAAATGTAATACTGAACTTTGAACTGTACCCACGTATCGCCGACCGTCTCGACGCCACATTCGTAGGTCTGCATCTTAATGGCGTTGGGCTTTCGCGGTTGAAATATCCATGCAACCGCCAGCGGTGCCGTTGGCAGCAACCATGCCACCGCCATAAACAAGCCAATAAATGCCCACTCATTCACCAAACTCATGTGTCATGTCCTCGCGTATGCGCTGAGCGCCATCGGGTCGTCTAGTTGTGAAACCGTCGATTGTGATAAACGGAGCTATAATAACACCCGCTCCAAATGATTGCAAAAGAAATTGACCACTGTTGTCCCTGATTGTGGCAAACTGAACAATCGCATGGCAAGAATTAAGCATAATTAAGGAATTGCTGAAAAATTCACAAAAAGTTCATGAATCCCCAATGAAACAACTATTTTTTGCCAAAAAGTTAAGCTACAATGAGAAAAGGTTAAGTTTGAGTTGATTTATCATTTGTTTTCAATGCGTAACCCGCATATAAGGTGAGGCAACATCATGTCAAATGGAAAAACCCCCCTCATGGGACAGAGTCTTTTGGTCGTGGATGATGATCTCGCCTGCGTGCGGATGACATCGCTAATCTTGACGGCGCACGGGGCAAGAGTCCACAGCGCGCACAATGGCGTCGAAGCACTCCAAGTTTTGGAAACCACGCCAGTCGATTTGATCATCTCGGATCTGTTGATGCCAGAGATGAACGGTTGGGAACTGATCAAACAGATCAAGTCTACCCCCGCGTTGCGCAGCATTCCGGTCATTGCGATGACGGCAAACTTCCTCAACAATAGCGACCATGATCGCGCTGCCAGTGACGGTTTCTTGCAAATTTTGCCCAAACCCCTCAGCGTCCAAAGTTTGATGGATGCGATTACCAGTTCCGCCACCCGCTAAAATCGGCATCTCCCCCGTGATCACGGTCGGGGCATGAACGACGATTCTATTGCAAAAGTCGGGCAACCACATTGGGTTGCCCCTACGAAAGACGTCATTGCAGGGACGCGCAACGGCGCGTCCGCTGCACGCAGAACCCTTTTGCAACAGACTCAATGACCCTGCCCCGACCGCTTGCGAAAGGGACTCCCCCTAGCGGCTAAACCGCGTGAAATCAACATCGGGATAATCTGCCGACGCCGCCTCTAGCAGCGGCGAAGGGATGCCCTGCAAGGTAGAGTCAAAAAAGGCGGTCGTGTAGTCAGTCACAATGTCAATGGTGCGCGTGCCGTCAATCGCCCCCAAGACATCATCGGTGATCGCTTGCGGCAGCAATGTCCGCAGGATCCCTAAATCGGTCAGGTAGGAAGGATTGATCGACCCCGCCGGCACGATCTGATAAGCGCGCGGTGCGCTCGTCAACAGGGCTTGCCATTCCGCCAGCAAGGTGGCGAGCAATTCGCTCAGTTGGTCGCGCGTCAAGCCCGAAAACGCCAAATTCTCATCGCTCAACTCCGCCAACGCCCCGGTTTGCGATTGTTCCGACAAAATCAGCATCACCGGTTTAGCGATCCCCTCGGCGACGACACTGCCCTGCAATTTCCCATCCATATTGAGCGCCGACAGCACGCGATTGTTGTCATGCGCCAATTGAACGGCGACGGCACCGCCAAACGAATGCCCAAAGGCACCCAGTTTTTCCAAGTTGAGCCGACCGCCGAGCAAGGGGTCGTTGGCATTGACATCGCTTAACAGGGTCAACACCAAGTTGGCATCCGCCATCCATGACTGAAACACCAGATCCACCGTTTCGTATGTGGGGTTATCCAAATTCGCCCGATTCGCCACCGCAAAGGTGCCATCGGGGAACACCGAGAAGGAGCTGCTGTAGACGGGATCGATCACCGCAATGATGTAGCCATGACTGGCGATTTGCTCCAAGATCGAACGATAAAGGAGAGTCGGGGAGCCTAAACCGGGCATAAACAACAACACCGGGAAAGCCCCTGCGCTGGCGGGCGCATCGACATAAAAATTGGGGCGCAATACTAGTGAGTACGTCGTCCGAATGCCATAATATTGCTGAAATAAGCTGAGTTCGCGCTCGTTGCCATAATCCCCACGTTGGGCGTCGGGCGCGGGCACAGCCGGATAAAAGAAGGTCACGGGCACCCGTCGGAAGTCCAACGGATCGGGGGAAAAGTCCTCAAACCGTACCGGGTCGGTATACGCGCGGCGCGTCATGCCGACGGCATAGGCACCCGTCAAGGCGGGGAATCTGAGTGCGGGCACCTGCGTTGGGGGGAGCGTCGGCGCGGGGGTGTTGGTCGGCATACCGGGCGCGAACGTCGGGGATGGCGACGGGGAGACCGGCAACGGCGGCAAGGTGCGGAATCTGGGGATGACAATCGGCGGGTTGGTCGGCGTTAACGTCGCCATCATGCTGGGCACGGTAGGCAGCGGTTGCAATGTCGCGGCGCTGACGGCGGTGGTGACCGTCAAGAGCGGCACGGTGCTGGGCACGACCGGCAGCGGCGGCAAAGTGCGAAACACGGGGATGAGGATTGGGTTGGTCGGCGTCAATGTCGCCATGCCCGCCGGCACGGTCGGCAACGGTTGCAAAGTGGGAATTTGCGCCAACACCAAAGCGGGCACACTCACCATAAAGGCGCTTAACAAGAGTACGCCCGACACAAGGAGCGCCATGATTCGCGATTGTGGGTTCATCCATTTTTGCTTTCTGAAAATGGTACTTAAGGACATCATTGTGAAAAAGCATAACCCAAAGCACACCACTGGTAAAGGTAAACGCCGACTCCTACAAATTGCTCACGCCACACCAACGTTGTTTTTACAGAAGTAGGGCTTTAGCCCGCGAAAGCTACGCCGCTTCAGCGGCTGTAGATGAAGCGCCTTACGGCTTTAGCCGCCGTCTCAGCGTCTCAGCGGGGTGCATTGCAAGTGAGTGTAAATTCTCCGGGAATTTCCGAGTTGAATTCAAAAGATGAACATCGACAAAAAACTTAAAAGACTGTAGACTCGAAAATATGAGCTACCGAACTGTTGAATTCCGTAGCCTATACGTCCCAAACCTGC
>JBBRTY010000111.1:0-13390 GCA_038248285.1 Aggregatilineales bacterium
GACAAGCGCGTCCAATTGCAGTCGTCCAGCGGCGGCTTCTTCGACAAAGCGCGGGAAGTCCGTGCGGGCATCCACCGAGCCGTAATAACTTCCCTTGATCGTCTTCTCCTGCCGTGTGATCAGGGCACCGGGCAAATTGGTGGCAGTCCCCATCGCCGACAACCCCTCCAAGACGACCGTGCCGCCCGGACGCGCTGCCGCAAACGCCAATTCTTGCAAATCCGGCAACCCAACCGCCTCAAAACTGACATCAGCGCCGCGTCCCCCCGTGAGCGCCCGAATCGCGCTGAGGGTGCTGGCGGCATCGGTGTGCAAAATACCATGCGTCGCCCCAAACGCTTGGGCGATATCCAACTTGCCCGCGTGGATGTCCACCGCGATGACCGGGGCGGCACCGCGCAACGCCGCGCCTTGGATCGTGTTCAAGCCGACGCCTCCACAGCCGATCACGACCGCGCTCATGCCTGCTTGCACATCGGCGGTAATCCATGCAGCACCCACGCCCGTCGCCACCGCACAACCGATCAGCGACGCTGTCACCAGCGAAAAATCACGGCGGATCGGGATGCAACTGGGGGCAGGCACCACCGTATAGTCAGCAAAGGCAGCCGTCCCACAATAACTGTAGACGGGGGTACCATCCAAACGATGTAACCGCGAAGTCCCATCCAGCATCATGCCCGCCCAAAGAGGGTCGGTGTAAGTGGCGCACAGATTCGGCTGACCCTGTTGGCAATAAAAACAATCCCCACAGGCGGGTGCCCAATTCAAGATGACATGATCGCCCACCATGAGGTGGGTCACCCCGTCCCCGATGGCTTCCACAATGCCAGCGCCCTCGTGTCCGCAAATCACGGGCAAGGGCTGTTTGGTCGCCCCAGTCACGACATGCCAATCGCTGTGACAGACGCCACACGCCGCGAGTTTGACGAGTACCTCCCCCGCGCGTGGCTCGTCTAAGGTGATCGTCTCAATACGAAAAGGCATATTGGGTGCAACCAGCACCGCCGCCTGAATCTGCATCCCCATGCTGAACTTTTCCTTTGTGTGTGTGATCAAAACCTAGTCAGGACTACATTCACCAGCCGTCACCGCGACCTTCAAGCGGTTCTCAGTGGGCACGAGCGGGCAGCTAAAACCATCGGCAAAGGCGCAGTAGGGATTATAGGCGAGGTTAAAATCGACCACGAACCGCGCTGTCTCCGCTGTTTCCTCGATCAGTTCTGGTTCCAAATAGCGTCCCCCGCCATAAATGCCGGGGCTACTATCGATAAAGGGCAAAAAATACCCGTGTGGCGTCTCATACACCGTCAGTTCGGCGCTTTCCTCCGCGATCTCGAAGCGAAAACGGGCATAACGGCGATAACGACGTAATTCGCCAGACGTGGTTTGCACCCGAATTTCCTCCCCGCCCAACCGCGTTGCGGCGACTTCTAACGTCAACGCCGGGTTATACTCAAAATAACGCAACCCTTGAAATGCGTCTTGCTGATCGGGCGAGAGCGGGGAATGGGGGCTAGATTTGAAAAACTGATCTTTTTCTAAACGCAACCCCTTTAATTCATCGGCATTCATCAAAGCGACCTCTTTCGTCTTATAAACATCATAAAACCAATACCTCGCCATCAATTATGAAAAAAGCATAGCGCATATTGAGGGGCGCGCAAAGTCACAAAGCACCACCCTAAGCGCGCCCCGCGTATTTACTCCAGCGAAAAGGCTTTGCGCAATGCCTCCAGCGCCTCATCATTCATCGGGACGAGTGCCCCCAACGCGGGTGTGTCGATCAACGACCGCGCGGAAAACTCCAACACTTCAAGGCGATCAAATGCCTGCAACACCGATGCGCCGACCGCGATCACACACTCATTTTGCACCAATGCCACCGGCGTCCGCGCGGATACCGCCCTCGTGATGGCGGCATAGGACTCATAAAATGCCTCATAACTGATCAACGGGACATCCCGCAACATCACATAACTTTCAGGGATCGTGCGCGAGTCAAACTGGCAGGCAGTGACGGCATATGCCATTGCGTTCGGCGGTTGTGCCATGATGATCGCGCGTAGATCAGGGTTGTGCTCATACAACGCTGCGTGCATTCGCGCCGAACGACTGGGCTGCTTGCCCGCCTCGCGCCGCCCATCGCGGATCAAAACGAGATCGTCCATCGCGATATTTTGGCGGTCGTGTCCGGTCGGTGTGATCAAGAAACTACGGTCATCCACCCGTGCCGAGATCACGCCCTCGGTCGAGATCATCAACTGCCGTTCGACAGCGCGTGCTAGAACTTTGACGATCACCTCGCGCAGTTCACGCTCTGGCGTGCTGTGCGCCGTCGGGATAAATTCCGCAAAAGACGTGTGGGCGGCATCAAACAGCGCCATCTGCTCATCCGTCAAAGCACATGCCACCCCCAACGCCCGCGCTCGCAACAGGGTGCGTGCGCAAAAATCGAGCGTCTCTAGGCGCTGATAAGCATCTAAGAGCGAGACGCCCGCCGCCACCACACCATGATTTTCGAGCAAGGCACTATCGCACCCCTCCGCAAAAGCAGTGGCGATATTTTCGCCCAAGAGCGCGCTGCCGGGGGTGGCATACGACGCATAGCCGACCCGCCCCACGATGCGATCCGCTTGGGGGATGATGCCCGTCATCGGGACTTTACGGGCAATGCTAAACGTGACCAGCGCGGGCGGGTGGGCATGAACAATAGCGTTGATGTCGGGGCGGCGGTCGTAGATAGCGCGATGAAACGGGTATTCCATTGAGGGACGATGCACCCCTTCGACCGTCCCGTCGGGGCGTAGGCACATGATATCGTTGGGGGTCAATGCCCCTTTGTCCACGCCCGAAGGGGTGATCCAAATACTACCGTCGGTGTCCTTAATGGAGAGATTGCCACCGCTTAGGGTGGTCATGCCGGAGTTATAAATTCGGCTCATGATCTGCGCCAATTGTTGGCGCGGGGAAAACAAATCAAAATCCATGACAGCATCCTTGATGACGTTTACAGCAGCTTATGGAACCATAACCCAAATCAGCGCGCGCGTAAAGCAAGAAAAATAGCGCGTGGCGCGTAAATTTCGTATACTTTAGGCGTGACCCTATTGTTCAATTAGCGTGAGTGCATGAAAACGATGACACATTCTGTGCGCATTGTTCGCTGGTTATTGTTAATGTTCATCCTATTCATCATTTCAATTCAGATCTCTCCCCCTCAAATTGCCATTGCCGCGACCTATACCGTCTCAAAAATCGCAGATACCAATGATGGGGTCTGCAACGCCGATTGCTCCCTGCGCGAAGCCATTACTGCTGCCAATGCCAATTCGGGAGTAGACACCATCACCTTTAATGCGGCAATTTTCGTCCCGGCAACCATCACCCTGACCAGCGCCCTGCCCCAGATCACCGATAATGTGGATATCGTCGGCTTAGGGGCGAATAAAGTCATCGTCAATGGTGCCAACGCTTTCCGTCCGATCAACATCGCTGCCAGCAAAACCGTCACGCTCAGCGGCATCACCATCACCCAAGGATCAGGCGATAAAGGCGGGGGCATCGCCAATCGAGGGACACTCACGCTCAGGCAGGTTGCCCTAACCCAAAACACCGCTACGGTTGGGGGTGGTGCCCTCTATCAATATAGCGGCGGCGTAGCCTATATCTATTACAGCACGTTCTCCGGCAATACCGGCGTCGGTGCCGCCATCAACAATCTGGAAGGCGGTTCTGGCTTTATCGCCGTGAACAGCACCTTCGCCAACAATCATGCGACCGGAAACGGCGGCGTTCTCGCCAGCAACTCAGCGAATGTCAGCCCCATCGAAATCTTTAGCAATTGCACCCTTTCGGGAAACACGGCGACGGGGAGCGGGGGGGCGATCTATGCCCAAAACAATCCCGTTGCCATTGCTTTTTCCATCATCGCTGGGAACACTGCCCCAACTGGTCCGGATATTGCTGGCAAGGTCTCGTCGTCCAAGAATAACATCATCGGCAATAGTAGCGGCGCGACGATTTCGACAGCGCCGGCGGTATTGGCGTCAGCGAGCGATCTAATCGGTGCCGCTGCGTCACCGCTCAATCTGGGGGCGCTGGCAAACAATGGCGGCAGCACCCAAACAATGGCGCTCGCAGCGGGAAGCGTTGCTATCGATAGAGGTGATGCCATTTGGTCCGATCCGGTGAGTTCGCCACTGATCTCAATTACCGATCAGCGCAGCACCGGTTTTCCACGCTTTGTCAACGGGAATCGCGATATTGGTGCCTTTGAATATGCTGCCACGCCCTGCCCCACATTCCCCTATACGGTGCCTGCCAGCAATGTCGCTCGGCTCCGATTTGCGATGGCATGTGCCAATAGCAATGGAACCGGCACCAATGACACCATTCAGTTGACCCATAGCATCTATACGCTGACCGACGCCGACAATGATATCTTGGGCTTCAATGGCATTAGCTTCGCAGTCAGCCCGGTCAATGGATTGCCGGTGATCGAAAGCGCTACCACCAGCGGCACGCTCTCGATTCAAGGCAATGGGGCAACCGTCCAACGCGCCACGGACGCGCCAGAAACCTTCAGGTTTTTACAGGTGGCAAGCGCGGGGAATGGGACGTTCAACAACATCACCCTTTTGAATGGGTACTCAGGGGGTACTTCTGGGGCAATTTTCAACGCGGGCACCCTGTCGGCCACACTGATGACAATCTCCAATAGCACCACTATTTATGGAGGAGCCGTCGAAAACACCGGCACCTTGACCCTGACGAACAGCACCCTCTCCAACAATACCTCCACAGGATCGCAAGGCAGAGCCTCGGCGCTTTACAACCGAGGTTGGGCGACACTCCTCAACGTCACGATTTCCGGCAATAGCACCAGCACGGGGACTACCGTGTTCAATGAAACGCAACAGGGTGGCGCTCAAAGCACACTCACCGTCAATGGAGGTACTTTCGTGAACAACGTCGCCGCGGGTGGCGCAGGGATCACCAATAGCGGCATCTTGGTGGTGACGGCAACGACCTTCGACACGAACTCAGCAACATTGGGAGGGGGTGCCCTCTATAATGCGGGAACAGCGACGATTCGCGAAAGCCTGTTTTTTCGGAACAGTGTCACTAGCACGAACGGGTATGGGGGTGCCATCCTCAATGTGATGGGAGCGATAACCATCAGCAACAGCACTTTTACTGAGAACACGAGCGCCTATGGTGCTGGGGCAATTGCCGGCGGTATTGGCGGTAACGGCAGTTCGATCAATCTGATCAATGTCACGATATCGGGCAATTCTGCCAACCTTGCTGGTGGTGCCGGTGGTATTTTTAGCGGTGGCAACCTGCGCCTCGTCAATACCATCCTCGCCAATAACACCAACGGCGACTGCATCACGAATAGCTCGGTCATTGCCCAACGCGCTTTGATCGAAAACACGGGCGCAAACGCCTGCGGCATCGCCAATGGGGGCGCAAATGCCAATATCATTGGTCAAGACCCTCAATTGGGCGTGCTGGCGGACAACGGCGGCAGCACACGCACCCTGTTACTTCTGAGCGGCAGCCCCGCGCGCAATGTGGGGGGCAATAGCTTCCTGAGTGAAGCGACCCTCGATCTCGATCTCAACGGTGATGGGGATAAAACCGATACCCTCACGACCGACCAACGCGGCACTGGTTTCGCCCGCATCCGCAACACCACGGTTGATATCGGCGCTTTTGAATCGGGTTTGGGCAGCGCCACCGTGACCCTCGCCCTGCAAGAACGCACTAACCCTGCTCCTCACTTTAGCCGCATCGTGACCGGTCATGTGTTGGTCACCTCCACCAACGGCGCAACGACCTATATTTCGCAAGATTTCACGACCAACGGCAGCAGTGTTTTCAGCGTGGCGGGGCTACTACCGGGCACCTATCGCTTCACGGTCAAAGGGGATCATACCTTGGCGCGACAGTTCAACCACACCATCGTGGATCCCAACAGTTCGGTCACGACTGCCGTGTTGCTGGAAGGCGACGCAGATGATAACAACTTGATCAATGTCAGTGATTTTTCGATCTTGGCGACCGCTTTCGGCAAGTCACAAGGGCAAATCGGCTTCAATGCCAGTGCCGACTTCAATAACGATACCATCGTCAACATCCTTGATTTCTCGATGTTGGCGGTCAATTTCAATCAGATCGGTGACGGCGGCTTGACTCCATGAGTTTGGCGGTAGCGTAATAGTCCCGCCCCGGGTGCATTTCACTTTAGTGCAAAATATGATCGTCATGGTACTGGGGGAAATGTGGGGTTTCAAAGGGCGGATATTCGGCGCGGGGACAATGTGAGTTGATAACATTTGACAAGCGCCTAGTCCGCCCCACCAACGATCTCCATTGCGGGCACCTAACCACAATAGGGCGGGTTTTTTTGTTGCCAATCCCTATCGTCTCATCAACGTAAATGTAGGGGCGGATTAGGCGCTCGTGGAAAAATCCCCAACCCCAAGAGTCGCCGCGCCGAATATCCGCCCGTTTACTGTTATGAAATTAAAGCGATGCACCAAAGTGAAATGCACCCTTCATTAAGGCTTAACTTGACGCCCAAGACCCAATGTGGTTGCCCGTGTTTTTCAACAAAATGCCGTTGCGCGTCCTTAAAATGGTGCGGTTTGTAGCGACACCCAACGGGGTGTCCGATTTTTGCAACAGACTCACGCTTTGCGCCCCTCGCTTATGGTTGCCCCCACGTTTCCTTGCTGCGATTGTCCACGCAAAGCGCTATAATACCCCTCATAAGACAATCACTCACAGGAGCAAATGGATCATGGCTGATATCCCCCAACTGCCCGCCCCCAACACCGACGACTCGCCAGACGACGGTGATTTTTCGGGCACCGGCTTTTATCAAGTTCTCGTCTTGTTCGTCATTTTCGCCGTGTTGATGGGGCTGATCGTCGTTGGGTCGCAAGCGGGCGCTTAACCCGTATAGCGCACCCGCCAGATGTGCCCATACACGTAATCTGCCACCACCAAGGATCCGTCCGGGGCGACCACCACATCGACCGGGCGGATTAACCCCGTCATGAAGGCTTCGGGCACATAGCTCTCATCGGCTGCCGCGCGCGGTTCGATGCGCACGATGCGTTGCCCGCCCTCGGTATTGTTCCAAAATGCCACAAAGACCTGATCGAACATGTTGATGGGGAACTGGATGCCCGTGTACACCACCAGCCCGCGAGGCAGGGTATACGCGGGCAATGCCAGTAAATCCGGCGCGACCGTCACGCTGGCGGGCTTGATCGGACAATCGTCACAGCCCCGACCGCGCCAATACGGAAAGCCATAATGCCCGTTCGGTTCTAAGCGCAAAATGCGATCCCCCGATCCGCCGAGCGTGCCCGTGTCGGTGGTGTACCAGCGTCCGACACTATCTTGCCCCAAATCAAAGGGATTGCGGATCCCTTGCGCCACCACTTGTACTTCCCCCGTCAATGGCTGAATCCGTAAGACTGATGCTTCATAGGGCACGATCTCCGGGTATTCACGCTCGGAACGGGGCGGATTGACGCCTCGGTCAGTGAGCGCGCCCACCCCTACATAGAGATGTCCATCGCGCCCAAAGGTGATGCCGTTGGCTTGATTATTGACCGCCGCGAAACAGCACGGCAGGTCACTGATCAACGGTTGCGGGTCGCCCCCGCCCTCGGCAATGCGCCAAATACCGGTGCCGCTGAGCGCCGTTTGGCGGGCGCTCACATACAGGGTATTGGTCCCCGGCTGAAACGCCAAACCAAGCGGGGAGATCAGATCGCCGCTATAACGGCTCGTCTCGCCCTCGCTAGTCAAGACATAGACGGCTCCGTTTTGCGTCCCGTTTTCCAACACCGTCGCGTATAAGCGCCCATCGCCCCCATAGGCGATCTGCATCACTTGACCGGGGAAGCGCCCCACGGCTTCGACCGTGTAGCCCGACGGCACCTGAATGCGCTCCAAGAAGCCCTCGATATCGTCAGCACAGGGGAAATCGTCACACGTCCAGCCCGTCACCGCGCTGAGTCCAGCGGCACCGCGTTCATCAGCGGCGGGCGCGCCGAAAGGCAGGGCGGGCGTCAGGGTGATCAGGCTGCCCGCGAAGGTGGGCATGGCGTTTGGGGCGTTGTCCGGCGTATTAAGGCTTAGCTCGGAGGCTGCCGCTGTCACCGCGAGAGTCGGCATCTTGGTCGCCGCGAGAATCGCGACTTCGGGCGCTATTTCGGTGGGCAAGGCGGTATCGCTAGGCACCAGCGTCCATGTGGGCGACGCGGTATCGGTGGGCACAGCTGTTTCGGTAAACGTAGCAGTGACGGTGGCGGTCAGCGTCACCGTCAGCGTATGGGTGGCGGTCGCGGTGTTCGTCTCGGTCGGGATCGGCGTGCGCGTTGGTGTGACCGTATACACGGGCGCGGTGACGGTCAACAGGGGGAGCGTCGCCTGAAACGCCACCTCTTGGGGAGGCGGGGCGCTGCAAGCGGCGATACTGCCCGCGACGAAGGCACAACAGCACAGTACGATCCCAAACGAGCGGGTTAGGACACGGAGGCGAGCGAGCATGGCATTTCCTTTTTGGGTGGCGTAAACCACATTAAAGCAGTTGATCTCGGCTCAATTTCTTGAGCGCTTCAAAAGCGGTGTCTTGCACCATCGCGTCCTCATCGGTCAGGGCATCGCTAAGCGGCTCGATGGCGCGGTCATCCCCCAACAGCCCCAATGCTTCCGCCGAGGCGCGGCGTACCCATTCGCTATAGTCGTGAAGGCTGCGTATCAGGACATCCAACGCGCTTTGATCGCCAATGCGCCCCAATGCTTCGGCGGCAGTCTCGCGGATCGAGTCGTCGGCGTCTTCGAGCGCCGTGAACAATGCCGGTACCGCCCGCGCATCGCCGATCATGCCGAGCGCTTCGACCGCCGCCACGCGCACGGGCAGCGCGCCCGTCGCCAACAGATCGAGACAGGTATTGATCCGGCGCACATCGGTCGTCTTGCCGATCATCCGCGCGAACAACGCCGTTTGATGCGCGCTCATCGGCAGAGTCGTGATCGCACTGTAGAGCCGATCCGATAGCCCGAGATCGTCCAGTTGTACCATGTCGATGATGCCCGTGCGCAAGCGCATCCCGATATTGAGTTGCAGCAGTTCCCACACGCGGCTGTTGAGGTCATGCAGCAGCATCGTCACGATATCATTGAGGCGGTCAGCAGCGGCGGTTTTAACCAACCCCGACAACGCGGCATACTGGACTTTGGCGCTCTCGTCGCGCAACGCTTGTGCCAACGCCGCAATCGCGCGCGGTTCGTTGATCGTGCCTAAATGCTGGGCAGCGGTAAAACGGATTTTCGCATCCGTGCTTTGGAGATCGGCGAGATAGTTTTCAACCATACTGATTTTCCTGTGGTCTCTTGTTGGATTGTGCGGCACAATTGTACACGATGGAACGGCGCTTGACAGAATTAGGCTGGCTGTTTCGGTGGTCGTTTGCTGGGTTGGGGCACAGGATCGAGACTTGGCAAGCGGCGGGCGGATAGGCAAAATTAAGGCTGTTCATTCCATCTTGAGTCGTCATGTAGGAGAACTGTTATGGCTGAACCCACCACCGCCCACGCTCGTCCCGATATTGATATTGAAAATGATATTTATGACCTGATCATGACCTACCCGCCGACCGCCTCGGATCGCCGTCAAATTCATATTCGCGTGCAAGGCGGAGCCGTCACGCTCAGCGGGCATGTCAAAACCCCGATCAACCGCCGCTACTTGCTTAATAAAGTGCCCCAACTGTCCGGCGTCACCCATTTTGACAGCAGTCGCTTGTTTGATGAGGAGACGATCCGCATCGACTCCGGGCGCGCGCTCCCGATTGGGGTGTTGGTCAATGTCCGCATGGGCACGGTCATTTTGACGGGTACCCTGCCCGAAGGGGTCGATCTGGAAGCGGTTGCCACGACCATCAACCGGTTGCCCGGTGTGGAGCGCGTCGTCGCGCAGTTTTAAGCGATCATCCCCTAGACCTCCTCGGCAGCGAAGGCTTCGCGCAGTGCCGGGGATGTCGGGTCGGGATAGCCAAACTCCGCCACAAGACGGGTGAGGGGGATCTCTTCGGGGGGTTGAAAACCGATGATAAGATTGGCGATCACGATGTCGTTCACCAACAACAGTCGCCCAAAGGCGGGGAACTGCCCTTGCAGCGCGGTGAACAACACAGCGAATACCCGCTCGCGCAGTTCAACATCTTGAATCCCACTGCCGGGCCAGCCGTGCGTCCATTTATCGGGATAACTGCCCACCCGCATGATATCGTTGCGTATCTGCATCAGTTGCTCTAAGGCGGCTTTGCGGTCATGGGCATCAAGGGCGCGCCCTTGAATCCGGTAGACGAGGTTGGGGAATTGGGTATACAGCTCGCCGGGAGCGGTCATTTCCATGAACCGATACACGGGATGATCGCGCAGGTTGAGCGCGACTGCCAACGAAAAGGCACTGCGCTTATAGTAGCGTTCGCGCGCGGCACTGCCACCGCTGTGATCGATGCGCCACAAAAGCGATAACAAATCCCCAAAATCGAGGGGCGTGCGCGGTGGGTCTTGGGGCGCATAAAGGCTAACTAACTGACTCACACGGGCTTGTTCAAAACGAGACATGTCCTTCCTTTATCGGGCGACGCCGATGTACCAGAGGATGTGGATGGTTTAGCACAAACGGAATCCATGAATTAGGGGATGGGTTGCCGTTGTGACGGATCGAGTCCGTGATGACGCGCCAAAAGTTGCCATGTCCGCACTGCCGCTTCAATGATGATATGCGACCCCATCTTCGAGGTGCCGCGCTCGCGATCCGGAAAATAAATAGGGATTTCGGCGATCCGATAGCCCAAACGATACGCCACATACGCCATCTCGACCTGAAACACATAGCCGCTGGCGGCGATACGATCAAGGTTCATGCCGATCAACGTTTCGCGCTTCCAGATGCGATACCCCGCTGTCGAGTCCGAGACAGGAATGCCTAACACCAAGCGTACATACACGCCATTGGCGAACCAACTCAACAGCTTGCGAAACGGATTCCAACTAGTATCGACCCCGCCCCCTTTGGCGAACCGTGAGCCAATGACCATATCATAGCCCGCTTCCAACGTGTTCATCAATTGAGGAATGTAATGCGGCTGGTGCGAAAAATCGGCATCCATTTGCACGATATAGTCGGGGTTCATCGTTAAGGCATGGCGGAAGCCCGCGATATAGGCGGGGCCAAGACCGTTTTTTTCGGTACGGTGCAGCACATAGACACGGGTCGGGTGGACATGGGCATAGTCATCCGCAATTTTCCCCGTGCCATCGGGGGAATTGTCATCCACCACCAACACCCGCAAGGCGATCTCCGTCATTCCTAACAAGGTGTCGAGCATGACTGCCAAATTTTCAGCTTCGTTGTAGGTCGGCAACACCACCATGACATCAGGCATAGAGCTTACTTCTTCTTGTGAATGTGCATTCAAAGAATGCGCAATAATAAACGCCAAAATAAAGGTATTGCCTGCGTGGATACGCGAGTTGTGAGTGTAGAGGAACGCGCCCGCTGAAACAAGGTGAAACTCAATCAATAGCCCGCTTGTCGGTTCACTTGATTGAAGAGCGGGGTGCCATCCAGATAGCGGCGCAGGTTTTCGGAAAACATGAGCGCCACCTGCTGGTAATAATCTTCGCGGAAACCAGCAATATGAGGGCTGATGATCAGGCTGGGCAACCGCCACAACGGGCTTTCCGGCGGCAGCGGTTCCTCAGCAAAGACATCCATCGCCGCCCCTCGGATCCGTCCGTTTTCGAGCGCCTCGACGAGAGCGCCTTCATCGACCACACCCCCGCGCGCCACATTGATCAAGACGGCGGATGACTTCATGGACTTTAAGACTGTTTTGTCGATCAGCCCGCGTGTGTTCGGCGTCAGCGGTGTGATCAAGACCAGAAAATCACATTCCGCCGCCATTGATGCAATCGCGCTGGGGGGATAAATGCGGGCGGGGATTTCGCCGAGGGGGTCGCCCGTGCCCGGCGCGGCATATGCCAATTCGTCGGCAGGGTGCATCACATCGCGCTTCATCGCCAACACCTTCATGCCCATCGTATCTGCCACCCGTGCTAGTTCCCGCCCGATGGCACCATAGCCGATAATGCCGAGCGTTGCCCCGCGCAGCACCGACGGCGCGAAAACTTTATAGCGGTCTTTGCGCCATTCGGACTTGGCTTGCGCGCGCAGCATCTCCGGAATTTTATAGTTGATCGACAACATCATCCCCAAGCAGTATTCCGCGACATTGACGGCGTGAACGCCGCTGGCGGTCGTCACGGTGACATGGGGGACGTTGATCATCGGATCGCTGATGACATGATCGGCACCCGCAGTATGAAGTTGGATCCAACGCAAATGCGGCGCTTGATCGGGTGTCGGCAAACGACTGCCCGTATAGAGGATGTCGGCAGTCGCCCAAGCGCGGTCTGGCACTGTCGGAAAATGCTGTTCAATCCGTAAACGCGGGCTGACTTGGCGCAACATGTCGATTTCGGTGTCGCCAAAGTCCATTGCGATGACAACATGAAGCGGCTCGGTTTCGCTCATAATTTCCTCAAAAGATCACTCGGCAGGCTCGGTTTGTCGTTTTGGGTACAATCACGCTATTATAACAGTGGATTTAGCGCCACAGGGTAGAGATTGTAGCACCATCATTCGCCCCTGCCCCTATTGATATCGGATGTAGGCGACCGTTATTTTGCGCATCAAGGAGTTTTAGTGTGACTGATTTAGGTGGAATCGCCAATCAACTCGTCCCGTTGCTGAAAAATGTCATCGCCGGGATGTTGCGCCAAAGTGATTCGGGATTGATCGGGGGGATGCGCGAAGCGGGTGCCATCGCCACTTATTTGAAAGAGGCAGAGACCAAGTTTGCGGGCAATGCCATCATCGAGCAAGTGTCCAGCACGCTCCTCACCGGTGGTGATATCGACCTGCCAGACTTGATGGATATCAATTTGAGCGATGTTCTGCGCGATGTCGGCAACCTCACCGAGGTGCTGCACACCCTCCCCGGTGGCGATCAAGTGCGCACCTTCGTCTATGAGTTGGCGGAACGGGTGGCAGGGGCAGCAGGGGGGGGCTTGTTCGGGGGCGGTCAAAAAGTGAGCGCGGGCGAACAGCAAATGCTGGCGGCATTGCGGGCGCAATTGGGGTTGGCTCCGCCGTCGGCATAAGGGTGGATTTCACTTTAGTGCAAAATATGCTCGTCATGGTACCGGGGGAAATGTGGGGTTTCAAAGGGCGGATATTCGGCGCGGGGATAATGTGAGTTGATAACATTTGACAAGCGTCTAATCC
>JBBRTY010000112.1:0-13260 GCA_038248285.1 Aggregatilineales bacterium
AGACGATAAATCCAAGATGCTGCCCCCCGAAGAAAAGCGAAAGAATCAATTGCCTCGCTAAAGTAACCTTCCCCACGCCGAAAGCGAGTCCATAGGGGCGCGCTTCGGTGTGACTTGTCGGCGCTTAATCGTTTCCCCAAGTCACACCTCTTTTTGAAGCTTTTCGCCCACGATCCGGGCTTCGGCGGCAATGTCTTTTCCGCATTGACACTGGCATGTGCGGCACCCGTCGCTTATGCAGCGGTGGCGCGTTTGTTACACCATCGTTTGGCGGCAGCGGCAGCGGTCTTGTTCGTGTTTTGGTCCTATTATGTGTGGCTGGTGGGCTTATTTGCCGAGATCTACGCGCCGCAAATCCTCGCCGTCGCGATCTGTGGCTATACGTTGGTGCGCCTCAACGAAACCCCGACGCGGCGCTGGGCGCTGATCGCGGGGGTCGCTTTCGGCATCTGTGTTGCGATCCATCCGGTGAATGCCGTGTTCGCCCCTGGCATCGTGGCGATCTATCTGGCGCGCCGCATCCCCATCCCCATAGCCCTGATCGCCGGCGGGGTCGCCGTGTTGGTCGTCGGCGTGACCGCTTTATATTTCCCCATCCGCTATGCCGTCAGCGATTCGCTTGCGCTCAACCTCTCCGAAGCGTATACCGCCGATGGCAGCGTCACGCGCATCCCCTTGAATACGCTGGCGGGCATCCTGTGGATGTTGTCGGGCAGACAATTTGACTGGCTGTTCTTCGAGTCCGCGCCATTTTTGCCGACCGCACTCGCACAGACCGCCGTCAATTTTTTTCGTGGGCTGATTGGCATCGGGGTGGTGTTGGGGGGTGTCGGGCTAGTGGAACTAGGGCGTCGGCGCGGGTTGGTGATCGTGTGGGGGCTGCTGTTCGTACCCTACACGTTGTTTTTTGCTACCTATGGCGCTGTGGATCGCTCTTTGATGTTTGGTCCCGCCTACTTGCTCTGGATTTTACCGTTGGGGGCGGGCTTCAAATGGCTGTATGATGCTTTTGGACGACGATGGGGCACAGGGGTCTTGATCGCCCTCCCCCTCATCATCCTTGCCGTGCACTTGCCGCGCCTTAATTTGAGCGGCGAGATGAGTGTGCGGACAAATGCCGAAGCGATCTTGAACATTGCCCCTGCCGATGCCCACCTGTTCGGCATTTGGACGGGCATCACGCCGATTGAGTATCTGCATATTGTCGAAGGGGTGCGCCCTGATGTGACGGTGTACAACCTCTATCAGTTTGAGACGGGGGCGCTCCCTCAATACTTAACCCGGCTTGCCGATCAGGGGGAGCCGCTGCTGCTGGTAGACTCGCAAGCGTTGAACGCCCTGCCACCGGAAGTATTGACGACGACGCTGCGGGTCATCACTCTGGCGGAGATCCCCACCCGCATCGGGGAACCACGCCTGATGCTCTTCTTGCTCGTCCCCCGATACGGTATTGAGTAGGGCTGATGCGCGCCTAGCCGAGGATGGCGTTCCCCGCTGCCACTGCTGCCAATACCAGCAGCCCAAAATAAATGAAGGTGAACACCGTGAACAAGTAGCCGCCGAGGACGAAATAGCCGTCTCGTTGCAACATGCCCATCGCCAAGAGCATGATCGCGACGGCGGGGATGGTGTTTGAAAACGGGATCAAACTGAGCGGCAAGATGAGCAACGCGCCCGCGACCGTCAAGACGATGCCGTTGACGCGGCTCATCACTGCGCCTTCGGTCACACCTTGCAGACGGGGGCGGATAAACCGTTGCAACCGCGTGACGAATTCAATGCCACGTTCGATCACTGGCAGCAGTTGAGCGCGCTGGAGTTCGCGCCGAGTCAAGGCGGCGGGCAAAAAGGGGAGACGGTTGAGCGTGACCCCGACGCCGATCAAGATGATGACCGCGCCAAAAACTGTGCTGACGCCAGGGATGGACACCGGGAACAAGAACGGCACGGTCAAAATGATGCAAAAGACGAGCAACCCTTGCTCGCCGACGAGTTCCAGCAGGTCGCCAAGCGTGATGGTCTCGGCTTGAATGCGCGCGGCAGCGCGGCGCAGCGCCTCATCAAGGGAAACGTCGGCATCGCTAAATTTTCCGGTCATGCGGGAGTCCTTCGTATGGTGGTGATCAAAAGTCCACTCATTGTACACGAGGGTGGGGGCGGATCATGAGTCAAGAATGAGATCGACCCCCTCATCGCATAATCCTTCTGCCGCTGGCGAACTACTCAGCGATAGCCCCCAATTCCAGCCAGCGAATCTCCTTCGGCGTCAGCTTGAGCGTCAGCGCGGCGACATTGGCGCGGAACTCCGCCACCGTGTTGCAACCGACCAGCGCGTAAATGTCCTGCGGTTGGCTCAACACATACGCCAGCGCCATCTGAGGCAGCGACACACCCCGCTCGCGCGCCATCTTCTCGACACGATCTAGCCGTTGAAAATTATCCTCATAACAGTACGAAGTCACGCACAATTTATCCAAGTATTCCGTGAAACCATCAAGGTTATCACGTCGGAAACGCCCAGAGAAAAAGCCGCCCGCAAGGCTTGACCACGTAAACAGCGGCGTCTTGTGCGCCGCATACCAGTCCCGTGCTGACCGCCCCTGCTCTGCCGCGATACTGACGCAGTTGGGCCACGGCGGCTCATGTTGCGCGGCGAGGCTGAAGTTGGGGCTGCTGGCGCTAAAGGGGGTCAGGTTATGGGCATAGGCGTACTCGTTGGCGGCGGCGATGCGCTCGTGCGACCAGTTCGAGCCGCCGAAGATGCCGATCTTGCCCGCCGCATGGTAGTCATTGAGGATTTCGACAATTGAGTCTACCGGTACGCTGGGATCATCGCGGTGTAAGATGTAGATATCGATGGTATCCACGCCGAGACGGGCGAACGAGTCGTGCAGGTCAGCTTCAATGTCGAATGCCGTCACCCGCTGGCGATCTGCATTGTGATGCGCCCCTTTGTCGATGATGACGACGTGATCGCGCACGCCGCGCTCGCGCATCCAACGCCCGAACGTGCGCTCGGTATCGCCATTGCCGTACACATGCGCGGTATCAAAAGTGGTGCCGCCTTCGGCGAAAATGGCGTCTAGCAGGGCGAACGACTCCGCCTGCCGTGCCGAGCTGACCATGATCGTGCCTTGAATAATGCGGGCGATGGGCTTGTCTAGCCCATCGATGTGTCCATATTCCATTGTGGCAGTCATAGCTCAATCCTTGGTGGGTGTCGCCTCTGATCAATCAGGGCTGATGATAACACGATTCCCCCATTTGCCGAAGCATACAGCCGGGTGCATTTCACTTTGGCGCATCTCTATGATTTCATAACAAAACACTGAATCTAAGCCTGTGACTCAGGGGTTCAAACGGGCGGACATACGGCGCTCCAGCTTTTAGAGTCAGGTAACGTTCCCCATGCGCCTAGTCCGCACCCTACGATTCGCGATGGGAAACCATGGAGGTCGGCGAACCTCAAAAGCCAGCTTGATCCCCGCGCGGGATGGGGTGCCCACAACGGGGTGTGTCGTAGGGTGCGGACTAGGCGCTGGTCGAGACCTTGCCAACCCCCTACGTTCCCGCGCCGTATGTCCGCCCTTTTGAACCGCACATCTCCTCCTGTATCGTTGCGAGCGAGTTTTGCACCAAAGTGAAATGCAGCCGTTGGACTGAGTCCAACGGGTGGACTGCGACTGCTTGACGCAAATTCTCATTCATGTTATCTTACAGTCATATAGATATTGCCCAGCCCAAACATTGTTATTTTATGAGGATTAAGCATGGCTAAAATGAGAGTCGCGCTCGGTCAATTCAATGAAATGACCCATGAGCGTTTGACGTTTGCGACGCAGATCGGCGTCAGTGGCGTGCAAATGAATACGCCGCAGTTTCCCGATGAAACCGGTTATTGGCGTGTCGAAGACCTTGTGCGTGCCCGCGAAAAAGCGGAAAGCTACGGTCTTAAGCTGGAAGCCCTCGAAAATGTCCCCTTGAAATGGATCGATAAAATCCACCTCGGCTTGCCCGGACGCGATGAACTGATCGAAAACTACCAACGCACGATCCGCAACATGGGCGAAGCTGGTATCCCCGTCTTGGGCTATGGCTGGATGCCCAATTGGGTCTGGCGGACGCCAATGGAAGTCGGGCGCGGGGGCGTGCGCGTGACCGCCTTCGATATGGCGAAGATCGACAGCGCACCACTGGTAGCCGGGTTACGGACTGTGGAAGCATTGGCAGGGCGCACCATCTCGCACGAGGAGATGTGGGCGAATTACACCTATTTCATTCAAGCCGTGCTGCCCGTGGCAGAGGCAGCGGGCGTGACACTTGCGCTCCATCCCGACGATCCCCCAGTGCCGGAACTGGGCGGGATCGCGCGTTTGTTCCACGATCCGGCGGGTTTCCGGCGGGCAGTTGAAGAAATCGGACCCAGCCCGAATCACGGTCTCGATTTCTGCATGGGATGTTTCAGCGAGATGGGCTTGAACGTGATCGAGCAAATCGAATATTTTGCCTCGCGCGGGAAGATCACCTATGTGCATTTCCGTGATGTGCAAGGCTGTGTGCCTAACTTCAAAGAGTCGTTCTTGGGCGAAGGCAACGTCGATGTGGTGGATGCCATGTGCGCCCTAAAGCGCAGCGGCTTCACCGGCTTCATCATCGATGATCATGTCCCCAAGATGACCGACGACTCCGACTGGAATCATCGCGGGCACGCCCACCAAACGGGGTACATCCTCGCTTTGGTCGAAGCCGTGCAGAAATTATGTTGAAGTATTGGGTGATGAGTCATACGCCATCGGTCATGAGAGAAAGCAAGTCAGATCAGCACCTTAAGTAAACGATTTCTTCATGTGGTTCTCATGACTCATCACGCATTGCTAAATTTTCGTAGATTGTTTTTGGAAAGGGAAATGCAGATGTTACGTAAGGGACTCTCGAGTATCGTGGTCTTGTTGTTGGGGGCGCTGTCGTTCATGCCTGTCGTCGCCCAAGACTCGGTGTTCACCTATTGGGGTGGACTGATCTTCTCCGACACCGCCAATCAACTACTGGTGGATCGCATCAACGCATGGGGGGCAGAACGCGGCGTCCCCGTCGAAGTCGTCATGATCAACCAGAACGAGACGGTGCAGCGGGTATCGGCGGCGGTCGAAGCCGGCACCATGCCTGATGCTTTTGACGCTGGGTTGGACTTCATGCTGCTGTTGGCGCTCAATGGACAAGTGGACGCCGTGACTTCGATTTACGAAGCGGTCGGCGAGGCACACGGCGGTTGGACGGAGTCGCTGGACACAGCGCTGCGGTCTACGCCGGGTCTGGAAGGCGAATTATACGGCGTCCCGTTCGCGGTCAATGGCAATGTGCTGTTTCGGCGCAATGATGTGTTGGAACCCGCTGGCTTTCCTGATGCGCCAGAGACATGGGACGAATTAGCGGTGATGGCGGCGGCGCAAAACCCACCCGATAATTATGGCATGTCGTTCGCGCTGTCGAATGTGGGCGACGGCAACTTGCAGACCACGGTCCTGCAATCGTGGGGCGGACGCATCGCCGACGACGAGGGCAAGACCTGCACCATCGACAGCCCCGAAACACGCGCCTATCTAGAATGGGTGACGGGCGCGTTTGCCGACGGCTTGTTCCCGCCCGGCGCGTTGACATGGGACGGCGCGGGCGATAACACCGCGTATCAATCGGGGCAGGCGTTGTTCATCGCCAATCCGGGCAGCGTTTATCTGTATATGCGCGATAACGACCCCGAATTAGGCGATGGGACGCGCTATTCAGCGTTGCCCGCCGGTCCGGCGATGCGCTTGTCGCCGTTTAACGCCCAGCTTCGACTGGTATCCGCCAGCAGTGACCAAAAAGACCTTGCGGCGGACTTGTTCGAATATCTGGCAGACCCCGCTTTCGTGCAAGAATATTATAACAACGCTATCTATGGGCCCGTCTTGGCGGATCAACTAGAGTTCGACATTTTCGAGAGCAGCCCAGTTCATGCAGGGTTGATCGATCTGGCGCTCAATGGCACGCCGCAAGGCTTCCCCGACTTGAATAACGCGGCGTTTGCCGAATATCAAACCAATTTCCTGACGCCGAAGATGGTTCAACGGATCGTGGTTGATGGGCTGAGCATTGAGGACGCAGTTGCCGAGACCCAAGCCGCTTGCCAAGCGATCTATGACAAATACGAGTAGCAAACGACGGTGTAGCACTATGTAAACGACACCATATAAGCGGGTGGGGGTTGTGGGGCATGAACCATTATGCCCCACAACCCCCACCCTAAAATTTACGAATCACACATGTTCATTTTTATTAAAGGGTTTTTATGGCACAAGACGCGCTTCCGCTGTCCGTTACGCCCGTCCGCCGTCAGATGACGTTCCAACAATCCGGGCGGTTGATGGGGTATTTGCTGGTCGCCCCGCTGGTGGTCTGCATTTTGGTACTCGTGGTGTATCCCTTTGTGTTCGCGGTCTGGATCAGCTTCACGGATCGCATGATCGGTACAGAAGGCGCATTTGTCGGGCTGGAAAATTATATCAATTTGGTGAAGCAGCCTAGTTTTGCGGCGGCGGTCAGCAATACGGTTGTGATGGTCACGGCGATCCAGTTGCTCAAACTGGTGTTGGGCTTGGGGATCGCCGTGTTGCTCAATCAGCCGATTCGCGGACGCCAACTCTGGCGCAGTCTGATTCTGCTGCCGTGGGCGATGCCCGCCTTCGTAGCATTCATCACATGGAAACTGCTTTATGCCCCTCAAGCGGGGGCGTTCAACACGATTTTGATCGGTTTGGGCTTCGTCGATACGCATGTCGATTTCCTCAGCAGTGAATTGGCACTACCGAGTGTGGTGTTCGCTAGTTTTTGGCGCGGCTTCCCGTTCTGGGTGATCTCGTTCCTCGCGGCGATGCAAGCGATCCCCCGCGATCAGTACGAATCGGCATCGCTCGATGGTGCTTCCGGTTGGGGGCGTTTTTGGCATGTGACGCTGCCCGGCATTCGCCATGTGATCCTCGTGGTGGTGTTGACCTCAACGATCTGGACGACCAATAGTTTCGAAGCGGTGTGGTTGCTGACGGGTGGGGGACCTTCCAACGCGACGATGACGTTTCCACTGCTGTCGTATTACGGGCTGCAAAGTTTGCGCATCGGCGAAGCAGCGTCGGCATCGGTGATCCTGCTGCCCATATTCGCAGTGCTGGCGGTGATCATCGCTGTGCGCTTGCAGAAGGACGATTGACGCTATGCTTGATCGACCGACACTACTGCAAAAAATGATCTATTACGCGCTGTTGGTCTTGTTGGCGCTGATGATCTTGTTCCCGCTCTATTTCATGATCACGGTCTCGCTCAAAACGCCGCGCGACATTTACCGCACACCGTCGCTACTCCCCGTGAACTTGACACTCGATAATTACATCGAATTGTTCACCGAACGCAATTTCTTGCGCGCGATAGCCAACAGCGTTTTGGTGGCGGGGTTATCGACCGTCGTGTCGGTGATCTTCGCCAGCATGGCGGCATACAGTCTCGTCCGTTTGAAGTATCTGTACCGAAATTGGATCGGGCGTTTCATCTTGTTCGCCTATTTAACGCCAAGCGCGCTGCTGTTCATCCCCTTGTCGGTGATCATCGCGCGCTTAGAACTGGGGAACACGCTGCATGGCTTGGTGTTTGTGTATTTGACTTTCGCCGCGCCGCTAAGCACATGGCTGCTGATGGGGTATTTTCGGGGTATCCCAATTGACCTCGAAGAACAAGCGTTGGTCGATGGCGCGACACGGATGCAAGCCTTTACCCGGATTCTGTTGCCACTCGCCGGTCCGGGATTGGTGGCGTGTGCGGTGTTTACATTCACCGCCGCATGGAACGAACTTTTATTTGGGCTGATCTTCATCACATCCCCCAACTTGCAGACGGTTCCTGTGGCGCTCAGCTACCTGATCACGGGGGATGTCTTCCGCTGGGGGCTGATCATGGCGGGGGCAGTCTCGGCGGCGCTGCCGGTGATGATTTTGTACTTCTTGGCACAACGGTTCGTCGTGCAGGGCATGGCGTCGGGAGCGGTCAAGGGGTAGAGGCGCTGATCGCAGGGGGTCAGCTACGAGGCTGTTGAAAACACCCAAAATAACGGACGAGCTGTTTCTAAGATGATCAAGATTGAAGGCGGCGGAAGCCGCCTTCAATTCGTCCTAATCAACCCCTCTCGGGTAACTGCTCAGGTTAAAAAACGGTCGGTAATAAAGGGGGGAAATGACCGTTGGCGGCAAATGGGTGGATATTCGGCGCGGGAACTTTCATGTTAACGAACGATTGACAAGCGCCTAATCCACCCCTACATCCACGTTTCGAGGGGTATTTTCCTGTTTTTCTTCACGTTTTCATGCCTCCCTATTTATTTTAATCTGTTTCTATACCTGAGTAGTCACCCTCTCGGAAGCATAATTTAGGCTAAGGAACATTAAATGCCGTCGCCTTCAAGCCATGAGTCCATGTATTCGGGTTTTTCGAACGTGAGGGCTTCGGTGGTGAGGTGGAGTGGGTGGAAGGTGTCCACCATGACGGCGAGTTCTTCGGTTTTGACGGCACCGATGGATTTTTCGGTCGCCCCCGGCTGCGGTCCGTGGGGCAAACCGGAGGGGTGAATGGTGATGTCGTACTTGTCGATGCCTTTGCGCGACATAAAATTGCCATCGCAGTAGTAGATCACCTCATCGGAATTGACATTGGAGTGGTTATACGGCGCGGGGATGCCGTCGGGATGATAGTCAAATAGGCGCGGTACAAACGAACAGACGACGAAGTTCCACGCTTCAAAGGTTTGATGTACGGGGGGCGGCTGGTGAACACGCCCGGTGATCGGTTCAAAATCACGAATGTTGAAGATCCAAGGATAGAGGTAGCCATCCCACCCGACGACATCGAAAGGATGATGATCGAGCAGATGCCGAGTCATGCGGTCGCGGGCTTTGATATAGACGGCGAAGTCACCCCGTTCGGTGTACGTTTCGAGTTCCAGCGGTACGCGAATATCGCGTTCTGAGTAGGGGGCATGTTCTAAGAGTTGCCCAAAGTCATTGCGATACCGTTTGGGAGGGGCAATTTGGGAAGGCGCTTCGATCACAAAGAAGCGGGTTTCGGGGCTGCGTGGCTGATCAATGATAAGTTGCCATGTGGTGCCATAAGGGATGACGATGTAATCCCCCGGCTCGTAGGGCAGATTACCGAATTGTGATTTGAAGGTGCCATAGCCCTCGTGGACGAACCAAACTTCATAAGCTTGGGCGTTGCGATAGAAATGGGTCATGCTGCTGGTGGGGCGAGCGACGCCGAGCGTAACATCTTTGTTGCCGAGCAAGACGCAGCGCGCGGCAATAGCGTCACCGCCGCGCGGGACGGCAAAGGTTTTGAAGGCACGATGGCGAATCGCGCCATACTCGACATATGTGGGCACAGCAGAACCGTAATCTTCGGCAGAGGTGATGCGCGGCGGTAAGAAATTGTGATAAAGCAGGGATTGAATGCCGGAAAAACCTTCTAAACCCATCACTTCTTCGCGATACAGCCCGCCATCGGGTTTGCGGAACTGGGTATGGCGTTTGTGGGGGAGTGACCCTAATTTATGATAGAAAGGCATGTGTTTACCTTAAAAAATACTGAACGAGAATGCACAAAGAGACCAACAAGTCCGGTCGAAGCGCTATGAGATTAGAGACTGGGTGCGCTGACCGTATTGCGCAGCGTGCCCAGCCGTTCAACCACAAGTTCGACGACATCCCCGACTTGCAACCAAGGACCTTGCCCGCGTGTGGTTTCTAGCAGGCAACCGGTGCCAACGGTGCCCGAACCAATGACATCACCCGGATAGAGTGCCACATCTTGAGAGGCGCGGGCGATGAGGTCGCCAAATGACCAATGCAAGTCCCGCCAATTACCCCGCGAGCGTTCCACCCCATTGACAAACGCTGTCATTGCTAAATCGTAGACGCCGGGGCGTCCGGTGGCACGGTCGGCGAGTTCGTCGGGGGTGATGATGCACGGGCCGAGTGAACTGGCAAAATCTTTGCCCTTGGCGGGACCTAAGCCGACTTTCATTTCTGAGCGTTGGACATCACGCGCTGACCAATCGTTGAGGATAGTGTAGCCGAGGATATAGGCTTCGGCGTCGGCAGGGGCGATGTTTTTGCCCTCACGCCCGATGACGGCGGCGATCTCCAACTCATAATCTAATGCCTGCGTGTAGGATGGCAGGTTCAATGGGTCATCGTGCCCGATGATGCTGCCCGTATTGGAAAAGTAAAACACGGGGAACTGATACCATTCCGGCGGTACCTCGCGCCCCCGATTTTGATTCGCCGTCTTGACGTGTTGCTCAAAGGCATAGAAATCTCGTAAGCTGCGGGGGGTGAGTGGCGCATGAAGGCGGATATCTTGATGGGGTAGTTGTCGGCGCGAATGCCCTCGTAGGCGTGCCGACTCGCCAGCGGCAAGGGCGGTGATGTAGGTGCGTAAATCGTCGAGATGCGGGGTACCCCGCCAGATAAAATCGCTGAGGGAGCCTTTGTCGCTCTCGCCAATCTCAATAATCCGATCTCCTAAATCGATGCCGAAGCGGGGATACGTTGGTTCGTCAGCAGTGATGGGGGCAAATTCGATGAGTTTCATGGCGAAGATCGGCTCCTTATTGATTTAGGGTGGGTTCCCCTCAACGAACACACGGTAATGGGTTTATCGAGGGGGGATAGGTTATAGATTGCCGCGTTTTTCTTGTTCTAGCTCAATGGCTTCAAAGAGGGCTTTGAAGTTGCCTTTGCCGAAGCCCCGGCTGCCGTGCCGTTCGATGACTTCCAGGAACATCGTTGGGCGGTCTTGGAGCGGTTTTGAGAAGATTTGCAGTAAGTAGCCTTCGTCATCGCGGTCTACGAGGATGCCAAGTTCTCGAATTTCCTCCAGGGACTCTTTAATGTTTCCCACGCGCTCGGGCATGAGGTCGTAATACTCATCGGGAACGCGCAAAAATTCGATGCCGCGCGCGCGCAGGGTGCGCACGGTTTGGAGGATGTCGCCAGTGCTGAGGGCGAGGTGTTGGACGCCGGGGCCCATGTAGTAATCGAGGTATTCTTCGATTTGGCTTTTGCGTTTGCCGTCGGCAGGTTCATTGATCGGGAGTTTGACGCGACCGTTGCCGTTTTGCATGACTTTGGACATGAGCGCGGAATATTCGGTGCTGATGTCTTGGTCGTCAAATTGCTGAAGCTGGCGAAAGCCCATGATGCGATGATAGTAGTTGACCCAAGTGTTCATTTTGCCGAGTTCGACATTGCCGACGATGTGATCGAGGGCAGCAAGACCCGCTGAGTCGGCAGTCATATCAAGCGCTTTATAGCCGGGGGCAAAGGCTCCTTTGTAATCGGAGCGATCCACAAACACATGGAGGGTATCGCCATAGGTGCGGATAGCGGCGGTGCGGTAAATGCCATATTCGTCGCGTTCTTCACGCGGCGTCCATTCGCCGACAGCGGCACGCCCGGTCGTGGCGGTGTATGCTTTTTCGACATCATCGACGCTGAAAGCGACCACTTTTACACCGTCCCCGTGCAGCATATGGTGAGCGGCGATCTCGTGGGTGGGGTGATAAGCGGCGCTGACCACCAACCGGATCGTGCCGGACTCCAAAACGTAGGAAGCGAATTTGCGATTGCCCGTCTCTAAACCGGAATAAGCGACGGGTTTGAAGCCGAACGCCTTCCACCATGTATACATGGCTTGTTTGGCATTGCCGACCCACAGATGCAGATGATCGATGGCTTTAATCTGCAAAAAATCGGCTTCTTCAGTCATCGGGCGCTGATCTTCAATAAGGTTGACCATTTTTTAACTCCTATTTTCACGAATGACAGGTAACTGCTCAGGCTGAAAAACGGTCGGTAATAAAGGGAGAAATGACCGCTGGCGGCAAATGGGCGGATATTCGGCGCGCGCACTTTCATGCTAACGAACGATTGATAAGCGCCTAATCCGCCTCTACATCCACGTTTCGAGGGGCATTTTCCTATTTTTCTTCACGTCTTCATGCCTCTCTGTTTATTTTATTCTGTTTCTATACCTGAGATGCTGTTGGCGAATTGATTTTATCTGGGGTCGGCGTGTCTTTTTTGTGCAGGCGCAAGGCATTGCGCCCCCACAGATCATCCCCTATTTTGATTCGCCAACAGCATCGGCGAAGTAGTCACAATGACAGTTGCTAAACGTCGCACCCCTTCACAGAGTGCGGACGGCGATACACTGCTGAAATTTAGGCGCATTTAGGCAAATGAGAGCAAGTCGCGCATCACCGACCGCTTCAAGGTGCCACATTCGCGACTGTAGGGTAGGTGGTCTAACCCAATTGGGCTAAATAAAGGCAGGGGTTTAACGCCGTTATAGGCGTGAGTCACGGTTTTCTTCCTTTGACTAAGGGAATACTTTCGCGGGACTCACGGTGAATGAGGCGAGAGAACCCCTTGACGCTAATCGAGCGAGAGCGCGGTTGTGTATTTGACTTCCGTCAGCACAATGCTCGTTGAGATGCGGGCAATCCCCGGAATAAGGGTGAGCTTTTCCATCAGGAAGGTCTCAAGTTCTCTACGAGTGCGCACTGCGACTTTCAAAAGATAGTCGAATTCGCCTGTCACGAAATAACATTCCAATACTTCTGGCATCTGACTCACGGCATCGCGAAAGAAATCGATATTGCTCATCTGATGCACTTGCAGCGTGACATTAATTAGGCAGAGCATGTCGTAACCGAGACGTTCACGATCTAATAGCGCTACGTAGTGGCGCACGAACCCTAATTCTTCGAGTTGCTTGATGCGGGCATGGACGGCAGGGGGGGATAACGAAACCCGTCGTGCCAATTCTACATTGCTGATATTGCTGTCGGCTTGTAGTTCCGACAAGATCGCCTTATCGATGTCGTCTAACTCGTCATATGAATATTTCATGATTTTGCTCTTGTGTCAAGTGAAATTCGGTTAATGTGATTAAATGCTTGGGATTGTTCGTTGAATCATGGTGCTATCTGAATGATGTTCATAGCATCAGTGAATCACAGATTTGATTATCCCCACCCCGTCTGACCTTCGGTCAGCGCCCCCTCCCCATTGGTCGCTTCGCTTATGTAGAGGGGGAGAGAACGGCTCACAACAGTTCTTAAAAGTCCCCTCTCTACGAAGTGGGGAGGGGATGCCGACCTTCGGTCGGACGGGGTGGGGA
>JBBRTY010000113.1:0-13252 GCA_038248285.1 Aggregatilineales bacterium
ATAAATAGGGAGGCATGAAGACGTGAAGAAAAAAAGGAAAATACCCCTCGAAACGTGGATGTAGGGGTGGATTAGGCGCTTGTCAATCGTTCGTTAACATGAAGGTTCGCGCGCCGAATATCCACCCATTTGCCGCCAACGATCATTTCTCCCTTTATTACCGACCGTTTTTCAGCCTGAGTAGTAACCATTTTTCTTACTTTTTGTGAAACATTCAAACACTTCCCTATACCAATATGGACTTATTGGACTTATCATGGTTCTAGCGTTATTTGGTACGGTTTAACTATTCGTTTTTTCAGCCATGATTCACAGGCAGCGCGACGGGAGCAGGCTATGTTCATCGGGGAGTTTACGATCCCGCTGGATCGGGACAGCGAAGAGCCGATCTATCGGCAATTGATCCGGCATATACGGACGCAAATCGAAAGCGGCGGGCTGTCCGCCGGGACACGCCTGCCCGCCAGCCGCGACTTGGCGCACCAACTCGAAATCAGTCGTATCAGTGTGGTGAACGCCTATGCCGAGTTGCGCGCCGAAGGATTTTTGAGCGCCCATGCCGGACGCGGCACCTTTGTTGCGGGCGAACGTGCCTCCCCTGCCCAGATCAATCATGCGCACCCCGTCGCGACCAGCGCCAACATCCCCAACTCGCCCGACCGTTCCATCCGCGAAATGATGCGCTTGGCGCGCAAGCCGGGCGTGATCAACTTTAGCACTGGCTCCCCGCCGAGCGAGTTCTTCCCCGTACAGCATTTGCGCGATGCCATCAATAGCATTTTGGATCACGATGCGGCGCGGGCATTGGCGTATGAAGTCGCCGAGGGGTACGCTCCGTTGCGGATTGCGGTACGCGATTATGTGAGCGCGCTCGGCATCCGCTGTAGTGCCGAGCAGGTCTTGATCACAGGGGGCACCCAACAAGCTATTGACCTGATCGTGCAGGCGATCTTGTGCGAAGGCGATCTGCTCGTCACCGAATCGCCCACCTACTTGGGCATGATCGATATCGCCCGCACCCGCCGCATTGCCCTGCAAGGAATCCCGATGGACGAGGGCGGCATCCGCTTGGACATGCTGGAAAACATGTTCATCGAACAGCGTCCCCGCTTGTTGTACGTCATGCCCACGTTTCAAAACCCGTCGGGGGCGGTGATGAGCTTGCACCGTCGTCGGCAACTGCTCAATCTCGCCAGCGAATACGGCGTGCCCATCCTTGAGGACGGGGTGTATCACGAGTTCCGCTATCAAGACGACGCTATTCCGCCGCTCAAAGCGCTGGATGAAGACGGAATCGTGATCCACGCCAGCGGCTTCACCAAAAATTTACTGCCGGGGATGCGCATCGGCTATGTGATCGCCAATGGGCACCATTACGAGCGGCTAGTGCGGGTGAAACAGGCGGCAGATATTTCGACACCGGGGTTAAACCAACGCGCCATCCATTTGTTGTTGGAGCGCGGGGTTTTGGCGCAGCAATTGGAGCGCAATAATCGCGAATTGCGCCGACGGCGTGATATCGCCTGTGAAGCGGCGTTGCGCTATCTGCCCGCCGGGTCGCGGTGGCGTAAACCAGCAGGCGGGTTCTACTTGTGGATCGAACTGCCCGTCAATGGTCCGACCGCTGCTGAATTGTATATTGCGGCGATTCAGTCGGGGGTGGCGTATGCCATTGGCTCGGTTTTCTTCCCCAATGGCGGCGGCGAGCATTTCTTGCGGCTTAATTATGGGGCGCAAAAACCCGCCGACATCGAAGAAGGGTTCCGGCGTTTGGGGATGGCGTGGCATGAACTGACGACGGATTGTGCCGAGATGGAAAAGTCGCCGTTGTTGTAAAAACAGCATGCGCCCCTTCTCACTGGTTCCTCATGGTGATCTCATTGCTATTTTAAGCGCCGAATCGATAGTGTAGATAGCAATAATGAACTTGGCAGTGAAGATCCGGTCTTCACATGAATACAGTGACTTATCGTTAGCGTCAAGTTCATGGGCTGGGGTGTGACATAATAAACCCTGCTTTAGCCCGTCAAAGTGAAGATCGCCCGACGTGTCCCCCCCCTCGCGTCGGGCGATTTTGTTTTTAGCGTGCTAGGGCGGCGTCAGCGACGGGGGCGAGGTTTCAAGATCGCGCGCCACGCGCTCCACCGCTTCCCCGTTGAGTAAGCGTTTTGCCACTGATGCCATTTCTGGATTGGCAAGCGTTTCTTCGCCGCCTGCCTCGGTGAACATCTTGCCGATCTCGCGGCTGTCCCCACCCTCAAACACATTGAGCATCTCCCCCGATGACATGGCACCGTAATTGACGCTGGGCTTGGCAATCGCCACTCGGCTGATCAAGCGCGTGAGGTCGGTTGCGCCACAATGGGCACAGGTTAAGCTGTGGGCATCGCGGGCGGAATCATAAGCGCGATAGGTTTTGTAGAAAAGCGCCGAGTCGCGCCCACACACATTGCATCGAAAATCGTAAACTGGCATAATCACATCTCCTGTCTCTAGGGCATTGTACGAAAGCAATATAAGATGCACAACAGCACGCCGCCAGACGACGCGGAAAAAGGTCGCCATCCGCTTGAACGTGAAAGACCAGCCCCGCCGCCGTCGCCAGAACCATCGGCACAGGCTCCCAAACCGCAGCGCCCGCGTGTGACGCTTCATATCGCCACCGTCCGCCCCTATGTCACCTATGGGATCATCGCGGTCAACATCCTGATCTTTTTGGTGCGTATCCTCTCGCGCGAGGTCGATCTCAATCTTTTGCTGGCGGGTGCCAATCACCCGATTGACATCTTGCAGAATGGTGAATTGTACCGCCTGTTCACTTCGATGTTCCTACACGCCAGCATCTATGCCGGGGTCAGCGGCTTTGCCTTGCAAAACGCCCTGCACTTGATCTTCAACATGTATATTTTATATGCCGAAGGCACGCGCACGGAGCAAATGTTTGGGCATGTCCGCTTTGCGCTTGTGTATTTCTTGGGCGGCTTAGCCGGCTCAATCCTCAGCACGGTGTTGAACGACCCCAACACCTATTCGCTCGGGGCATCGGGCGCGGTGTTCGCGGTGTTGGGCGCGCGCATCATCTTTCTATATAAACATCGCACCCTGTTTGGGGCGGGCGGGCGCTCAGAAATGAACGCCGTAATCCAGTTGGTGGTGATCAACCTCGTCTTTGGGCTGTTTACCTCGTTTGCCAGCGCGGGCGGCTTGTTGGGGCGGGTTGATAACTTCGCCCATATGGGCGGGGCAGTGGGGGGGGCGTTGCTGGCATGGCTGATTTCGCCCTTCTTCGTGCTGCGTACCCACCCCGATCAACCGCTGCACATGGTGGCGCAGGACATCAATCCGTTGCGCAATCGTTATCGCGATGTGACCTTATTCAGCATCGGCTTGATGGCGATTTTGCTGTTCGCTCGTTTTAACAGCGGCTAGTTGCCGCGTCTCGTGCAGCTCCCAACGGAGGATCGCCATCTGTTGGGCAAGCTGCTTGTTTTCGCGCCCCAAACGGGTCAAGACGGTGGCGTAATGCAGCAAGATGACCAGCATGAAGATGATCGCCACCAAGAACAGGGCGGCGGGCGGGTAGGTGACGATTCCCAAAACCGCCGCAAAGCGATCCAGTAATGGGCGCGAGATCGTCAAGAGGATGAGGCTGAACGAGGTGAGCAACCATAAGAGCGAGTAGTCCTCGCGCAGTTTACGTCGCCGCACGAGTTCCAGCACCAAGCCCATGCCGGCGATGGAGGCGACGAGTCCAAATAGGGTCACGCGGTCGATTTCAAACATGCGGCTTCCTCAGGGATTAGGGGGTAGGGATTTAGGGTTGGTCTGTGCAGGGACAATGCCCGCTTTAACTGTCACAGCGATCACGAGGCAACTATTCAATCGGCATCGCCATCTGGGGGGGGATATTGGTCTCGATTGCATCTCGGTTGAGTTGCCGGTCGTTCACTTTATCGACCAACGCAGTGATATTCGCCCGATTGCTCGTTTTGCTTTTCATCAGTTGATGTGCCCCGCTATTCAAAAAATAATCATTGCCTGCATTATTCTTCTGGGTGTCTTGAAATTTCACTACAAAGAGGGGATGGTGTAACTTAAGCGCCGTTTTTCCGGCGTTGAATGTCCCGCCTTCATCACGCGACTCAACCAAAACCATCGCGTCCGACAAACCAATAATGGTGGCGTTGCGTTGCATGGCATAACCGACATTCCAAGACGCATGGGGCGAAAATTCAGAGATGATCAACACCTTGTCGGGCGTGGCGTGCTTACGCAGTTCGGCGCGTACCTTAAAGCCATCAATACCCTCTGCCAGCACGATGATGGTGCCGGCATTGTTTTCGAGCGCCGTGCGATGCGCCGTGATATCCACACCGCGCGCATGACCACTGACCGCCACCCAACCAAGCGCCGCGATTTGTTGGGTGACATCCTGTGTGACCTCAAGCCCTTTCACGCTGACATCACGCGAACCGCAGAAACCCACGCTCGGTTGATCGAACAGTGCTAAATTACCCCACACATACAGGGTTTCGGGGGCTTTGTCTCTTAAAATAGTCTTGAGTTTTTTGGGGTAATGGGCGTCCCCCTGATGAAGCTCAGAAAAATGATCTTTGGTGAGGGCTTCCAACACGCCGGGGAAAACAACCTGTTTATTCTCGGTCTTAGGTTCGGCTGTAGCGAGAGGCTCCGAACTTGAAAGAGTGGCAAGGGCACGCGCGATATTTATAGGGATGTTTAGTTTTTGTTTAATCTCTTCGGGGGGCAAGCGATACACTTGATCAAGCGATAAAGATTCTCGTCGCATCCCCTGAGCAATCAATTCGCGATACACAGGTCCAACCCCTTTGATCTTTGGCAAATCGAAAACTGTCATGCCAATCCACCTAATCTCTAAAGGTTTTCGTTAAGACGAACGCCTGAACTCTTTTGGCAGCCGCTTGTCTCAGCACCTTTGCTAACGCATCTATTGTAGAACCGGAGCGATATATATCATCTATAATTGTAATCACTTTTCCCGAAAAGGGGTGATTTTCGCGGACGCCAAATAACCCATCGACATTTTTTCGCTTCTCTTCAACAGAATCCAATTCTTTTTGCGAGAATTATTTTTCCCGAATTTGGAAAACGAAGCCACTTCCGTTGGCTACCCGTGTCGGTCTACAAAGCTCCTTGTTCATAAATTCAGGCAAATCAAAAGACTTGCTGAGATAAGGAACGGAAACAAAATAATCCGCCTTTGGCAAACAATCCAAATGGTTCTTCACCATTGCGACCAATGCTAAAGCCGCCTCGTGTGTTTGTGGTGTGACTGACTCGTTTCCGTAAGGTTTTGCTTTTCTCACCAATTGAGCGACTTGTCGTGTTTTCACATCGTGATAGCTCAGTGCATAGCCATCATCTAACGAGTCGTTTCCGAGCTGTAGGGGTTCAATGACCTGAAAACTGTTGAGCCACATCTCGAAGCGTTCTCTATCGGCTTCGGTCGCATCATGCACATAAAACCCATAGTCATACATGCGTTGACTAGCAGTCCATGTTCTATTTTGAACCGTGCGATCCGAAAATTGTGATAAAAACAGGGCGTGAATTTCTCTATCACCTGCGATCAAAATAGTAGGTGGCTTGTTTTGGGAAGGTATCCAAAAGCTATAGAGTGTTAATTTGGGCATCCACCACGCTCACAGCGAAAAATCAGGTAAGGCGATCATGTACTTGGCACCTCAGGATAGCCATCACGGTCAAAGTCGATCAACGCCAACAGCGCCTCGCGCATCAGTTCCCACATATCCCCCGTTGGCACCAGCGTCACCTGCACGTCGGGGCGGGGCAACGAAAAATAATACTGCCCTAGCTGCATGAGGTTTTCGACATGACGTGCGCGCATCCGTTGAAAACTGCCCAGCGCCCGCAAAATCGCCCGCTCGGTTTGCACCATCCGCTTGGAGTCCGGCGTTTCGTATAAAAAGGCATAGCGCCAACCGCGAAAGTCTTCCCGCAACGAATTCAAATAGGCGCGCGAATCCGTGAGCGCTGCCACCATCACCTCGCGTGATTCGCTGGCATCCCGCTCTACAAAAAGCTGTTCCAACAATTCAAAATAGGTGCCAGCTTTCGCAAGCCGTTGCCCATATTCGTGACTGTACCACCAAAGCAATTCAGCGGGGGAAGGCATAGCTACTTTCCGGTTCTGAACCTGTGATTTTTGCTAGTTTAACATATTATTAGAGCTAGGCGACATGAGATTCATCATCAAAAAGGAATGTAACAGCACCGAAACGTAGCTCTTTTAACCGATTGCTTGCCACAACCCCGCCCACTTTATATACTAGACGCTATTGCTTGAACCGAAGTATCGCTTGGTTAGGCTATTTGCGCAGTGCTGAAATGACACAGATGTTTGGCTGCCGCAGGCATCGTATGGCGATAGGAGCAAAAAACCGTTGGCTAAGTCACGTACCGAACAATTGGTCGCGCGCTTGCGTGACCTCCAATCCAGCACTGGCGATGTCGAAGCGTCAGCGATCGTCAGCGTGGATGGGCTGAGCATTGCTTCATCCCTTCCGTCTGATATTGAAGAAGACCGCGTCAGCGCCATGTCCGCCGCAATGCTCTCGCTGGGCGAGCGAATCGCGTCGGAACTTCGACGAGGGACGGTCGAACAGTTGTATGTTAAAGGGGAAAACGGCTACGTAATTTTGACCGCCGTTGGAAGCGAAGCCGTCTTGACCGTGTTGGCGCGCAAAGAAGCGCGGCTCGGTCTCATCTTCTTAGATGTCGGTCGCGCTGTACAAGACCTTGTGAAGCTACTTTGAGTGGTTTTTTTTCGACCGCCCGGTGGTTTTTCGAGCGCCTAAAAGTAGTTTAAGGTAAGCATCCCCACGCCTAAAGGCGGGGGCTTTTAGCCCCAGTGCTTACCAAACTCAGCCCGCAAGGGCGACGTTACGACTGAATAGATAGGCACTTCGGAATCCCTCACAAGTTCCGAACTCTGCGGGGAGTGATTAAAAAGGTGATTGGGAAAAGCCAGTATCGCTCACATGAAACCAGTTGCTCACTTTGTCGATGTGAACTTTACCCCGCGCAAGCGGGGCAGGTTTGACCGTTTTCCATAAGGTAGTTAAAAAACGGTGTAACTACTCAGGTACCCCTCACCCCCCCGACCCCCACTCCCCCACAAACAGGAGCGGGGGAGAAAAGCGGTAGAAAGTCCCACTCCCCTTGGGGGAGAATGATTTAGGGTGAGGGCTGAGCAGTTACAAAACGGTCTCCCTTCGGGGATACACCAATCAGACGGTTACACCTATAAGAAAGGACACGGCGCTATCCCTCCCTATGCCTGAAAGCGGGGGGTATCTCGCGCCAATTTTAATGAGTGTGTCCGCGCCCCTGTGTTATCCGAATCGCTTCGCCATGAATTTATTCACGGCGCTGGCTGAGGTCATGGGTGAACACGGCTTGCAAGAGACGCTCACGCTGGCGGGCATTGTCTCGACACCCAATGAGTCATTGGTTCAGGAGTATCCTTTTGCGCGGCTTGCCGCCCTGAACCAAGCCCTTGATGAAGTCTATGGGGCACGCGGGGGGCGGGGCATGGCGCTGCGGGCGGGGCGGGCGTGGTTTGCGGGTGGGATGAAATCGTTCGGCGCGCTCAGTGGCGTCGCCGATCCCGCTTTTCGGGTGTTAAGCGTCACCGACCGCTGCCGCGTGGGGCTGGAGGCACAAGCGCGGATCTTCACGCACTTTAGCGCCCAAGTCACGACGGTGAAGGAAGATGCCAAGCATTTCCGCGTGGTCGTCCAACCGTCACCGTTTGCTTATGGCATTCAAGCGGAACACCCCGTCTGTCATTTGCTCGTGGGCTTGCTCAAAGAGTGTTTAGCATGGGCATCCAACGGGCATGATTACCCTATTCGCGAAACGCAGTGCATCGCTTCTGGTGGCGAAAACTGCGTCTTTGTCGTTCAAAAATAGATAAAGGCAGCGTTTTATGACTGAAAAGCCGCGTATCTTGATCGTAGAAGATGATCATGACTTGGCAGAAATGCTGGATGCCTATTTTCGTGTGCAAAACTATGAAGTCATGACCGCTGCATGGGGGCAAGACGCCCTCAAATACTGTCGGGAACACACCTTCAGCTTGATCATGCTTGATATTCGTTTGCCCGACATCAGTGGCTATGATGTGTGCCGTGAATTGCGGCGAGATCGGCGGACGGTCGATGTGCCGATCATTTTCTTGACCGAAAAACGGGATCGGGTCGATAAATTAACAGGCTTAGAATTGGGCGTGGTCGATTATGTCACCAAGCCCTTTGATATTCAGGAACTCCGCCTGCGCGTGCGCAACGCCATCACCCGTGTCCAGCAGATGACGACCATCAACGCCATCACCGAACTGCCCGATCTGCCCGTCACCGAAGAACGCCTCACGCAACTGTTGTTCTCGGACGCGCCCTGGTCGCTCATCGTCTTTACACTGGTGGGGTTGGATCACCTGCGTGAACTTTATGGCTTTGTGGCGGCGGACGAGATGCTGCGCGCGGTGACGCTGATGATCCGCAACGCCTTGCGCGATGGCAACACCACCGAAGAATTTTATCTAGGACACTTGGACGCCGAGGTCTTGGTGGTCATCACCACAGCCGAGCGCGCCACCGCCCAACGGGATCGCATCCTTCAGCGCGTCAATTTGTCGATCCCCCACTTTTATCGTCCCAAAGATCGCGAGACCGGACACACAGATTATTTACGTCTCGATAGTGGCGTCTTGACCAGTCCCAATGGCGCATCTTTGAACGATACCGATGCTTTAAAAGAACGCCTGATGGCGACCATCGTCGTCTCGGAACTGCCAAAAAGCCAATAATGCTGCTGGACAGCCCATCGGATTCTGTTGAAAAAGTCAGACACCCCCTTGGGTGTCGCTACAAACCACGCCATTGCCGGGATGCGCAACGGTATTTTGTTGAAAAACACGGGCAACCCCATTGGGTTGCCCCTACGAGACCCGTTGTTGTAGGGGCGACCCAATGGGGTCGCCCGCCGATTCAAACCCTTTTTCGTAACTGCTCAGGCTGAAAAACGGTCCGTAATAAAGGGAGAAATGACTGTTGGCGGCAAATGGGCGAATATTCGGCGCGCGAACCTTCATGTTAACGAACGATTGACAAGCGCCTAATCCACCCCTACATCCACGTTTCGAGGGGTATTTTCCTGTTTTTCTTCACGTCTTCATGCCTCCCTATTTATTTTATTCTGTTTTTATACCTGAATAGTCACTCTTTTTCGATAGATTCTAATGGCGCGTCCACTTGGTATTTTTTGCGTCAGCCCCTATCCCCGCGTGCGGTTTGCCAATGGGCGTTCTGCCAACAAGCGCCGATAGAGTGCGTCCACATCCTTAATCATCCGCGCGGCACCATATCGTTCCACAATTTGCGCGCGGATGCGCGCGTCGCGTGGGGGCTGGTTGAGCGCAGTTATCAGCGCTTGTGCCAGCGCGTCAGCATCGCCCGACGGCACCAGACCGCCCAATGCCCCTTCCTCCAATAGTTCTGCCACGCCGCCGACTGCCGTACTGACGACCGGACACCCCGCCGCCAGCGCTTCGATCACCGTGACGGGCGTCCCCTCGTTGACGCTGGTGAGCGCCATCACATCCAGATCGCTGTATACCGAGGCGAGATCGCGCGTCCAGCCGGTGATCTGCACGACGGCGCTTAAACCGAGCGCGGCGATCTGTGCCTCTACCTGTGGGCGCAATTCGCCATCGCCGATGATCACGAAACGGGCAGACGGCAGCACCGCGTGAACCTGCTCCGCCGCTTCTAAAAACAGCGCATGATTTTTGACGGGCACCAACCGCCCGACAATGCCGATCAACGGGGCATCGGGCGTTATGCCGTATGCTGCCCGAAACGCCCCCCCTTGGCGCGGCGTCGCTTGGAAGCCCTCCAAGTCCATGCCCAGCGGCAACACGACCACCTTGTCCGCCGTCGTCACCCCGAACGTTTCGACAAGTTCGTGCTTTAAGCCCTCGGTCAACGTGATCACCGCCGACGACATGCCCGCTGTCAATCGTTCCAACCCCAAAAATACCTGTGTCGCGCGCGGGCTAAAATACCCTCGAAAAACATGCCCGTGAAAGGTATGGACGATCACTGGCACACCCGCCAGCCATGCCGCCACCCGCCCGACAAAACCAGCTTTGGCGGTATGGGTGTGGACGACATCCGGGCGGTGTTGACGAATGAGCCGGGTCAGCACCCACAGCGTGCGCAGGTCACGGGTGGGGTGCAGGGAGCGTCCCAACTCCTCTACGATCACCGGGGTGACGCCCAAGCCCTCGGCATAATAGGTCATGTCGCCCTCGTCCGCGCCGACACGCCCCGCCACGAGGATGCTGTCATAGGCGGGTGGGTGCAAGTGACTCGCCAGCAGGGCGACATGCACGGCGGCACCCCCCACGTTGAGGCGGGCGATGATCTGCATGACTTTGATCGGGCGTTCGGGCGGCATGATCGGATTCCTCATGAAAGGGCAAAAGCCTCATCATGATAACCTGTCCCCCCCCAACCCCTAACCCCTAATCCCTGCCCTTATCCTTGTCCCTGTCTGATCTCACCCTTTTCCATTATACTTTTCAGTATTCTGGCGACTGTAACAGGCGAAACCCTCTATGAAACTCGGCATCATCGGCTTACCCAATAGCGGCAAGACGACCATTTTCAACGCGCTCACACTCGGCAATTTGCCGACGGGCGCGGCGACCAGCGGTCAATTTGAAATTCATACCGCCGTCGTCAACGTCCCCGACCCGCGCGTCGAAAAAATGAAGACGATGTACAACCCCAAGAAAACCACCTACACCCAAGTGACGTATGTGGACATCGGCGGTTTGGACAAAGGCATCGGCGAAGGCGGTCTAAAAGGGCAGTTCCGTAATGAACTGGCACAACTAGACGGCTACCTCCATGTGGTGCGCGCCTTCAAAGACACTAATGTCCCCCACCCCTATGAGACTGTCGATCCGGCGCGCGATGTCGATATCCTTGATGGCGAATTCATGCTGACCGATTTGGTCGCCATCGAAGCCCGTCTCGAAAAAGTCGAAGTCGATTTGAAGCGCAAAGGCAAGGCGGGCGACAAGACGCTCTCCGACGAAAAAGAAATGCTGGAACGCCTCAAGGTGCAACTCGAAGACGGCAAGCCCTTGCGCGACCTCGGATTGACCGAAGACGACATCCGCCCCTTGCGCGGGTATGGCTTTCTTAGCCTCAAGCCCACCATGATCCTGATCAACGCCGATGAATCGACCACCGACACGACGCTGACCTATGACCACATGCTCAGCCGCGTCGACATCATCCAAGGCGGGATCGAGGCGGAACTAAGCCAACTGAGTGCCGAAGACGCCGCTATCTTCATGGAAGAATACGGCATCACCGAACTGAGCGCCGCCAAAGTCATCCGCTTGTCTTACGAGCTGATGCACATCCAAAACTTCTTCACCGTGGGCGAGGACGAAGTGCGCGCATGGAGCGTCCGCATCGGCGCGACCGCCCCCGAAGCGGCGGGCGTGATCCACAGCGACCTGCAAAAAGGGTTCATCCGCGCCGAAGTCATGGCGTATGATGACCTGATCACGGCGGGTAGTGAAGCAGCGATGAAGGCGACCGGCAAGATGCGCTTGGAAGGCAAGGAATACATCGTCAAGAATGGCGATATTCTGCATATTCGCTTTAATGTGTAAGCACGCGCCATGACTTCGGCACATCTGTTCATCGCCAGCGGCATTTTTCACCCCGAGTCGGGCGGACCGGCGACGTATCTGCACCGACTCGCGCCGGAACTGCAAACGCGCGGTTGGGAGGTCAAGCTGGTGACGTACAGCGATGACACACCCACCGTCAGTTACCCCTATGACGTGACGCGCATCCCCCGCCGACGGCTGCCGATCCGTATGGTGCATTATGCCCGCGCCGCCCGCCCGTTGCTGTCGTGGGCGGATGTCGTCTATGTCCATGCGCTCGGCTTGCCGCTGATCGGCAGTGTAGCCGCCCCGCGGGTGATCAAGATCGTGGGCGATCAAGGATGGGAGCGCGCCATCCGCAAAGGCTGGATCGCGCCGACGACCGATGTCGATGTCTACCAGACGCTGACGTTGGGCGGAGCCGCCGCCCTTGACCGCGCCGCCCGCGCCCGCGAAGCCCGCGCCTATGACCGCGTGATCGTGCCGAGTGCCTATCTTAAGCGCATGGTCACGGGCTGGGGGGTGGACGACGACAAGATCGATGTCGTCTACAACGCCCTGCCGCCGACGCCCGATGTGACGATCCCCCAACGCGAGGCACGGGCACGGCTGAATATGCCCATTGATGCGCCCATACTGCTCAGTGTTGGGCGGTTAGTGCCGTGGAAGGGACTCAATCACATGATCGCGGCATTGCGGGCGTGTGACCACCCCAACGCGCGCTTGGTGATCGCTGGGGATGGCGATGAGCAAGCGGCATTGCAAGCACAAGCCGCTGACTTGGGCGACCGCGTGACGTTTTTGGGGCGGGTGGGGCGTGACCTGATGCCGGTGTGGATGCGCGCCGCCGATTATGTGGTCTTGTATTCCGGCTATGAGGGGTTATCCCACACCCTGCTCGAAAGTTTGCACGCGGGCACCCCCGTGATCGCCAGCGACAAAGGCGGCAACCCCGAAGTGGTGACTCATGGGGTCAATGGCGTGCTGGTGTCGTATGTCGATGTCGAGGCGCTGACCGCCGCGCTCAACGAGGCGTTGCGCCCCGGCACGCGGGATCGCCTTGCCGCGCACGCCCACGAAGGCATGGGGCGCTTTCAGTTTGACCGTATGATCGCCCGCACGGACGAAATTCTGCGCAGCTTTTTAGTCTAAGCTAGGGAGTGTCCCGCATGACCGACGAACGCACGCCTGTAGAGCCGATCCCCGGCGACCAAGCCCGTATCATTCTCGAAAGCGCCATCGCCGAACGACTGGGCGCGGACTGGCAAGACGAGGACAGCGGCTGGCTGATGGTGACGGGGCACGATTACATGGCACGGCTGACGCGCGGGCGGGTCAACGTCGATTTTTATGTTGATCTGCTGGGCGCGGTGACAGTCGAGCAAAGCCAGATCACCGCCGCGCAAGACAGCGGGCGGCTGATCGCGTGGATGCTGTTGTTGGCGTCCATCGGGATCGTGTATCTGTTGGCGAAGATCGTCGGGTGGTTGTGAGGGG
>JBBRTY010000114.1:0-13142 GCA_038248285.1 Aggregatilineales bacterium
CCTATCGTCTCATCAACGTAAATGTAGGGGCGGATTAGGCGCTCGTGGAAAAATCCCCAACCCCAAGAGTCGCCGCGCCGAATATCCGCCCGTTTACCTGTTATGAAATCATAGCGATGCACCAAAGTGAAATGCACCCAAAGGGGATTAACCCTAAACACGAGCGCCCCCGTTTGAAACGATTTGGCAGATCGCACGTATTAGACTACAGGTTGCTCTTTGCGAGCGCATCCCGCCGTTTTATACTGCCTAGCGTCATCAATGCTTACATATCACGATCATCACGATCATAAGGATAAACTATGGGAAAATGGATGTTCATCAGCGGACTGATTCTCACCCTTGTCGGCTTCATCGGCGGGGCGGTCTTATTTTCAACCTCGCTGTCCGAGGTGTTCGCCCAAGCCCTTGCCGGTCCCGTTGAGTCCGAAGTCTGCCGCACGGGGGAACGCCTCGTCAGTGAAATCACAGAGCCGTCCGGCGTCAGCCGCACTGCCCAACCCGGTGAAACCTTAAACTTCGGAACCGAAGGCGAGGTCGCCTATTTCTGTATCAACAACGACAACATCCGCCGTGATGTCAGCGAAGCCTTTGCGCAAGATTTGCTGAGCCAAGCGGCGCGTGCCCTGCCCTCGTTGGGCTTCGGGTTGTTATTCGTGGCGCTGCCCTGCATCGGTATGCCCTTGATCCTGCTGGGCTTATTGGGCTTCATCATCGGTAGACTACGCGGCGGATAGGCACAGAAAGAGCAGCGGCGAACTATAGCGTCTGCCCGCACCCATAGGGTAGAATTGAGGTATCCGTTGGAAAATTTTTCAAAAGGAATAAACATGAGACTCAATCGTTTCAGTATATTGTCTCTGCTCTGTCTGCTGATCACGGTCGTCCCGCTGACGGCATTCGCGCAAGACCTGACTCCCGCCGATATCGTTGATGACGAGGGCGGCGTCCAAATCGTCACCGGTGAATTCGCCTATACCATCCCCGATCTGGCGGATTATGGCACCCAGCCGTTGATCTTCTTGGGCGATATCTCCGAAGTTTTCGGCGGGGAATTTGTCTTTTCGACCGAATATCTCAACGTGGACTCCCCCCAGTTCCTGGGCACCATCACGTCGGATATCCGCCAGTCCCCCTTCACCTTTGAAGTCCGCTTGCCGATTGCCCCCGGTGGCATGTTGGCGGATGTGGACAACGACGGGGAAGAGGATGCGGGCATCTCTTTCTACAACATCAATTTCTCGTTCAACGGCATTGATGATTCTGTGATTGATAACCGTGAATTCATCTATTTCCGCTCGACCACCCAAAGCCTCGATTTCGAGACGCTCTATAAAATTAACGGCGGGCGGGCGCTCATCTGGGCACCGGATGAGGCGCAAGGGTTCCCCGTTGGTTTTGGCGAAGATGGCGAGCTGTTCACCGCCGATGACCCCACCGTCGGCATTCCGGCGGGTTGGACGGTCGTCGATCTGAGCGAGGAACCGTTCACTTTCATCCGGTCTGTCGAAGCAGCGGTCGATATCGTCGAATCGCCCGGCGAAGAACTACCCGACTTTTCCGATCTCGGGTATGTCGATGCTTTCACGGCGCTTTTGGATATGATGGAGAAGGAATACGCCTTCACCGAATTCAAGAATATCGATTGGGACGCCATCCGCGCCACTTATATGCCCGCGATGGAAGCCGCCGAAGCCGATAACGACTCGGAAGCTTATCAGTTGGTGCTGGCGGATTTCGCGGATAACGCCATCCCGGATGGGCACATCGGCATCGGTTCCCAGTTCCTCACCTCGCGCGGGTTGTCCCCCACTATCATCGGTGGCGTGGGCATAGCGATTGTCGAACTGAGTGACGGGCGCTTTATCGCCAACTATGTCGGCGTTGACACTCCGGCAGCCGAAGCGGGTATCGAAGTCGGCGCGGAAATCACTACCCTGAACGGGGACGCCCTTGGCGAGGCGCTGGAAGGCTTGGCGGGCTTGAATCCCCCTTACAGCAGCCCGACGCTACGCCGTTTGGAACAAGTGCGGCAAGTGATGCGCTTTAGCGTCGGCGATGAAGTCGAGATCGCCTATCTCAACCCGGGCGACAGTGACGAAACCACCGCCGAACTCACGGCAATTGAAGAATCCGCCAGCCGCCTCGTCTCGCGTGCGAGTGTCTATGGCACGCCGCGCAATTCCAACCTGCCGCTGGAGTACGAAATCCTCGATACCGGTTATGGTTATGTCGCCATTTACAGCTTCACCGACGATATTTTGGTCTCGATTCTATTGTGGCAGCGGGCGTTGGCACTCTTCAATCAAGCGGGCGTCAGCGGCATCATCATCGACATGCGTTACAACAACGGCGGCTCCCCCGATATCTCGGAACCGATGTTGGGCTATCTGTTTGAGGAACCGACCTACACCGGCACCAGTGCCTTCTATTTTGAAGACCTGGACGCCTTCGCGACGGATGACCTCTACAACCAGACGATCACCCCTGCGCCCAATCCGGCGGATCGCTATCTGGGACCGATTGCGGTCTTGATCTCGCCCGCGTGCTTTAGCAACTGCGAATTCTTCAGCTATGCCCTGACCCTGCGCGATAATGTCGAAATCGTCGGCTACTATCCGACGGGCGGCTTGGGCGGTGGCATTCAACAATTCGCCATGCCCGATGGCGTCGGTGGTCAATTCACACGGGCGCGGGCACTGGGCGCAGACAACGAAATTCATATCGAAGACACGGGCGTCGCGCCCACTCTGGTCGTTCCAGTGACGGAAGAAACGGTCTTCAGCGATGGCGATCCCTTGTTGGAAGCAGCTGTCGAATGGCTGGATAACACCGGTGCCGCCCCCCTCGTAGATGGGGGTGCCATTGCCATTGGCGATGTGCTTGATGGCGCACTGGCGTTGGGCGAGCGTGTGTTCTATACCTTTGTCGCCGAAAACGACAGCACCCTCACGATCGCGTTGGGCGATGAAGAGGGCACGTTCGATACCGTTGTGCGCGTGTATGACGGCAACGGGGAGCTGATCGCCGAAAACGACGACTCGCCCGTGGGCGGCACGGTCAATTCGCTGATCAAAGGCTTGGAAGTGGCGGCGGGCGATACGGTGTTCATCGAGGTCGGCAGCTATGACGATGCGGGTGAAGGCGCGTACACGCTGACGATCACCGACGGCGCGTAAGCCAGAAAATATTGAGAGAAATGGAGACGCCGCCCATGTGGGGCGGCGTCTCCATTTCTTGCTCACTTATCCCCCACCCCACTCTACCCCCCACTTGGACTGATTGACAACCCCCGCCGCCACCGCCTAAAATGAGGTGTTCGCACCATCGCTATACGCTCATCCGTTCAGGAACACGCCCCTTCGTTCTTTTTTTCTTCGCAAGCTTGCGATGGCGTCTTGGCGTCACATTTTTCTTTCTTTTCACAGGAGCAATCAGCGTGGCAAAGTGGGCTGCTTTTTGGGCACTCGGTTTGATTTGGGGATCATCTTTCTTGCTCATCAGCATCGGCGTGAAAGACTTTCCACCCTTTCAAGTCGTTTTTATACGGACGGTTATCGCCGCTATCGGCATGAATCTGGTGCTACTGGCACAGAAAAAGCACCTCCCCTTTAGCTGGAAAGGTCTCTTTCCGCTGATCGTGATCGGCATCGGCAATACCTCCTTGCCTTTCGCGCTGATCACATGGGGCGAAATCAGCATCGACAGCAGTTTGGCGGGTATCCTGCAATCGACCGCCGTGTTCTTCACAATGATCGTCGCCCACTTCACCTTCGCGGACGAGAGGATCACGCCCCAGAAGATCGCCGGCTTAACATTGGGCTTCATCGGCGTGGTGCTGCTCGCCACCCGCAGCATCGCCGAACAAGGGGCGATCACGGTCGAATTTTTTGGGGCGCTCGCCGTCGCGCTCGCCTCATTGTGTTATGCCATCTTCACCGTGTACAGCCGCCAACAAATCAAAGACCGTTATGAGCCGATCATGGTCTCCGCTGGGGCGATGACATTTGCCGCCATCTCGTCGGGGATCGCCATGTTCGCCGCGCCCTACCTCAACGGGGCGGCACCCGTCGCGCTGGATAGCGTCCCGCGTGATACCCTGTATGCGGTGTTGCTGCTCGGCGTCCTCAATACCTTCGTCGCCTATTTGATGTACTACTGGATGGTGCGCGAACTCGGCGCGGCGCGTTCCAGCATGGTAACGTATGTCGTCCCGGCGGTCAGCGTATTTTTGGGCGCGCTCATCCTCAATGAAGTCATTGACGCGCGCTTGCTCATCGGTGCCGCACTGATCTTCTGCGGGATCGCGGTCGTCAATTTGCGCGTCTTCCGGTGGTTAAACAATCGTGCGGGCGTGCCAGTGGCAAGCGGCGATTAAGGCATCGTTCGTAGGGGGCAAACCAAGGGATTCTGTTGAAAAAGGATTTGAATCGGCGGGCGACCACATTGGGTCTCGTAGGGGCAACCCAATGTGGTTGTCCGACTTTTTTAACAGAACGCGGTTGCGCGGACCTACATTTGCCCGTTGTCTGGGGGGATTTTCGACATTTTTAGACCCCCATCGAACCTAACATGGGCGCAGTTGCGTTTGTCCGTCGCGCACTCTTGTGTTATTGTCTTGGCATTGAGCATCAAGCATCCCCTTTTATTGCCAAGACAAAAGGATTTTTATCGTGGAACTGAACGTCAACGGACAGACATACGAGGTTGAGGTCTCCGCCGATGACCTACTCTTGTGGGTGCTGCGCGATACCATCGGCTTAACAGGGACGAAATTCGGGTGCGGTATCGGCGTCTGCGGATCGTGCAGCGTCCACATTGACGGTATGGTCATGCGCTCCTGTATCACGCCCGCCGCTATCGCCGTAGGGAAAACGATCACCACCATCGAAGGCTTGGCGACTGTGAACGATGCGGGCGAAGAAGTCTTGCATCCAGTACAAGAAGCCTTTATTGAACATCAAGTGCCCCAGTGTTCGTGGTGTATGAGCGGTCAAATGATGACGGCGGCGGCATTCTTAGAGAGCAACCCCACCCCCAACGATGATGACATCATCGCCGCCATGAGCAACAACACTTGCCGCTGTGGGACTTATGTCCGCATCCGCAGCGCTGTCGCCCGCGCCGCCCAAATCGCAGAGGATCGTGCATAATGGCAAAGCAACCTGAACAACTTTCCCCCGAAGAACAAGCCGCCGCCGCCGAAAAAAAAGCCCGTCGTGCCATCTCGCGCCGTCGCTTCTTGATGGTATTGGGCGGTGGCGTGGGCGTCTTGGCGGTCGGTGCCGTCCTCGGCGGACCGACGCTCGTGCGTGAAGCCCGCCTCGCTATCAATCAGGCATTCCTGACAGGCGCGGCACCCAGTGGCGCGCCGCCCAAATCCCCGTTTGTCTGGTTCGAGATCACCGCCGACAACATCGCCCACCTCTATATCCCCAAGATCGAAATGGGGCAAGGCATCCACACGGCATTGACGCAGATCGCGGCGGATGAACTCGAACTCGATTGGGCACAAATCCAAGTGCATCAGGCGGATAGCGCACGGGGCTTCGACGGCGATCTCATGTTCACCTTCGGCAGCACCTCGGTGACGGCGATGTACCAGCCCATCCGCGAGATCGCGGCTACGCTCCGCGAAATGCTGCGCGCCGAAGCCGCCGCTCAAATGGGGCGCACCACGACCGAAATGGTCGCTGTGGGCAGCGCCTTTGAAGTGTCCGGCGCGCCCGAAACCCGCATCGCTTACGGCAAGATCATCACCGACAAACAGGGCGAGTGGTCGATCCCCGGCACCGTGCCAGCGCTCAAAGCTAACAGTGACTTCCGCTATATCGGCACCTCGGCACCGCGCGTCGATCTGCGCGAAAAAGTGACGGGGCGCGCCATCTATGGCTATGATGTCCGCGTGGAGGGCATGGTCTATGGCGCGGTGGCGCGTCCCCCCCGCTATGGTGCCAAGCTGAAAAGCGCGACAGCGGGCGATGCCGAAACACAACCGGGGGTGATCGCCGTCGTCATTCAAGACGGCTTTGCGGGCGTGATCGCCAGTGCGCGCACGCAAGCGCAGAATGCCATCCTGCACTTGGCGTTGGAATGGGAAGGCGGCACCACCATCAGCCAAGCCGAGATCGACAGTATCGTCAGCGTGCCCGCCGAAGGGGGCACCCTCATTCAACGGGATGGCGATGTGACCAGCGCCGCCAACAGCAAACGGATAGAAGCGCGCTATCGCACCCCGATGGCGGTTCATGCCCAACTGGAACCCCAAGCGGCAATGGCGACCGTGACGGCGGACTCGGCGGTGGTGTACGCCTCCACCCAAGCGCCGGGCTTAACGCGCGAGAAGGTCGCGCTGGCGCTCAAACTGGATGAAGCCAAGATCGAGATCATCCCGACCTATGTCGGCGGCGCGTTTGGGCGCAAAACAGGCGCGGATGTCGGCGTGGAAGCGGCGTTGCTCGCCAAAGCGACGGGGCGTCCCGTGCATGTCGGTTGGACGCGCGAAGAAGATATGAAATATGGGTATCGCCGCCCCCCCGCCGCCAACCACTTGTGGGCGACGCTGGACGGGGAGGGCAATCTGACGGCGCTCCATCACGGTATCGCCAGCAGTGATGTGCTGTTTAATCCCGAAGTCGGCGGCGGCGGTTTCCTCGAAACCTTGCTCGGTGCCGACCCCTTGGCGGCATATGGCGGGCTGATCCATTACAACATCCCCAACCGCCGCGTGATTTATCACACGACCCGCGTCCCCGTGCCGACTGCCTATTGGCGCGGTTTGGGATCATTTGCCAACACCTTTGCCTCGGAAAGCTTTATGGACGAGATCGCTTTTGAAGCCGGCATCGATCCCCTCGAATTCCGACTGCGCTATAAGCCCGAAGGCGATCTCGGGGCACGTTACGAAGCGGCGCTGACTGCCGCCAGCCAACTTGCCAATTGGGCGACTCCTCCCGCACCGGGGCGCGGGCGCGGCGTCGCCGTCACCTATGATCGGGGTACCGTCGTGGCGTTGATCGTCGAGGTGTCGGGGGATGAACAACGCATTCGGGTGCATCATGCGTGGTGCGCCGTCGATCCGGGCTTGGTGATCAATCCCGATGGTGCCATTGCCCAAGTACAGGGCAGCATCATCATGGGCATCAGCTCGGCATTGTATGAGCGGCAAGTGGTCGAAAACGGCATGGCGACCAACCAAAACTTCAACGATTACCCGTTGGCGCGCATGACCGACGCCCCGACGATTGATGTCGCCCTGCTCAGCAGCGATGACACCCCCATCGGCGGCATGGGCGAACCCGTGATCGGGGCAGTGCCGGCAGCCATCAGTAACGCCCTGTTCGCGCTTATGGGGCTACGCTTGCGGGAGATGCCGTTTACGTTGGGATGATACCCTCGCACGAATGGATGAGGACAATAGCATCGCGAAGGCACGCCGACAACGGGAAAGATTTCTCCTTGTCGGCGTGCCTTTGGGTTTTATTCTGACCGCAACACGTTGAGCGGTTTCTCGCCCGATGCGCCCCATGCCGTCGTGGTCGCCGCGATCAGCGCCACGCCGATGCACAAGCCCATCAGCAACAGCGCCGTCCCAAACGGGATCACGCTCAGCGATGAGCCGGAGGCGCTCAGCAAAATGACCAGCATCAATACGCCTAAACCGACGCCGATCAAGCCGCCGATCAAGCCCATAATGCCGTTTTCCAGCAAGATCATGCCTAAGACGCGCTCCCGTTGTAAGCCGACCGCTTTCATCACGGCGATCTCGCGGCGGCGTTCCAGCGTGGTCAGCGCCACCGAATTGGCGATCACGACCCCACCCACCACTAAACCAAGGAGCGCCACCATCGTCGGGAAGGCGCTAAAGGTCGCCAGCAAACTGCTGAGCAATTGCACAAACACCGCCGTCTCCAAAACGAACGTCCCCGGCACGGTGCTGAGCGTGCGCCGCAATTCGGGAATATTTTCGTCGGCAATGTTCACCAACGCTTGAATAGTGGACGGCGCAATCACACTCGGCAGCGCATCCAACGGAATCTGAGTGCCGCTGCCCGATGTGGGGCTGTTGATCACCGGACGCTGACGGATGCCGATCACTTCGAGCGTGATTTGCTGCGCGCTGGCATCTTCGCCAAATTCATAGATGAGTTTTGCGCCCACCTCAATCTCGGCGCTGGTGAGATTGTCCGACTCGGTGAAGATGATCACAGGTTGCCCGGCGTCGGCGTCGGTGAAGTCCCGCCCGCGCAAGATCGCCGTCGGTGCGGTGCTGGGCGTAACGCCGAGGTCAATCCCACTGAGGTTACTCAGCCCCGCTAAGACGATTTCGCCGACATCAATCTCATCGGGATCGCCGCCAAATGCCGCGATGGTATCCCGCAGGTTGGAGTTTTCCTCGATGGTCGCCATGATCGCATCGCGATCCAACAGCGCGCCATCGGGTTTTTCCATCGACACCAGCGTGCCGCCAAAACTTTGCGACACCTGATAAGCGACTACGCCTTCGGTTTCATCCAACGCCGCCGTCACTTGGGGGATGCTGTTGCGGTTGGTCATAGCGACGATGACATTGCCGCCGCTGGCAGAACCGAGCGCTGTGGACAAGGTGTTGTTGATGGTATCGGCAAACAAGGTGATCAAGCTGAGCGAGAACACGCCCACCACCAACGCCAACAATGTCGTCGCCCCGCGACCGCGCCCCGCAAGCATCTGCCGGAGCGAAATTTTGAGGTCAACGATGCCGAGCGACGGGAAGAAGCGCCCGATGATCCAGATCAAGAAGGACAGCAACAGCACCAAGATGCCCGACGCGATAAACGCGCCGATAGTCACGAGGATGGCAGTCGGCAAGTTCCCCAAAATGATGGCGGATACCCCGCTCAGCGCCGCGATGATGATGATCAGCGCCCCCAACGTCCGCCAGAGTCCCGCACGCGGGATGATGGTATCACTGGGGCGTAGCACTACGCCGGGGCGCACTTGCCCCGCCGCCAACGTCGGCAAAAAGCCGAAGATCGTCGTCACCAACGTGCCTACGATGATGCCATTGACGATCGGTGCCAGCGCGATCCGAAACGGGAGCGCTTGCGCCACGAGGCTTTCTGCCACACCTTTGATCACAAACGTGGTCGCCCACCCCAGCAAGATGCCCAAGATGCTGCCCAGCACGCCCATGATGAAGGCTTCCACCAAAAACAACATCGTCACCTCGCCCGCCTCTAAGCCGATGGTCTTTAAGACCGCGACTTCGACGGTACGCCGCCGCACGATCACCTGCATCGTGTTGATGATGCCGATGCTGCCCAGCAAGAGTGATACCAAGCCGACGACTGTCACGACCTGATTGATTTGGTTCGCCAAAGCTTCATTGTCTTGACGCAGGGTATCCACCGTATCGGTTTCGAGATACGGGTACTGGGTCAAGAACGCCCGATTGACCTCGGCAGTCATCGTCGGGTCGGCGAGCTTCAGATACAGTTTATCGGTGCGCCCCGTCAGCCCCTCAAAATATTGAATGGCATCGCGCTCCAGATAGTAAAAGCCGAAGAGCGCGGCAAAAATGCCCGTCGTCGGGCTGGTGACTTCGGCTTCGGTCGGGACGATGCCGCGCAGCGTGAAATCGACATCTGCCCCACTGACGCGCAACGTGGCACCGACTTCAACGCCGAGCGTCTCCGCCAATTTCTCATCGATCACGATATCCGTCGGCGACTGAATCAGTTCCGACAACGGCGTCCCGTCCACCGACTCGATCTCGTCATAAAACGGATAGACCGCCGGATCGATCAAGACGGGCGTCACTTGGGAACCGCTATCCCCCGTCGTTGAATCCGTGACGCTGGTGCCGATGCCGCCTGTGAAGATGGCGGCGATATCGCTGATCACCCAAGGATAGGTCAGTTCAATTTGATCCGGATAGGTGCTATCGATCCATGCCTGAATTTGGGCGACGCCCTCGGCACCGATGATATATTGGGTTTGCGCACCCGCACCGCCGAAACCAGAGGACGGCAGTTCTTCGAGCAACCCCTCGGCAACGGCTTGCTCAAGGATGGCACCTTGCTCATCATCGTTGAACCCAAATTCCAAACTGGCTTGAATATCGCCACGATTGGTGGCTTGCAAGTTGCCCGTCAGCGTATCGCCGATCATCAGGGCGACGGTCTGCAAACTGACGACGGCGGCGACCCCAGCGGCGATACACAATAGCGCGAAAAAGGTGCGCTGCCCATTGACGCGCAGATCGTTGAAAGAGTGCCGGAAGTAAAAGCTAAATTTTTCGATCATTCATGCCCCCTTAGCGTTGTACGGCTGCGGCGGCGAGTTCACCCGTAGCGCGTTTTTCTTTCAACAGCGCGACGGCAGCAAGTTGGGCACTCGATTGCGGATCGACATCAGACACCAAGTGCCCATCGACCAGTGTGACCAAACGATCCAGTTGCGAAGCGACATCCATGCTATGGGTGACGATGATCACGGTGGTGTTGGTGTTGCGCTGCACATCGCGCAATGCCTTCATCACCGTCGCGCTCGATTCGCTGTCAAGGCTGCCGGTCGGTTCGTCGCACAACAACAGCGCCGGACCATTGGCGAGGGCGCGGGCAATCGCGACTCGTTGTTGCTGCCCACCGGAAAGTTGAGTCGGGCGGTGATCGAGGCGATCCGCAATACCGAGTAACTCAAGTAATTCGGCAGCCCGTTTGTCGGGGTTAAATTTGCGCTTCTTGGCAAACTGAATCGGCAGCGAAACATTTTCTTGGGCGGTCAAGGTGGGGATCAAGTTGAAGAATTGAAAGACGAAGCCGATCTTTTCATTGCGCACTCGGGTAAGCGCGCGCTCGTTCAGGTTGGTGATGTCGATACCATCAATGGTGACGGTGCCTGAAGTCGGCGAATCCAAGCCACCGATCAAGCCCAGCAGGGTCGATTTACCACTGCCGGAGGGTCCGATGATGCCCATAAACTCACCGCGCTGGACGTTCAGTGTGACGCCGCGCAGGGCGTGAACGGTGACTTCACCGACTTGGAGGTCTTTTTTCAGGTCTTGGGTTTGCAGCACATGCGGGGTTTCAGCCATTGCGATTCTTTCCTCGTCGGGTCCACATCAATAATGAGTTCAGGCACAGTCTATCATGCCACTATGGATATATGATGATTGTACGCAAGGCGTGCGCATAAAGTCGCAAAGGCGGAACAGATGGCGCGGAAGTACAAAGGATATCGAATTAGTCCTATGCACCGGACGCGCCGTTGCGCGTCCCACCATTTGCGCGTTGTTTACGGGGATTTTCGACATTTTTAGAATGCCCATCTAATGTGACATTGGCGTAAATGCTGTTGGCGAATCAAAATAGGAGATGATCCGTAGGGGCGCAATGCCTTGCGCCTCCACAAAAAAGACACGCCGACCCTAGATAAAATCAATTCGCCAACAGCATCGGCGTAGTTATTTTCCCCACCGGACGAGCCGTTGCGCGTCCTACAACGGCGTGGTTTATAGGGACACCCAATGGGGTGCCCGCTAAATCGAATGCCTTTAGTTAATTTATTTTTATAATATTATATATATTAGCCACCTGACCTATATGGAAATGGGTCAGATGTATCCTGTTCTAGCATCCATTCAGGATTACGATATAAGTCTATGCTTTACTTTTTAGACCAATAGCGTAATGTAAGAATTTCGCTCACTTGACTACACTTGGGCTTCTACATAACAAGCGTTTTGAGGTGAGCTGACTATGTTGGTTTTTGGGATAGCGTAGTCTAAATCCTAGGTGTTTTATGATGTGAAAGGAAATATGATGGGTAACTTTGAACAATCGATTGATGTAAATGTTCCCGTGAGTACATCGTATAATCAGTGGACACAGTTTGAGATGTTTCCACACTTTATGGATGGTGTTAAAGAGGTTAAGCAAATAAGTGATACACAGCTTCACTGGGTTGCAGAGATTGCAGGTAGTGAACAAGAGTGGGATGCAGAAATTACAGAGCAAACCCCAGATCAACGTATTGCCTGGAAGAGCATATCCGGAGCCAAACATGCGGGTGTCGTGACCTTCCATCACATCGATGATAATCTAACGCGAGTGATGCTTCAAATTGACTATGATCCCAAGGGCTTCATTGAGAATGTCGGTGCGGCTCTTGGTATTGTTGAAAGCCGTATGGCAGGTGATCTGAAACGCTTTAAGCATTTTATCGAGTCGAGTGGCAAAGAAACAGGTGCTTGGCGTGGCACGGTGGAACAAAATAGCTCGGTCTAGTTTAAACATTGAAGGTAACTACTACGCCAATATCACATTAGAAATCCGTTCGATGATTCTCCCGCTAGAGACACCCAACGGGATGCCCATTTTCGGGAATACAGCAGACGCGCCGTTGCGCGTCCCACCATTTGCGCATTGTTTACGGGAATTTTCGACATTTTTAGAACGTCCATCTAATGTGACATTAGCGTAGATGCTGTTGGCGAGTCAAAATAGGAGAGGATCCGTAGGGGCACAATGCCTTGCGCCTCCACAAAAAAGACACGCCGACCCTAGATAAAATCAATTCGCCAACAGCATTGGCGTAGTAGCCACACAAAATCAAAAGTGGCGTCCCCAGATGGCTACCCCCCGACCGCGCTCAAAAGTACTTCAATCGCTGGGCGCAACTCATCCCCTGCGAAGCGCTCGCTCATGGTCAGCGCACGTTCGCCATACCACCGCGCCAACACGGTTGCGCCGCTATGCTGGAAGTAACCGGCTTCTTCGCGCAAGACCACAAACGTGATCACGTCTTGATTGCCTTGCACAATCCACCGATCCAGTTCTTCGAGCAGCACCGGGATCGCCTCATGCGCGTTGGCGTCTTTCTGGACAATGCGCAGCGTCAGCGCCCCTGCCAACGTTTGGGCATAGGCGGTATTGATCTGTTTAGCGATGTGACACTCCGCAACCGCTAAAGCGGTGCGGCTTCTTGGAAGCCACCTCCGCTCAAGGTGCTGACGGTTACGATTCTCGAACCCGCCTGAAGATCGTCTTCAGACCGAGCTATTTCCCGGGTGACCGCCGGAACTACGCATGACCTGTTTGGGGATCACCCGCACAGGATACGATACTTGCACCCTTTGGGGCGGTGCCATTTTCCCAACC
>JBBRTY010000115.1:0-12958 GCA_038248285.1 Aggregatilineales bacterium
AAATTTCAGGGGTGTTATGAAGACATATAAGAGTGAGATACGATCAACGGGGGGCGTTCGCGGGGCGTAAAGGTGGGGTGTGGGAGTGTGCGATCAGAATGCCCCCCACGAGGCGCTGGGTAGGGTGCGGACTAGGCGCATGGGGATCGTTCATAAACATGAGCGTCCGCGCGCCGTATGTCCGCCCGTTTAATATCCCCGTGCCACCCATCTCGCCCCATTAGATCACGCTGGCACCGATTTGGATGTGGTCAGCGGCAGCATCGGGCACGGGCGTTTCTTTGATCACCCGCAGCGCTACCCCCAGCAACGCCGCAAGGATCACCCCACCGATCAAGAACGGGGCGCTGCTGCCCAAAAATTGAAACATCGCCCCGCTTAGCACGGGCGTGATGATGTTGGCGAGGCTTAGCATCGACGCGCTGACCCCCAAGATCGTGCCGATTTCGAGCGGGTTGCTATGCTTAGTCAGCAAACTGTTGATGCTAGGGGATAAGATGCTGCTGCCTACCCCCGTTGGAAACATCGCCACGAGCAACCACACCAACCCCAAGACGCCTTTGTTGGCATCATCGGGCAGCGTCACCGACAAGGGCGTCGCGCCCGTGTTCAGCTCCGCTATCATGGTGGCTTGCGAATACCAAGGCACCGGAATTTGTGGGGTCAGTGCCGTCGCAATGACGCCCACGCTCAGCAATGCCAGCCCCGCAAAGATGAGTTTGCGTTCCCCGAAGCGGCGGCTCCATTTGCCGATAGCATAGCCCTGCACCACGACCAAGATCACACCGACGTAAATAAACAGTACGGTATTGCTGGCGGCGTTCATGCCGAGTCGGGTCAAATTGAAAAGTGCGATTAGATTTTCGATGCCGCCAAAGACCAAATGTTGCACAAACATCAAAATCAAGAGCATCCCGATCAGTGGGCTGCGAAAAGCGCGCGTCAACTTGGCGAGCCGGGACTCTGGGGCGCTGGCTTGTGCCGCCGCTACCTCGGTGCGCGAAGACTCGGTGTGGGTTTCTTTGAACAAGAACGCCGTCAGCAAGATGGCAACCAGCGAGAACCCCGCCGCTAAAAATGCCGGCACCTGATAATTGTTGTTGCTGACCGTCAGCGCGATGCCGCCGATTGCTGGACCGAGGGTGAAGCCCAAGCCGAAAGCTGCCCCGATCAACCCCAAGCCTTGCGTGCGGGTTTTGGCGGTGGTCATATCGGTGATGGCGGCTTGCGCCACCGAGATATTTGCCCCGCTCAAGCCGTCAATCATGCGGGACAGCAGCAGTAGCGGCAAGGCGTTGGCGAAGCCGAGCAGGATAAACCCGCTCAACGTGCCCAATTGGCTAAAGAGCAACACCGGTTTGCGCCCAAAGCGATCCGACAGCGCGCCGAGATACGGTCCAGCGATCAATTGCATCGTCGGATACACCGCCGCGATCAGCCCGATGGTCAAAGGACTCGCCCCAAACGAGACGGCATACAAGGGCAACAGCGGCAGAATGATGGTCAAGCCCAATAGATCCACCAGCACGATCATGAAAATCGGCAGGATGCGTTTGAAGTCTAGTTTTTCGGATTGGGGCGCGTCTATGATGAGTTTCCTTGTAGGCGAAGGGGCGTGCCATCGCAGGCTCCCCGGTTGCGGATAATTTTTTGCGGATGTGTTGTTGCGCGTCGGGGAGTCCCTACGAGGGGATGTAGAAACGCCATTGGATCGCGACGGGCAACACGGCGATGCCCACGATGATCAACAACAGCGAGACGACGACCACGATCAACCCGTTGCGCCACCGTGCCGCATCGGCAAGCTCGCGACGACGCCACCCGTGATGGGCATTGGCGACGATCACAGCGATGGTTTGCACGGTCAGATGTTCCCAAAAATGACGTTGGTTAAAGCCTGACATGCTTCCCCACGCGCCCAACAACACCAGCCCTAACAACCATTGTAAGCCGACAATGCCGCCAAAAGCATTGAGGAGGGCGTTGGCGCGTTTATCCCATGCCCGGCTTTGCACTAGCCCCAAGACAAAATAAACGACTGTAGCGAGGGCGACCAATACGAACAACCAGCGAGTCCACGAGTGCAGCAAACGAGCGATGATGACGACGGTTTCCATGGGGTATTGCTCCTTGTGACGAGAAAAGGAAATATTCAAAGCGAAATCACCGCCTGAATCACCGAGAACGATATCAGAGTAGTGTTTTGGGGGTTCCTAATATGCCTATTTTACATGAGCGCAGGTTCTAAAACACATACCCCCGTAAGGATGCGGCGGTTGCACCCTCGGCGTATCTAACGACCATTGCCCGCGATCTGATAGGTATGCGCCGCCGACCGCCTGTTTTTGTTTTTCCGTTGGCACGCTATAATCTTAAGCAGAGTTTAAGCTTCCGTAATGATTTTTCTAGGCGGGGTGCGACATGAACAATACTGAGAAACCACCAGTCGTGCTGGAAGTGCGCGGACTGACCAAACGGTTCCCCGGTGTGCTGGCGAACGATCATATCGATCTCCAGTTGCGCAAGGGGCAGGTGCTAGGGCTTCTGGGCGAAAACGGCGCGGGCAAAAGCACCTTGATGAACATGATCTACGGGCTATATTCCCCCGACGAAGGCGAAATCCTCGTCAAGGGGGTGCCCGTCACCATCGATAGCCCCAATGATGCGATTCGGGCGGGGATCGGCATGGTGCATCAGCACTTTCAGTTGGTGCCGGTGTTGAGCGTCACCGAAAACATCATGCTCGGCAACGAGTCGGTGCGCGGACCCTTCCTCAATATGCGGGCGGCGCGCAAGCGCATCGTGGAGATCAGCGACCAATACGGCTTGGAGGTCAACCCCGATGCCTTGGTGCAAGATTTGCCCGTCGGCGTACAACAGCGGGTCGAGATCATCAAGGCGTTGTATCGCAAAGCGGAAATTTTGATCCTTGATGAGCCATCGGCGGTCTTGACGCCGCAAGAGACGGAGGGCTTGTTTCGCATCATGCGTTCTCTGCTAGAACGCGGTGTGAGCATTATTTTCATCAGCCACAAGCTGAAAGAGATCCTCGAAATTTGCGTGGACGTGGTCGTGTTGCGCGGTGGCAAAGTCGCCGGTCGCATCGAACCCTACCGCGCCACCGAAGAATTGTTGGCGGAGATGATGGTCGGGCGGGAGGTCTTGCTGCGGGTGGACAAAACCCCGTCAAACCCCGGCGAGACCGTCCTCGAAGTCTATGATCTGTCGGTCATGGATGATCGCAAACTCCAAGCCGTGCGCAACTTATCGTTAGCCGTGCGCGCGGGCGAGATCGTCGGTATCGCGGGTGTGCAGGGCAACGGGCAAACAGAACTGATCGAGGCGATCACCGGCTTGCGCAAAAGTGCGGGCGGGAAGATCACCCTGAACGGGCAGGATATCACCCATGCTTCCCCGCGTCGGATCACCGAAGCGGGCGTGGCGCATGTGCCGGAAGACCGCCAAAAGAATGGGATGGTCGGACCTTTCCCGATCAAAGACAATATTGTTTTGCAAACCTATTACGTCAACCCGTTTTCGCATGGCATCCTCGCCGATGACCGCGCCATCGAGCGCGAAGCGACGACGCTCGTCAAACAGTATGATGTCCGTACCCCCGGCATCGATGTGGCGATTGGCAAACTATCGGGCGGCAATCAGCAAAAGGTGATCATCGCCCGCGAGTTTTCGCGCGATAGCCGCTTGGTGGTCGCCGCACAGCCCACACGCGGCTTGGATGTCGGGTCGATTGAATTTATTCATAAGCAGATCGTGGCAATGCGGGATCGTGGGGCAGCGGTCTTGTTGGTGTCGGCGGAACTTGACGAAATTTTATCCTTATCCGATCGGGTGGTGGTGATGTACGCCGGAACGATCATGGATGATATGCCGATTGCTTCGGCATCGCGCAATATGTGCGGTTTATTGATGGCGGGCGTGCGCCCAGAACCAGAAAAGGTGGCGGCAAGTGACTGATGTTTCGCTTCGTTCTACACCCCCGCCCCCGCGCCAAGCGATCTTGCCGGTGCGGGTGTGGCAGCAAATTTCTCCCTCGTTGGTGCCTGTGCTTGCTGTGCTGACAGCGCTTATCCTCACGGTGCCCTTGATGATTTTCACAGGGGGGCGCGGCGATATCGGGCGGGGCTTGAATATCGCGGGGACAGCGTATTCGGCACTCTTAGAAGGTGCGCTCGGCATCGTGATCAACGATCAAGTGTCCAGCGCCGATCTCAATTTGTTCTTGACCTTAGCGGCAGATCAGCCGCTTAACAATAATGATTTGCGGGCATTGTCGCGTTCCTTCACCGACGCCCAAACGTTGGGCGCAACCGTTGTCACGCGCTACCGAGGCGCGATCAGCGGCTTGGCAACACTCGATGACGACGCATTGACTGAACTGGCGCAAGGCGTGGTCGATCTCGACACCGTTGATGCGGCATTGGTGACGGCAAACCGCCCGCTTATCGCTGAATTGGCGGCATTGCCGCGCGGTGATGTCCGCGACTTGGGCGAACAGTACGGACGCGCCACCAGTTTGACCGCCGAAGATCGAACGGCGCTGGCAGCGCTGGTACCTTCGGTTGCCACCCTGAGCGACGCCGAAATGTTGGCGGCATTGGCGCTCGTGGGCGGCGAGGGGATCGCCAAACTCGAACGCCTCGTCACTGCGCTCGATCTGTTGGCGGCAAATAATATCGCGCTCGGCTCGCCCGAAGCGGTGGCGCTCGGCGAACTGGCGACGGTCGAAGGGGGCGCGGCAGTAGTACGCTCGGCAGTCACCGCCTTTGACATCTTGGATCGCGCGGGCATCACCGACATCACCGCCCTCGCTGAACAAATCGCCATCGTGCGCGAGATGTACTCGGTCGGGCTGTTGAGCAACCCCGATGTGAACGCCATGATCGCGACGGAATTGACTCCGGCGTTGGCGGACAACCTCGTCGTCCGGCGTCCCGGCAACCGCTTGGTGGTCGATGCCAGTACCAGCGTGACGGGCGTGATCAACAATAACAGCAATACCCCCGACGACACCAGCGATGATCGCCCCGAAACGGCATATTTGCGCTTGGGCGGGTCGGCATTGTTGTTCTTCCCCGTCAACTTAGAAACGATGTTGGTGCGCGCTATCCCGTTTATCATCGCGGGTTTGGCGGTGGCGCTGGGCTTTAAGGCGGGTTTGTTCAACGTCGGCGCAGAAGGGCAACTTTACGCGGGTGGCATCTTCGCCGTGTGGGTCGGCTTTGCGCCCCTCTTCGACGGCTTGCCGATGATCTTCCGCTTGGCGCTGGCGCTCGTCGGCGGTATCACGGGTGGCTTTTTGTGGGGGGCGATCCCCGGCATGCTAAAAGCCTTCACGGGCGCGCATGAGGTGATCACGACGATCATGCTCAACTATATCGCTGTGTTGTTCGTGGATTGGATGATCAAATCGACCACGCCCGTGATTTTGCTGGATGTCACCGCCAGCACCCCGCGCACCCCGTTCATCAACGAGGCGGCGCGGCTGCCCGCATTTACATCGCTGCCCGTGTGGCTGTTTTTTCTGGCAGGTGCCGCGTTACTGGCATTAGGGCTGTATCAGCGCCGCACTCGGATAGCGACTGACATCCGCTATGCCCTGCGCCCCGTTGTGGATGGCGTGCTGGTGGTGGTCGGGGGCTTGTTCTTGGCATGGGTGGGGTCACGCGGGGCGCTGCATGTCGGCTTCGTGATCATGTTGGCGGCGGTGTGGTTCACCGATTGGTTCCTCAATCGCACCACGCTGGGCTTTGAACTGCGCACGGTGGGCACCAACCCTGACGCCGCTAAATATGCCGGCATGAGCGTGCCGCGCAACACGATCTTGGCGTTGGCGCTCAGCGGTGCGTTGGCGGGCTTGACGGGCGCAATCGAGATCATGGGCGTGCAATACAACATGCAGCCGGCATTCTTCAGCGGCTTGGGCTTTGACGCTATCGCCGTCGCGCTGTTGGCGCGCAGCAACCCGCGCAATATGATTCCGGCGGGGCTGTTGTGGGGGTCGCTGTTGGCGGGTGCGGGCTTGATGCAAGTGCGCGCCGATATCGCCATTGATCTCGTCAAAATCATTCAAGCCTTGATCATTATGTTCATCGCGGCGGATGTGATCATTCGCGTTTTGTGGCGTGTGCCTGATCAAGGCGACCGTGCGGAAACGACATTTATCAAAGGTTGGGGAGGCTAACGCCGATGACGATCAATACACCCAGACTCGAATTGCCCGCCCAAACGGCGACTTCTTGGCGCGCCAATATCAAGATCACACGGACGACCCTCTTCGCCTTTTTTTTCATCATCGTCGGCGCGCTGATCCTAAACGGGCTGAGCGCAATCGGCAGCGAAGCCATCACGCGCTTGACCTTTGGCGACAATGTGCCCGAACTGTTGGTGCCCACCCAAGCTTATGGCTTGGTGGCGGCACTGCTCTACATCGTGGGCGGGGTGCTGGCATTGTTGCCGATGCCCGCCTTAAAACGGATCAGCATGGTGTGGCTGATCATCAACGGCTTGCTGATCATCCCGACGGTCTTGATCTTGGCGGCTGCCGACAACAGCACCAACGTCTCGGTCATGCTTCAGGTCAGTTTTCGGCTGGCAACGCCGATTGTGATGGGGGCAATGGCGGGTATTTGGTGCGAACGTGCGGGCGTGGTCAATATCGGCATCGAAGGCATGATGTTGACGGGCGCGTGTTTCGGCTTCGTATTTTTGACCTTGCTGGCACCCTTGATGGGCACCGGACCCGCGCAACTGTTGGGGGTACTCGTCAGTGTGTTGGCGGGTGGGCTGATGGCAGTGCTGCACGGTTGGTTGGTGATCCACTTCAAGATCAACCAAGTCGTGAGCGGCACGGTGATCAATATTTTGGCGGTAGGCGTGACCTCGTTCTTGCGCCGCGAAATTTTGCTGTCGTCCGAAGCCGGGCGCGAGACACTGCAACCCTTTGCTATTCCGGGTTTGTCGCAAATTCCGGTCTTGGGCGATGTCTTCTTCAATGGTCGCCCGATCTTCTATTCGATGTTCATCATCTTGATCATCACCCATGTGGTGCTGTTTTACACCCGATGGGGTTTGCGCACCCGCGCTGTGGGCGAGAACCCGCGCGCGGCGGATACGTTGGGCATCAAGGTCAATATGAACCGTTGGATCAATGTGATCATCGGCGGTTTGATCGCGGGCTTGGCGGGGGCGTGGTTCTCGCTCGAGACCAACGGCTCGTTTGACGACAACATGACCAGCGGGCGCGGCTTTATCGCGCTGGCGGCGATGATCTTCGGCAAATGGACGCCTATTGGGGCATTCGCGGGTGGGTTGCTGTTCGGTTTCTCGGATGCGTTGGGGCAGCGCTTTCAATTTCTGGGCGTACAGATTCCCCCACAATTCTTACAGATGGTGCCCTACCTGATTACGATCATCGTGTTGGCGGGCTTGGTCGGGCGGGCAGTTGCCCCCAAAGCGGACGGCGTGCCTTACGAAAAAGAAGGCAAGTGACACTCCGCAACCGCTAAAGCGGCGCGGCTTCTTGTGGAGTCGTGTCTCTGGCGAGCCTCTCGGCTCCAAATAGCCACGTCACTGACAGCAAGCGATCGCGATTCTCGCTTTCACGGGCTAAAGCCCTACTTCTGTAATTGCGATTGGGCGGACGACGCAAGCGAGTCCGTTGCAAAAGGGTTCTGCGTGCAGCGGAAGCGCCATTGCGCGTCCCTACAAGAGCCGCCATTGTAGGGGCGCAACCCAATGTGGTTGCTCGACTTTTGCAACAGAATCGCAAGCATCGCCCCTGCGAACTTTTGTGGGGACGCGCTTGGGCGTTGTCCGCTATGCCCACACCTTTGTCATCTTTACCCACACAGGAGCCACACCCCATGACCCCGATTTTGCATATCATCACCCGCGAGGCGTGGGCAACCGCCCTCGAACAAGGTGCCTATCGCGCGCCTTCACTTGCCGATGAAGGCTTCATCCATACCTCCACAGCGGAACAAGTGTTGGGCGTGGCGAACACATTTTATGCCGGCTTGACCGACCTCGCGATTTTGGTGATCGATTCGGCATTAGTCGAAGCCGAGATCAAGTATGAGGCACCTAGTGGCGACGGCCCCGCTCCTGCCCCCGGCTTATTCCCCCACATTTACGGCGCGCTCAACCTGAACGCCGTCGTCAAGGTGGTCGATTTTCCGTTAGGCGCGGATGGCGCGTTCAGTCTGCCAGTGATATAGGGATTGGGGGTTAGGATTTAGGAGTTGAGGGGCGTTCAGCGTTCACCCCATTTTTCCCTACACCCCAGGGTCAACGCACGAGAGGGTACTCGATATTCACAAAGGGTCACAAAAACACACAATGGGTTTATCCTCGGTAGGGGCATGATATATCATGCCCTTACACGTCCATCTTGACCCGTTATCATCCGTCTGACAGGTTTCATGCGTAAGCCCTACACCCTACACCCTAACCCCTGTCTTTTCCTGCTCCTACTCGTCAAACAGACGGAGCAGCTTGAGCGCCACCTGAAGATTCATGCGTGTGACGGGGTTGCTGAGGTCGGCAGCGCACACCTCGCTGATCCGTTGTAAGCGATAATTGAGCGTGCTACGGTGGATGAACAATTGATCCGCCGTTTGCACGCCATTGCCCCCCGCATCGAGATAGACCTCAAGCGTATGGAACAAATCGGCTTGCTGCTCCGCCCCCAAGCGGCGCAACGCGGGCGCATAGGCATTCTGTGTCAGCGAGTCTTTGCCGGCTTGATAAAGTGTGTGCAGATAGCCCAGTTGCTCAAAGGGGATGGTGGGGTCGGTCATCGCCAGTCGCCGTGCGATGTGCAGGGCATCGCGGCATTGGGTATAGGCGATTGCCACCTTCGCCGCGCTCCGCTGTGCCCCACTGACGCCGATCCGAATGCCAGTGATATGCTGATGAATCGCCGCGATCAGCGTCGGGAGCGCATCCGCCGACGCCAAGACGACAATCTCGCCCGCGAACTGCCCGACGACCGCTTGCCCGTCGGCGCTCAGCCGGTTGATGCGCCGTTGCAGCAGCAATCGTCCGGTGCTGGAATCGCCCGTTTCAATGACGTTGGCGTCGGTGCGTTCGATCATCAGCATCACAAAGGGCTGGTTGAGATCGACCCGATAACGCAACGCCTGATCGGTCAGCGCGTCCAAACGGGCGGCGTCACCTTCGATCAGTTGTGCCAGCAAGCCCCCTTTGAGGTTGGCTTCGGCGGTGGCGATCAGCTCTTGGTGCAAGCGCATGAGCGCCGCCACCGTCGCCCCACTTTCGATTGCCATCGCATCCAATTGCGAGAGGGGGCGGTCGTCGGCGATGATCCACAAATAGCCGTAGATGCTGCCATGCACGACAATCGGCGCGAGGATGCGCTCCATCTCCAAGCCGACTTCGGGCATCTGCGGGATATGCACCGGACGCAAGGTGCGCCGAATTTCGCCGAGGATATCGTGATTCTCTAGCGTCTCGATCAAGCGGGGGTTGGTTTGCCCCTTGGTGAGGGTGTAGCGGCGCGCCTCATCGACTGGGGCGATGTTGTGGCTCGCCAACGCCTCGAAGCGCTCGTTTTCGATGCTGATCGACTGCCCGATCAAGTCCGCCAACGTGACGGCAAGCTGGTGCAGGTCGCCACCATCAAGGACGAGTTGCGTCAGCACGCGGTGAATCGTCAGCGCCCGTTCTAGCAAGCCCATATGCTCGTTGGAAATGCGCTGGTTGAGCGCGCGGGCGATATCGACAAAGCGGGTTTGAAAGGGGATTTCGATCAGCGGCAGGGCACACGCTTCGGCGGCGGCGCGCATCGCTTCGGGGGCGTGATCCATGTGCCGCCCGACCGCCAACATCAGCGCGGCGATCCCTTTATTTGCCATCGCCTGAATATAAGCGCCCTGTCCGGCGGCGTCCGGCGGCAGGTTGATGGGCGTGGTCAAGACGAGTTCGCCCCCGTTCAGCCAATCAGGGGCATCGGGCACGCCGACGACATGCACCCAACTGATCGGGCGATTCAGGGCATCCTGTCCGGTGACGATGTGAGCATGGCGTAGTTCCGCCATTTTTAAGGCGTCCTGCACGGTGATGAGGGTGGGTTTGCTGTGATAGTTCATAGGCGGCATTATAGCATTGGGCGGCGAAAGAAGGGATTCCGTAGCGCGATTATGCCTCTAAACCATCGGTTGCCACACTGTCGGCAATGGGCATCGGTTACTCGTTGATGGCGCGGAGTATACTCGATTTCGCTAACATGCCACAAGAAGGATGGGAACCCATTTCGCCCACAGCCACTACTCATCGCGCACAGCGAAACCCAATCCCGAAACCCTCGAATTCGGGAGCCGTGAAGTCCCGGTTGGCAGCCCGCAAATCATCCGCCACATTGAGGAAGGAACCGCCCCGGAACGTGCGAAAGCCATCCGTTCGATTTACGTCCTCGCGCCCATCCGCCGCATCATAAGGATAGGCGTCATAGCCATAGATCGTACTCGTCCACTCCCACACATTGCCACTCATGTCCAGCGCCCCCACCCACGATGTCCCCGCTGTGCGCACTGCCTCGCCCACCGTCGCCGTTTGCCGGTCAGCATTGCTTTGGTACACCCCGTTGTCTGCGACAAAATCATCCCCCCATGGATAGATCAGCCCATCCGGTCCGCGCGCCGCGTATTCCCATTCGGCTTCGGTCGGCAAGCGGGCGTCTCGGGCGCGACAAAAAGCCAATGCTTCAAACCATGTGATCCGCTCCATCGGGCGGGCGTATCCTGAAAAACCATTTTCGCGCACCTTGCGCCCGCCCAAACGGGCAAAGTCGGCTTGTGTCACTTCCGTCTGGTCAATCCAAAACGGTGCCGTAAAGCACTGTTTTGCCACTGGGATTTCATCGATAAAGCCCGCCTCGCTCCCCATCATGAAACACCCCATTGGCACCAACATCATCGGCACCCCATCCGCAAACGCCATCGTGAAGGGCTGCCACGAGTTATTAGTGAGCGCGGGCACCCGCGCGCGTTGCAGCGCCACCGCCAAGTCCAGCGGGATCGGGGTCGCGGTCGGGGTCGGCGTATCTGCGGGTTGCACGGGGTCGCGCACGGCATCGGTGCCCTGCAACACGGGCATGGCATCCACGATGGGCGGGCGAGAGCGATTAACCCCCCCCACAGCTGCCACCACCAGTACTACCATTATTCCCACAACCGCGCCCCACCCGCCCTGCGTGCGTATCGGCGTGGGCGTGCGGCGGTGGGGTTCAAATAATTTCATAAGGAATCCCTTTCACACGAATGCATAAAAGCTGATCGATACCCGATTAATCTTACGAGTCCGCTATGACGAGATGAAATGAGATGAAAGGATGTTATTCGAGGAGGTATTTTTACACGCCCTTCACGGGTGCATTTCACTTTGGTGCATCGCTATGATTTCATAACAGTAAGCGGGCGGATATTCGGCGCGGCGACTCTTGGGGTTGGGGATTTTTCCACGAGCGCCTAATCCGCCCCTACATTTACGTTGATGAGACGATAGGGGTTGGCAACAAAAAACAAGTATTTATTCACCTATCCATGTGCTTAGGCTCAAAATCCGTGATTTTGAGCCTAAGAAACACATAATGAACCCAATAGGACTGGGGCAAAATGCGGTCTGCACGGGTAGGTGAATAAATACAAAAACAAACCCGCCCTATTGTGGTTAGGTGCCCGCAACGGAGATCGTTGTAGGGGCGGATTAGGCGCTTGTCAAATGTTATCAACTCACATTGTCCCCGCGCCGAATATCCGCCCTTTGAAACCCCACATTTCCCCCAGTACCATGACGAGTATATTTTGCACTAAAGTGAAATGCACCCGCCCTTCACCCCACTTTTGACATTTCGCCCCAAATTTGCGATCATAAGCGTATCGTCACCGTAAAGACAAACCCATGACTGATTATCTCAAACCGCTCACTATTGGCGATGTGGTGATCCCCACGCCGCTCAACCTCGCCCCGATGGCGGGACAAACCAACCACGCCATGCGCATGATGACACGCCGCTTCGGGGATGTTGGCTTGGTGTGTACAGAACTGCTCAGCAGCCTTGCGCTCACCCGCAAAATCCCCCAATCCTACGCCATGTTTGACTGGCAACCGAGCGAAAGCCCGTTCGCCGTCCAGTTGTTCGGTGCGGATCTCGACCTGATGGCAGAAGCCGCCCGGATGGTGGTCGCCGATGGTGCCGCCATTGTCGATATCAATATGGGCTGTTGGGTGCCCAAAGTCGCCAAGACCGGCGCGGGCGCGGCGCTCATGCGCGATGTTTGCACCGCCACCAGCGTCGTGAAAACCGTTGTGGATGCCGTCAATGTCCCTGTGACCGTCAAAATTCGCGCCGGATGGGATCCCAGTAACCCGACCGCCGTCGAGTTCGCGCGCGCTGCCGAAGGCGTGGGCGTAAAAGCTATCGCCGTCCATGCCCGTTTTGCGGTGCAGGGCTTCACGGGCGAGCCGGATTGGTCGTGGATTCGCAAAGTGAAAGAGGCGGTCAGTATTCCCGTGATCGGCAATGGCGATGTGCTGAACGCCGCCGATGCGCGCCGCATGTTCGACGAGACCGGTTGTGATGCCGTCATGGTCGGGCGGGCTGCCCTCGGTCGTCCATGGATCTTCAAGCAGATCGCCCACGAGTTGCGCACCGGTGAAGCGCTCCCCGATCCCTTGCCGTCGGAAAAGATTCAGGCGTGCATTGACCACTCCCGCCTCACGCTCGAAGCAACGCGCCTACCCGAACGTCAAGCGATTTTGGAACTGCGCGGTCAGTTGACCAAATACAGCTTTGGGGTGCCCGGCTCTGCCGCCATGCGTGAGCAACTTGTCCACATCGACACGCTGGCGGATGTGGATCGCATCTTGCTGCCGATGGTGGAACGCGAACGTGCCCGCGAACAAGCGCAGGAGCTAG
>JBBRTY010000116.1:0-12886 GCA_038248285.1 Aggregatilineales bacterium
GCATCGAAAAGTTGATGTTGCATTCTGGTGTACATTTTCGCTAGGGTGGGTCGCGCGTGCTGACAGCGGTTCGCCAGTGATGATTATCGATCACTGATACAGGCGGGAATGTTGCGCGAAAAAGGAAAGCTATTCTCCGATGGTCTGGATCAGCAGTATTTCGATTGTTGTTCCCGTCTACAACAGTGAAGCATCGCTTCCTGTGCTGATCGAGCAACTTGCTATACTGCTGCCTACATTTACGCAGCAGTACGAGGTCATTCTGGTGAATGATGGTAGCCGCGACGGAAGCTGGCAGGTAATCGAGCAGTTGGCGGCGGCACAACCTTGGGTGACCGGGATCAACCTGATGCGCAATTATGGGCAGCATAATGCCCTGCTGTGCGGGATTCGCGCCGCACACAGTGAAATCATCGTGACGATGGACGATGATTTGCAGCACCCGCCGGAGGAAATTCCCCGTCTGATCGAGCATTTGTATGCAAACCATCTCGATGTCGTATATGGCACACCACAGCAGGAACAGCACGGTCTGTTGCGTGATTTGGCGTCTCAGTTGACCAAACTCATGCTGCAAAGCAGCATGGGGGTAGACACTGCCCGTAAGGTCAGCGCATTTCGCGTCTTCAAGACACAACTGCGCGATGCTTTCACCACCTATCGGAGTCCGTATGTGTCGATTGATGTGCTGCTTACTTGGGCATCCACCCGTTTTGGGGCATTGGCTGTGCGCCATGAGTCGCGCAAGTTTGGCAGAAGCCAGTACACCTTTCGCAAACTGGTGATCCACACCTTCAACATGCTGACCGGTTTCAGTGTCCTACCCTTACAGCTATCCAGCTACCTAGGTTTCGGTCTGGCGGCTTTCGGGATGCTTGTTTTCATCTATGTGCTGGGGCGCTACCTGGTCGAGGGTGGCAGCGTGCCAGGATTTCCCTTCATTGCATCGCTCATCGCCATCTTCTCGGGGGTACAGCTTTTCGCACTGGGGATCATTGGGGAATACATGGCGCGGATGCACTATCGGCTGATGGATAAGCCTAGCTATACCGTGCGCGACTCGACAGATAACACACCATGATGCCGGTACACAATGCTATCGACAGCGCGCGCTTCGGCATTGCAATCGCCCGCGTCAACCTTGATGTACCTTCGGCAGTCTTGTCTGCGCTGGCGTGGTATTGCCGCTCAAACGATGATGGGACGGCTTGGCTTTACCTTTAATGAAGCCTATTACACCTTTTATAAATGGTTCGATAAGGAGTGATCCGCATGTCTTCCCCGTCGCCTCTGCGCATCCCATTCAACAAACCTGCCCTGAAGGGCAGCGAAATTTCATACATCGTCGATGCAGTACAGCGGGGACATGTCAGTGGTGACGGAGCATATACCCAAAAATGCCATGTTGCGCTGGAGCAGATCATCGGTGCGCGGAAAGTGCTGCTGACCACATCATGCACTCATGCGCTGGAGATGGCGGCGCTGCTGCTTAATTTGCAGCCCGGTGATGAGGTAATTGTGCCGTCATTCACGTTTGTTTCAACTATCAACGCCTTTGTGCTGCGTGGTGCCGTTCCGGTATTTGTGGATATACGCCCGGACACACTGAATATGGATGAAGCGCAGCTTGAAAGGCTGATCACCCAGCGTACACGGGCGATTGTCCCTGTGCACTATGCGGGAGTGGGCTGCGAGATGGACGCGATCATGGCAATCGCCGCGCGTCATGGGATCGCGGTTGTGGAAGATAATGCGCATGGGCTGTTCGGCATGTACCGGGGGCGCAACCTAGGCACGTTCGGGGTGATGGCGACGCAGAGTTTCCATGAAACAAAAAATATTACCTGTGGCGAGGGTGGCGCGCTGGTCATCAATGATCCAGCGCTGATCGAGCGCGCAGAGATCATCCGCGAAAAAGGCACGAATCGCAGTCGCTTCTTTCGTGGTCAAGTCGATAAATATACGTGGGTCGATCTGGGGAGCAGTTATCTGCCTTCTGATGTGCTGGCAGCCTATCTGTTTGCCCAGATCGAGGTGCATGAAGTCATTCAGTCACACCGCCGCGCCGTGTGGGAATGTTATGATCAGGCACTCTCCGCGTGGGCGGATGCACATAACATTCTGCGCCCCATCATACCTGACCACTGCCAGCAGGCATATCACATGTATTACATCCTGCTCCCCGATCTCGATACGCGCACACGCCTGATCGCCCATCTGCGTGCCCAGGGCATCGGAGCGGTCTTTCACTACCTACCTCTGCACCTGTCAGAATTCGGAATGCGTTATGGAGGCAAACTGGGCGACTGTCCGGTGACCGAGTCGATCAGTGATCGGCTGCTCAGGCTGCCTTTTCACAATATGCTGACCCACTCCGAACAGGATGAAGTTATCAAAGTGCTGCATACATTTTCCCCCTGATGTAAAAATCCGATGTTGTAGAGAGCTAGCTCTCTACAACATCGGATTCGGCCCTTTGTATCATACCCTACTAGGGCTACAGCGCATCTTACTTAGATGCCGTCCGTGCTGACTTCGGGCGCATCGACGACCTCTTCGGCGGCGCTGTCCGTAACCGCAAGTTCGGTCACAATCGCCGCTTCATCGGGCAGCGTCGGCGCGTCTAATGCCGCTGGCAGGGGTTCCACTTCGGTCACGGTGCCGGTCGTCGGGAACCCCTCGTTCACAGCCGTGTCTATCGCCATTACGGTAATAGGGTCAACGACGAGTTCCTCAACGACGCCCTCCACAGGGGCGATAGCATCCTCGGCGGGTGTGCTGTCCACATCAGCGGGGGCACCCTCGACCACAGCGACAGGCTGCCCGTCAGCACCTTCGCCACCCCACCGTTGGGTGAAGCCGACGCGCCGCTTTTCCGGCTCAAGGTGGCTGATGCGCAGGTTCAGGCGGTCGCCCTTTTTGATGTAGCTGTGCGGTTCCTTCAAAGAACCGTCGCCCATCTCGCTGAGGTGGAGCAAGCCTTCTAAGCCGTCATCCAGCGCCACAAATGCGCCGAAATCAACGACATTAGTGACCGTGCCATCGACCAATTGCCCCTCGTGATAGCGCGATTGCGCCACATCCCACGGGTCGGGCAGCAGACGCTTGCGGCTAAGCGCAATGCGGTTGGTGTCTTTGTCGAGGCTCAAGACGTAGACATCGATCTGATCGCCGACCTTCAACACATCACGCGGGTGATCGACGCGATGCCACGCCAGTTCGCTGACATGGATCAAGCCATCCGCGCCGCCCAAATTGACGAACGCGCCAAAATCACGCAGACCGGTGACGGTGCCGGGCACGACATCGCCTTCTTTCAGTTCCGCCAACAAGCGCGCCTTTTGCTGGGCACGCCATTCACGCTGAGCTTCGCGTTCGCTGAAGATCAAGCGGCGACGGCTTTGATCGACTTCGATGACCTTGACGACGAGTTTTTCAGTGACCAGCTCATCCCAGGTGTCACGGCTGCCGGACGGACCGGTCGTGACCAAGTGGGAACTGGGGATGAAGCCTTCCAGACGATTCCAATTGACGAGGATACCGCCGCGATTGTGCCCCTTGACGGAGACTTCGACGACTTCTTCGCTTTGGATGAGTTCGCGGGCTTTTTCCCAGTCAAACTGTTGCAAGCCCATGTTGATCGACACGATCAGGTTGTCGTCTTGGTCGCGCGGGTTGATCACATAGACGGGGATCGTCATGCCGACTTTCAAGCTCTCCCGAAATTTGGTTTCGAGCCGTTCTAAGTCCTGCACCGGGACAATGCCATCGCGCTTGGCACCCATATCGACGATGATTTCACGCCGCTCGATTTGCAGGATGATGGCGTTGCGGATTTCGCCACGCTGAGGGGGTTGGTATGAAAACGACGATTCGAGTAGTTCGCGGAATTCATCTCCATAGGATTGGAAATCTTGGGTCGTACCGTTACTTGCCATCTATAGTCTCACCTTACGAAAGATTAAATCCATCTCGTCCTCAATAAAGAGGATGAGGATTGCGACGTCACAGCGTCGCTCGGAACCATTCAACACAGACCTTATGGGAATTTCTATCATCATAAATTACATTGTACCGGCACTGCATTGGGAACACATTAACGCCAGATGATTTAGTTAATGGAGTGTTCTTTGTTTTTCAGATATCGCTTCCGCGACATGCGAGTCGATCAATGCCGTTGTTACAGTTGTAGCGGTCACAGGCGTGACGGTCACAACTGTGACAACGGAGCGGGCACTCTTTTCGGTTGGCGGTGAAGGTGTCGTCAATTGCTTTCCGGCGTCATCATATTCATGCCGCGCATCCCGCGATCCAACTCCCACGGGTAAATCACATAGGCATCCGTCGCTTCGCCGAAGAAATCAGGTTTGCTTTTCTTGAACAGCGACCGATAGGGATTGTAGTGGAGGACACAGTTAAAGGGGGTCGCCCCCGCTGTGATCATCCGCTCGCGCACGGCGATGCTGGTACGCCCCGTGCCCCATACATCATCAATGATCAAGACGCGCCGATTGGTGACGAGGGCGTTATCGGGGAATTGCAAAAATTCGGGCCACGCCATTAACCCAGAATCTTTGGACGGGAAATCGACCGATGCCGTCAAGACATTGCGCACATCAAGCGCCTCCGCCAGCAACCCGCCGGGGATCACACCGCCGCGCGTGATCATCACCATGGTGGTGAATGTCGCCACTGAGCGGATGGTCGGCACCAGTTGGTCGATGATGCGATCGACATCGCTCCATGTCAACACGATTGTTCCGTTGGGATTGCCCGGTCGTTCGAGCATACGACTTCCTTTTGGGTGATAGGATGAACCGCCATCATGCCGTTCTTTGGAAAAAAACATCCGAAGGGTGCATCATGGCGGTTAGAGTGAAACTATTATAACAAATTTGCGACGGGCGTGCTTGTCCTAGTTTACAGGCGTTCCGCCACCAACTTGGCTTGCGAGTACAACAGCAGATAATCGGGACCACCGGCTTTGCTATCGGTGCCGCTCATGTTAAAGCCGCCAAAGGGGTGAATGCCGACAGTGGCACCGGTACACTTGCGATTAAAATACAGATTGCCGACGTGGAATTCGGCGCGGGCGCGTTCTAGGTGGGCACGGTCTTGGCTAAAGACGGCACCCGTCAGCCCGTATTCGGTGCTGTTGGCGATGGCGAGCGCGTGGTCAAAATCACGGGCGCGGATCAGCGTCAGCACGGGTCCGAAAATCTCATCTTGGGCGATGCTGGCATCCCCCGCGACATCCCCAAAGATGGTCGGTTGGATGAAGTAACCGCCGTCGTCGGTGATCACTGGGGCACCGCCCAAGAGTAATTTGCCTTCTTGGGTGCCAATTTCGATATAGTTCAAAATTTTACTCATGGCGTCAGCGTCGATGACGGGACCCTGATCGATATCCGCCCCCGTATCGGGCGCGCCGATGGTCAATGCCCGGGCGCGTTCGACGATTAACGGCACAATCTGATCATAGATGGCGTCCACCAAGATGGCGCGCGACCCCGCCGAACACTTTTGCCCCTGAAACCCGAACGCGCTATCGACCACACCTTTTGCCGCAGCTTGTAGGTCAGCACTGGCATCGACCAAGACCGCGTCTTTGCCGCCCATCTCCAAGATCGAGCGTTTTAGCCAGCGCTGCCCGTTCTGCACCTTCGAGGCGGTCTCATAAATTTGCACCCCTACTGGGCGCGACCCCGTAAAAGCGATGAAACGGGTTTGGGGGTGTTCCACCAAGCGCGCGCCGATGACACCCCCATCGCCGAAGACGAAGTTCAAGACGCCTTTGGGGAGTCCCTGTTCCCAAAGCAGTTGACAAGCGGCATAAGCGATCAACGGGCTTTGTTCTGCGGGCTTCAGAATAACCGTGTTGCCCATGACGAGCGCCGCCGTGACCATGCCCATCGGGATGGCATTGGGGAAGTTCCACGGGGGGATGACGACGCCGACGCCTAGCGGAATATAGGTGAGCGACAAGGTTTCGCCGGGGTTGTCCGCCAATTGATCGCTGCTATCGGCGACGCGCAACGCTTGACGCGCATAATATTCTATGAAGTCAATCGACTCGGCGGTGTCGGCATCGGCTTCTGCCCATGTCTTGCCGACTTCCAGCACCATGATGGCGCTGAATTCGTGTTTGCGGCGGCGCATTTCGGCGGCGGCAGTGATGAGGTATTGAGCGCGTTCGGCGACCGGCACTTGCGCCCATGCGGGAAAGGCGCGGGTGGCGGCGGCAATGGCGCGGTCGGCGGTGGCAATGCCGCCTTGCGCAAAGGTGCCGATCACTTGGCTGGGGCGGGCGGGATTGATCGACGACAACTCTGCGCCGGTTTCGCTGGCGACCTGCTCACCATCGATCACCATCGGGTAGGATGCGCCGATGAGCGGTTGGATACGTTCCAAGGCGGCGGCAAACGCGGCGCGGTTTTCTTTGACGCTGAAATCGGTCAGCGGTTCGGGACGATACGGAGGGAACATGGGGTGTTTTTCCTTCATTAAACTGTGGGCTTGGGAAAAGAAAAAGCATAACGCAAAGCCGCAAAGACAAAAAGGGGAAAAGAGAAAATGGACATAATTGGTCGCTTTGGGGTGAAAAATATAGATAGTAAAAGTAATTTACAAACCGCCCAAAAAATTCATTAATTATTCACAAAAAATCCTTGCGCCTATCGCCAACCTGAGTTAAGATTATTTCAAGTTTGAGTGCGCACCGTAATTATCGTAATATGACATCGATTTCACATCGCCGCCACCCGCACTCAACCAACCCTTTGAAAGGGGTCGATGAACCATTGTTCATGGAAGTCACATCGCTATCACGCTGAAGCTACATCGCCGAATCACTGAACCTATCGCACCCAACCATGCAGCAATCGTAGCGCCTTAAAAACCCACATTGCCACTCGTCGAACTCGGCTGCATCACTGGTTCATCCCCCTCTTTCAAACGGAATACATTATCCCCTTTTGGGGGATACCCCGTTGTTTTCATCCACCAAAATATCATCACAAATCAAAACAATCTGTTGATCCCGCAAGCGGGTCAAGACCAGTGTCGCGCTGCCGTTCCCCTTCAATTTCAATTGTGGGATCAGCACTTCCGGCGTGATCACGGTACCCCGTTTCTTGACGGTGACGGTGCCGATATCCTCCGACCGCAGGATTGCCCGAAGCTGTTTGACGTTAAAAGGCATCCATGACCGGATACGCCATGCGCGTACAAACGGCAAGGTAGGGCGTTCGTCTGTCACGAAATAGGCAATTTCGGAGTCGAGCAGCGCCCCGTTGAGGGTATTGGCGACTTGGGCGACGGCACCCGCCCGCAGGATCGCCGGATCAGGTTCGATCAGCCAGCCGTGCGGGTCGCCTTCTAAAAGGGGGGGCACTGCGTGCGGGTCGGTGGTGAGGCTGTGGAGTTCCCCCTGAATGACCATCACTGCCCGCCGCTGAAATTCTGCGGGCGGCGCTTGTGGGGATGGGAGCCGGAGCAATGCCTCTTTCAGGTCGCCCTCGGCGGCGATGAAATCGATCTGCCCATTCATAGGTGGCGCAAGATACGCTGTCAGTTGATCGAATTTGACGCCGGGGGAGAGTTTCGCCCAGACGGGAAGCCCCACAAAGCGTTGTACTGTGCTGAGCGGGGGCAGGTAGCCCTCGACATGATGCACCCGTGCGCTTTCGCCCTGATCGGGATCGCGGCGGGCGGGGTCAAAGAAGATGAGATCATGGGTGCGCACGATTGCTTCGTCAAGCGTGAGAATGTCCCCGACTTCAAAGCGCGTGCGGTCGCTGACGCCACAGGCGGCGGCGTTCAAGCGTGCCATCGCCACCCGCACCGGATCGAGGTCAATGCCGGTGACGAATGCTCCCGCTTGGGCGAATGCCAGCGCATCGGTGCCGACCCCACAACAGAGATCGAGCAAGCGCACGGATTGCCAATCCTGCCGCAGGTGGACGCGCCAACGACGGGCGGCGGGGCTGCTGGCTTGTTCGAGGGCGTCGCCTGTAAAAAAAAGCGAGTCCGCCAACGCGCCAAATTTGGCAACCGCTTTTCGGCGTAAGCGGGCGAGCGCCAACCCCGCTGCTGCCTCGTTGGGGGCATAGTCGCGACGCAAAGCGGTGAGCAAAGCAAGGGTGTGGGCGTCGGCGAGATCGGCGCTGGCGAGGCGCGTCAACAGCGCCCGACCGCGCGGCGCTGTCAAGAAGTCCAGATCGTCTAGCGTGAAGTGCATGACATGGGGGGGATGACGCGGGCGGTCTTCACTCGTCGGATTGCTCGGCGGTGGCGGGGTCGATGTCGATATACTGCACCGCAGCGGGATCGATAGTGTCGAGCGCTGGATTGATCAACAGGGGATACGACCAGCCAGTCGGGATTTCGCGCTTAAATTTAGCCACCTTATTGACATCACGGATGGTGCCCTTGACGACAGCGGGTTGCATGAAAGCAACTGCCGAAGGGAGGCTGGTGAATGCCAAGAGGCGGGTGCCTGCGCTGTCGATCATGCCTGCGGCGCGCCATGTGATCGGCTCGTCGGGCTGGCGCGCCCAAACCGGACGGTTGGGGGTTTGCTGCACCAACAGATGCAGGTAACGACCGACGCGCGCTGTGGGTGTGGTGAGTGCGTTATCCGTAGCGACGCTTTCCAGTGCGGCGATGAGCGCCGTATCGCGGTCTGCGGCAACCCGCACCCGCGCTAAAGTATCATCGGTGACGTGTTCTTTTTCGCCGCGCGCCAACATGCCGACGGGGAGCGGGCACTCGGCACCCATCTCCACCAAAATCCGCACATAGCCCGACGCTTCCAGCGTTTGTAGCGTGGCTTCGTCGGGATCACGCACTGAATCAATGGTGATCAAACGCCCACCCGGACGGAGCAAGCGCATGGCGTCGGAGAGGAACGGCTCGACCAGCGGCACATCGTAGGCAGTGATCGCATCAAAGGTCGCCTCTGGCAGCGTCGCTAATGCCTCCACCGGCGCGGCGGTGATCTCGACATCAGGGCGAAGGGTGGATAGAATCGTGCCGGTCGCCCCTTGAAGATCGACGAGGCGAAGGCTTGCCGCACTGGGCGGCAGGTGCTTCGCCATCGCTTCGATGAGCAACCGTTGAAGCCGTTCGCCGTTACGCGAGGACGCGGAACCCGAACGCACCAAGCGCGAACGACGCGGTTCAGTCACAACGGCAACCCTTTATTCTTCGTCTTCGTCTTCGACCGTGCTAGGATCAGCGGCGGCGGTGACGAGCGCCAACATTTCATCCCATTCTTCTTGGAAGAAGTGCATGGTCACGGAACCGACTTCGAGGTGAAACACAATCTCGCCGTCCGGTTCAACCGATTTCCAAATGGCATAATTCTCTGTTTCTGCCAGTGTTTCCACGTTCACATCAGCCATGGTATTGCTCCTTTGAAAATAACGGGTAGAGAAGTCAGGATTTAGGGATTAGCGCTTCTATGGACGCACCCCGCGAAAGGGAAACACACATAGATCCATCCGAGACACGCTAAATTATATCGGACTATAGCTTTAGATTCTAGGGATCGAGTTTCACGCGCATTTGAATGATATATGTTATATTTGAAGCAATAGGGACATCGCGATGGTAACCGCATGGCTCAATGAATTTATGATGACAATTGAAAGGAAGGGTCCACCATGCGTCGTATGCTGTTTTTGGTCATTTTAGTGGCACTCATGACGGCTTTGGTTGCGGTTCCTGCTTCGGCAGCACCATCAGCATCATCGTCGGTCGTGGCACGAGATTACACGGTTTATATAGTCAATCGGGGTGATACACTAGCGAGTATTGCGCGGCATTTTGGGACGACCGTTCATGCGTTGTTGGCGGCGAACCCAGCCATTTATAACCCGAATCACATTTGGGCGGGCATGAGCCTGTACATCCCGACGGGCTACACGCCGCCGCCCGTGCCGCCACCGCATAGGGCGTGTAGTTATTACGTCGTGCGCTATGGGGACAACCTGCTCAGCATCGCCAACTGGTTTGGGGTCAGCCCCTTTGCCATCGCCGAAGCGAACACGATTTACAACCTGAATTACATTTATGCGGGCATGACTTTGTGCATCCCCGGTGCTGTTAGTATGCCCCCACAACCCCCGCCGCCGCATTATCCCCAGGTGATTCAATATACGGTGTTGCCGGGCGATAACCTGACCAGCATTGCCTTCCGTTATGGCACCAGCGTGACGGAAATCTTGCGCTTGAATCCGCAATTGCCCTATGGCAATTTGATTCAACGTGGGGTCGTTATTTCGGTGCCCGTCGGACCGAATCCCCCCGGCTACTAAGGCGCGGGCAAGTGCTTCACCATGGAACGCCTCATCGCGTAACGACGCGATGGGGCGTTTTTGTTGCCCACCTGACGGTGTTTCTTTAAGCTTCCGAAAAAGAGTGAATGAGCGCCAAGGCTGTTTCGAGCGACTCGGTGAAATAGACGTGTCCGGTGGGGGCGGTATAGACGTGATCGATGGCACCGATATCGGTTTGCAGGGCAGCGGGGACGCCGATGACGATTTTGCGCGCGGGGGTATTTTTGTGCAGGGGGCGCACCAAACTGCGTAGGTGGGCGATGGCACCACTAGGCATCCGCACGCTGTTGGTGAGGTCGATGATCACTTCGACCGCATGATTGACCTCATCAATGCGGAGCGCCGAACGTCGTAAATTTTTGTGGAGATCATTCCAATTCCAAATCGGATCAGCGACAAAGTGGAGAACCGTTTTCGAGTCGTCTGTCCAGTGAAAATCCATGGGCATAACCGGTGAACCTTTATTGTCTAGGGGGTTTGCGGGTTGGCTTGCCCGTGTTGGGATCATAAAAATCAAAGGGATCGCCGTCAGTTGCGGGCGTGCTGTCATCGCCGATCAGGGCGCTGAAATCGGCATCGGCATTCATACGACGGGCGGACACGGCACTCTTATTGCGGGCAGTTTGTACCGGCGGGGTCGCACGGTCAGCGATCCACCACAAAACCGCTTCGATTACCCCCATGACGAATGCCCCGATGATTGCCCACAAGAAGCCGTCAATGACCAAACGTCCGCCCGTAATGGCAACCGTCAAGTCGGCAAGGGCGGCGGTCAGCGTCAGCATCGCCCCGTCGATCACAAAAATGATCAAGCCAAAGGTGAAAAAAATCAATGTACAACTGAGCAAGCGCAGGACGGGCTTCACAATCGTGTTGACCAGCGCGAAGATCACCCCCACGACGATGAGGGTGGGCACGGTATTGCCCGTGATGCGAATCCCCGGCAGAACACCAGAAGTGATGATGGCGACCGCGAGGATATTGACCACAAATTCGATCAAAATGGGGCGCATGATGTTCTCCTGTGTTTAAGCTTTTTATAAACATCGAGGGCGACACAGGCGGTTGCCCTCGATGTTGTCGGGAAAAATCAGGATGGGTCGGGGCGCGCCTTACGAACGGCGGCGCAGGGCAAAGAACAGCAAGATGATGATGAGGATCGCGGCGATCCCGACTAGCAAGAGCGGTGCCAGATCACCGCTCGTGGCAGGACTCTCCGCTTGGATGGGGGTGAGCGTCGGCTGGATCGTCGGCGTGGCGGCATCGGCGGTTTGCTGCGCGGCTTGGGCGTCGGCATTGACCGTTGTCGGTAGCGGGGCGACAGCGGTTTGCTGCGCGCTGCGGGTAGACTCGGTGTCGCGGGTTTCAACCACACCCGTCGCGGATTGCGCGGATTCACGGGTGACGGCAGAGCGCGTCAAGAGTTGATCGGTAGCGGCGATTTGAGTCGCGCCGTCATCGGTGGCGAGAATATTGGCGCGCACCGTCGCATTGGCGATTGCCGAGGCGGTCGCTTCGATACTCAGTTGTTGGATGACGGCGGTCCCAGCGACGAATTCGGTGGCAGCTTGCTGCACGGCAGTTTGGGTGATCGCCGCTTGAGCAGTACCCGTCGCTTCCACGATCAGTTGGGTCGCGGTTTGGGCGGCAGCGGCATTCACAGCATCGATGGCAGCTTGCTGCACGGCAGTTTGGGTGATCGCCGCTTGAGCAGTACCCGTCGCTTCGACGATCAGTTGGGTCGCGGTTTGGAAGGCGGCGGCGTTCACGGCGTCAGCGGTCGCTTGCTGCACAGCAGTTTGCGTCACGGCTTGGGCGGTGGCAGTCCGGTCGGTGGCAAGTGTCGCCTGTGCATTCCGCGTCTGGCGCGTATCTTGGGTGGCGGCAAGGATCTCCATCGATTGGGCGCGCGAGGTGGCGAGGGCGTCGCGGGTGGCGATTTGCACCGTCGCTTGCACGCTGAGCCGCTGTTGTTGTTGGGTGGCAGCGATGGCAGTGCTGGCATTGCTCTGTTCGAGCGCGACTTGGGTCGCGGTGGCATCGCTCACGATTTGCGTTGCGGTCTGGATGAGCGCGTCTTGGGTCGCGGTTGCAGCGATCAGGGCGTCTTGGGTCGCAGTGGCGGCGATGATTGCGGCTTGGGTGGCGCTGGCAGCGGCTTCTACTGCGGCTTGGGTGGCGGTGGCTTCGACGAGTGCGGCTTGGGTGGCGTTAGCGTCGATCACGCTTTGGGTGGCGGCTTGCAAGCGCGCGGCTTCGGTCGTCGTCGCCTCAATGAGCGCCGCTTGGGTGGCAGTGCCTTCCACAACTGCGGCTTGGGTTGCTGTCTCGGCGATGCTGGCGAGGGCGGTCGTTGTGCCAACCACGAGCGCATTTTGCGTGGCGATGGCATCACTCACGATTTGCGTCGCGGTTTGGAAAAGGGCGGCTTGGGCGTTGGTGGCTTCGACAATGGCGGCTTGGGTCGCCGTCGCTTCGACAATTGCCGCTTGAGCGTTGGTGGCTTCGACAATTGCCGCTTGGGTCGCCGTCGCCTCAATGATAGC
>JBBRTY010000117.1:0-12835 GCA_038248285.1 Aggregatilineales bacterium
GTGCATACCCGAATGCCCGTTTGAAGCGATCTTTATGGAAGACGAAGTGCCGAGCGACTTTGAAATGGCGGCTGGTCAAGCGCGCATCCCCTTCGACACCAAAGAAGAAGTGGTCGCGGCGGGCGGCGAAGTGGTCGATTTGACGGCGGATATCGAGCCGAATTACGACTTCTTCAAGAAAGATGCCCCTGGCTACGACTCGAAAGCGCCCGAAGGTTATGTGCCCGTCAAGCGCGACCCGCCCAAGAAAAACAAAAAGCGCTAATTGCGGTGCGCCGTTTCCTAAGATGACCCGTCCCCGCCATTTGGCGGGGATTTTCGTTTGAAAGGGCACCCCCCATGAGCACCCTGTATTTGATCCCGACACCCCCCGGCGACCCCGATGATATGACGTTGCGCGCGCTCCGCATTTTGGGCGAAGTCCGCGCTATTGCCACGCCCGATCCCGCCGCCACCAGCGCGTTGTTGGCACACCATCAGGTCTCTGCCCCACCCCTGATCCCGCTGGCGGCGGTGATCACGGCGCTGGCGAGCGGGGATGTCGCGTTGATCGGGGTGGGGGATGTGCCCGCGATTGCCGATCCTGCTGCCGCCGAAATCGTGCGCGACGCCTTAGCGACGGGGGCACGGGTAGAACCGTTGCCGGGCGTCAGCGTGCCGATCAGCGCGTTGGTGCTGTCGGCAATGCCGCCCGACGCCTTTATTTATTTAGGGCGCGTGTCGGCGCTGGCGGTAGCGGGCTATGCGCGTGAACGGGCGACACTGGTCTTGACCTTGCCCGCCGATAGCATCGCCCAAAGCTTGACGGGGCTGCATACTCTGTTGGGTGACCGCCCCGCGTGCCTTGTCTATCAGTTGGGCGCGCCCAATGGCAAAGTGTGGCGGGATCGCTTAGACGCCCTTGCCGAGCGACTGGTGACGGAATCCTTAAACGGGGAAATAGCGCTGGTGATCGGCGGTGCGCCCCCTGATGCGGAGCGCATATGGGAAGAAGACGATATTTTAAAGGCACTACACCAACGCCTTGAGGACGGCGAATCATTGAAAGTGGTTGCCAAAGCGCTGGCAGCGGTGTCGGGCTGGGATCGCCGTTCGATTTATGCCCTTGGGATCGAAGACAAATCCAATGAGGATGAAGAGGAGCGATAAATTCACCCTAGATTTTTGCTCCTCAAATGAATAGACTACATAACACTTTCGGAAACTGATCAGCGCGCCGTTGCAGGCGCTCTTTATTTGGGGAATTATGGCATCGTATCACGGACCAAAAGCGAAAGTTCAGCGCCGCTTCGGCGAAGTGCTGATCCCACGCACAAAGTACCAAGAAATCCTTGAAAAGCGCCCTTATCCGCCGGGCGATCATGGAAAAGAAAAGCAGTATCGTTCCGGTCGCCGTAGCGATTACGGTTTGCAGTTGAATGAAAAACAAAAACTGTCTTTCATCTTCAACATTCGTGAAAAGCAGATGCGCAATTATTTCCAAAAAGCGCGCCAAATGCCGGGCAACACCGGCGGCAACTTGTTACAGTTGCTAGAGCGTCGTTTGGATAATATTGTGTTCCGCTCGGGCTTTGCGCCCACGATTTTCGCCGCCCGTCAGTTTGTCAGTCACGGGCACATCTTGATCGACGGCGCACGGGTCAACCTGCCCTCGTTCCAAGTGATGCCGGGCATGACCGTCACTGTGCGTGAGTCGATGCGCAAAAACGAGCATGTGATTGATGCGATGCAAGGCGTCGCGTACAATCTGGATTACCTGAGCGTGAACAAAGACGCCTTCGCGGCGACGTTCACCCGCGTGCCAGAACGTGCCGAGCTGCCCATCCCCATCAGCGAACAACTCGTGGTCGAATACTACAACCGCCTCGGCTAATCCGCCTCGGCTGGTTGAACACTATCGTCATGAACAAGGCGCACCCATTGGGTGCGCCTTTTCGTTCTAGCTTTCGCCACTACGCCTTTGCTTTGATCATCAGCGCCGCCACGCCCGCCGCGATCCACGCCAGCACCGCCGCCAACAGACACACCACGCGGAACGTCTGCACGAATGCCCAATCAATCTCAGTTTGCAATGCCGCCCCCGTTGCCGCGTCCACGCCAGACGGTACCGCTGCCCCTGCTAGTTTCGCCGCCTCTGCGCTGACCGCGCTTTGGAGTTCCGGCGACAGCCCTAAACTCAAAGCTTGGGCATTGAGGGTACTGCTGAACAAACCGAGGGCGAGCGCGCCAAAAATGGCGACCGCCAACACGCCCGCCGTGCGCGCCACCGCATTATTGACGCCGCTGGCAGTGCCGGTCGCTTCACGCGGGGCGCTGTTCATGACGGCGGTCGTCAAGGGCGCGACGGTGATGCCCATGCCGATGCCCATCAGCACCACGCCGGGGAAAAAGCTCGTGAAATACTCACCAATACCGTTCGTAATGCCAATCGTCGCCATCCACGCAAAGCCCAAGCCCGCGATAAGCGGTCCGGCGATCAAGAACGGACGCACACCGAGACGGTCGGCATATTTGCCCGCTTGCCGTGACAAGAGCGTCAACAAGAGCGCGAACGGCAAGAATACGACTCCGGCTTCGCTGGCAGTGTAGCCTTGCACCTGCTGGAGGTTTAACGGCAAAAAGAAGGACCACCCACCCAATGCCGCATACAAAAACAGCGTCAGCAAGTTGGCACCACTAAACGTCGATGACTGAAACAGGCTCGGCGGCACCATCGGGTGCTTGATCCGCAATTCCACCAACACAAATGCCACCAGTGCCACAACGCCCACCGCCAGCGCGATCCACGCCAGCGCGGGATTGGCTGAGTCAGCTTCGCCCAATTGGATGAAGCCGTAGGTCAATCCCGCTAGCCCCAGCGTCGCCAATGCCGCCCCAACGATATCGAGCCGTGCGCCGTCGCTGGCTTGGGTGCTTTCGGGCACGCGCGTCACCAAGATGAACACGGCAATCGCCGCTAACGGCACGTTGATGAAAAAGACAAAACGCCACAAGCCTTGATCCGCCAAAAAGCCGCCGAGAACCGGTCCGATGATGGTCGTGAGCGTGCTAAAAGTAGACCATGTACCAATGGCGACGCCGCGTCGTTCGTCGGGGAACAATGCCGCGATCAAGGCGAGGCTGCCCGGCACCATCAACGCCCCGCCGATACCCTGTACCGCCCGCGCTGCCACCAAAAAACCGCCGCTGGTCGAAACGCCACACGCAATAGAGGCTGCGGTGAAGATGCCAATACCGATCATAAACACTCGTTTGCGCCCAAAACGATCCCCCAATGCCCCGCCGACAAGGATCAAGGCGGACAGCATCAAGGCGTAGGCGTTGACGATCCACAACAGTTCGGTACCATTCACGTTGAGATCGGCTTGCAATCTGGGGAGCGTCACATTGAGGGCGGTGGTGTCGATAAATGCCATGCTGCTCGCTAAAACGGTCGCCAGCAAGACCCACTTTTCATCGCTGCGTTGCAAGATCGGTTGTGTCATCTAGTGTGATGCCTTTCTTGAATAGGGGTAACTGCTCAGGTTGAAAAACGGTCGCTAATAAAGGGAGAAATGACCGTTGGCGGCAAATGGGTGGATATTCGGCGTGGGAACTTTCATGTTAACGAACGATTGACAAGCGCCTAATCCACCCCTACATCCACGTTTCGAGGGGTATTTTCCTGTTTTTCTTCACGTCTTCATGCCTCCCTATTTATTTTATTCTGTTTCTATACCTGAGTAGTCACGAATAGGGACAGTCTTTTTACAAGTTGGATAAACTTCTCTAACATCCCCACTCTATTCTAAAGCAAGTGTGTTTAATCACACATTCGATACTAGAAGTGAGGAGCAGCATCATGAAAAAGCCCTTCGTGTTCCTATTCACCTTGATCGCCTTATTCGCGCTGGCGATTCCGTTCACCACCGCCCAAACGCCGGTCGCTACCAATACCCTCGTCTTGACCGAACAACAAGTCAATGACAGCTATTGGGTGAGCAACCCGCGCAACCGCAATATCACCAATGTCGTTGTCGATTTGCAACCGGGGCAAGCGGTGATCAGCAGCACCTACACGCGCCGCACCACCCCTGCCGGGCAGACGACCAGCGTCGCGCTTTCGGTGACGATGGTGCCCAGTGTCGTCAATGGGCGCGTACAATGGGCAGTGACCAATACCACCGCCAATGGTACCGCCGCTTCGGGCGACCTGTTGAACCAAATTAACACGCATTTGGGTGCCTCTTGGCGTCGTTATATCAGCAGCACCCGCCCGACAGGACGCTTAACGGATGTGACCATCACCGACACCGAGTTGACGCTGTTTTATACGAGCTAGGGGTAGGGCAGGGATTAGGGGTTGGGGTTTAGTCCAATCCCTGCCCCCCATCCTTTCTCATCGTTTGTTTCCTGTCCGTCTGCGGTGCATGATGTTAAAATAGCCCCATTGTTATCACCCCTGAACCGCAAAAGTAAAATGATGTCACAAGTCGTGAGAAGTTGGCTCAAAGGACAGATCGCCGCTGTCGAAAGTGTGCGCACGGCGCAGATCACGCCCGATGGCAGCTTAATTGCGCATACGTGGAGCAGTGGCATCATTTCGATTCATGTGCCTGACGACCTGCCCAAGCCCCGCCACTTAAAAAAGATCATCCAAGAAAATACCCGTGTCGGCGTGGGATCGCTATTCCTCGTCAATGCCAAGCATGTGCCCGCCGATGGCGCACAAACCGCCCCCGACGAGGCGTTATTGGCGCTGCACGCCTTGTTTCGCGATAAGCTCTATACCTATGGGGTGCGACAGGGGGTGCCCTATATCGGGCAAGTCCATTTTCGGACGTTTAACACGCGCGGCGATGAGCGCGAGGTGTGGTATGGTCCCGATATCACCGTGCGCAATCTGCCCAGCTACCGCGTCTGGGTCAGCAACCCGTTGTCGATCAAGGGCAATTGGTTGGTCGCCAATTTTGGCAATGAGTCGTTTTGGAAAGAGGCGGATTATACGATTGGGCGCGAAGCCTTCCGCCGTCAAAAGCGGGAAGAGGACAAAACCAGCGGCGCGAGCGAACCTCATTTTTACACATGGAGCAATCCGGCATGGAGCAACACCAAGCCCGACGACCTGCCGCCGAAAAATGAAGCACCGCACGGGTATCAGACGCGCGCTGATGTCCCCCGCCCCCAAGAGACGGAATTGGATCGCTGCTATAGCTTGCTGGGGTTGACGCGCACCGCCAGCAACGACGACGTGAAAACGGCGTTCCGGCGCTTGGCGCGGGAAGTCCACCCCGATGTCAGTACACTCCCGAAGGCAGAGGCGGAGGCGCGTTTCAAACGCTTGAACGATGCCTACACCCGTATCAAAGCCGCCAACAAATGGTGACTCTGGTGGACTACTAGCCCGCCGTCCCCTTGCTGAGGGTGTGCGCAACAAGTTTGCCACACTGAAAACAACGGGTGATCGTCGTGGAGTTGCCAACGGCTTTCCAACGAATGCCGCCCGCCTCCCATATTGAACGCTGCGCCCCGCACGCGCTGCACGTTATCATCCACTGGCGCGAGTCAGCTTCCATAGACTCTGCCCACGCGCGTGGGACGATACCCGTGATGAACTTTTGTATCCGATTCATGTGCTTGTCCCCTTTGCATGGGTACCTCTCTTCATATTCGTAACTACTACGCCAATGCTGTTGGCGAATCAAAATAGGAGATGCTCCGTAGAGGCGCAATGCCTTGCGCCTCCACAAAAAAGACACGCCGACCCTAGATAAAATCAATTCGCCAACAGCATCATACCTAAGCAGTTACGCGGGGCTGAATGCCCACGCTTCTATGGATTCATAAATGGTGGCGCGAGCATGGGTGATCGCTTTATTGACCGCATCTTCCCCATAATCCAAGCCATTCATGTTGATAAAGGTCGTGTCCATGATGCCCATAAATGCCAGTGAGTTGCGGACCCAAGGGACTTGCAGGTCGAAGCCTTCAATCGGGCTGCCGGGCGAATAATCGAAACCACGCGCGGTGATCACCATCGCCTTTTTGCCCACCAACAAACCTGCTGGTCCTAGCGGGGTCAAGCGCACGGTTTTTCCGAAGTACGGCAAGAAATCCATATACGACTTCAAGAGTGCCGGGACATGCGCAAAGTACATGGGCGCGCCGATGACATAATAATCTGCCACCAAAAACTGATCGACCAACCCATTCACGGCGTTCACTGTTTGTAGCTCTGCCTGCGAAAGCAGGTTTTCGTCCACCGACCCGCGATGCAGCAGTTCGGCTGTGACCGCATTCATCGGCGGCAAAATGGCTTTGTTGAGATCGACATAGGTCACGATGCCCGCAGGGTAGGCAGATTTCCAAGCGGTGACAAATTCCTTCGAGACCATTCGTGTATAAGATAGCCCCCCACGCGGGCTGCTGTCGATATGCAGTAACCGATGCACGCGCTGGGGTGGTACCACACCAAGTTGCTTCATCATATCTCCACTATCAAAAACACTCCATGCGGTCTCGATCTGTCCGTTCACAATCCGGGCGATCAGAATCCCGCCCACACTGATGCGATTCCGGCTTGCGGGCAGCCCCAAAAACTTGCCCATGTGGGTTCCCTCAAAGCGATACTGCACCGTTACTTTGTCCGCTTCGGCGACCAAGTTGTCGATGCTAAAGTGAATATCAGGGAAACCGGTGCGAAACAGAGTCACTCGTTTTTTGAGACCATCACGTCCTTTGGTTTTACCTTGCGCTGTACCGCCACCATCGGTTTGTACCGGGGCATCTAGCACATAATTTTCGGAGTAAATTTCGTCCACTACATGCAGTTGTCCTTGGTTGAGTACTTCCTCAAAATGGCGGCGAACAAGATGTTTGTTTTCTTCTGACATGGGATGGGATGTCCTTGAGGGTTAAGTGGTCAAGATATAGGCAGTTTCAAGTATAATGGCAATCAAGTGCGAAAGTATCTCAATCTGTTGCCACAGCCCAAATAATTTACAAAATTTAGCCGAATCCCCACCCTGCCTAACGCCGGCTTATTCCTAAAATGCCTGAATGCTTGCTTTGCTTTTATTTTGCTACAATTGAGAAAGATAGCGCGCGAAAACACTTGGGGTGGAGCGTTTTATGATCGTTCGTCGTCGCGGTACTCGCACCTATATTGTATTGCTGTTGGTCATCGTCATCATGGCGTTGTTTTTTGTGTTTCATTCGACTCTCCAGATGAATTTTGATGAGATTGAGCAAAATCACGTTCAAAGCGATCTCTACCACCTCAACCATTTGTTGGACGATGAACGCAACCGCTTGTTGCGCACCCAAAATGATTGGTCGAGTTGGGATGCGGTCTACAACTTTGTCGAGGATGGTGATTTACAATTTGTGGACGATAACATCACTCCGTCCGTTTTCTTTGACCTCGACTTGTCATTTATGCTTTTTTTTGATCAGGCAATGGATCTGAACTATTGGGCACCGTCGCCCGTTCTCTCCAACGGCAATGCTTTTCTGCGGGAACTCGATGGCACACGACCCAGCGAGATCGCCGATTTGCTGGTGTTAGGCAGCCCGACCGCACAATTTGCGGTGATCAATGGCGCGCCGGTATTGCTGGCGGCGCGTCCAATTTTGTCCGGCAATGCCAGCGCCTCGCCACGCGGGACGCTTATTTGGGGGCGGGTGTTGAATGACACCCACTTTCAAGCGCTGTCCCATCAGTTGCAGATGGAGATCACGCTGTTTGGGGATGCTCAAGGGGCTGGCTCAACAGCGCTCAGTGACCAGTTGCCTCGTTTTGATGATGCCATCACGACGACGGACAACCAGATTAGGAGCCGGTCCGAAATTCCCGTTCTAGGGGGGAGCTGGGTGATCGAAACCATACAAAGCCGCGTCATGCTCAATGCCATACGCACTCGTGTGCTTGTGGGGATGCTCATTTTGGCGGCGGCGGTGTTGGTGGCGATTGCCGGACTCTTTGTCTCGTTCGACCGTGCCCTGTTGCGCCGCATCAAAAACCTAAACGACTCGGTCACCAAACCCCCCAAGGGTGCCCTTGTGCCGTTGTGGAGCACCCCGCCCAGCGCCATCATGGTGAAAGAGGATGAGTTGGGGCGCTTGACCCATACCCTCAATCTGATGGTAGAGGATATGGCGCGGTCGCGACGCGACTTGGAAGTCATGAATACCGAGCTGGAACAGCGCGTTGCCCAGCGCACGCTGGAACTGGCAACCCAACAAACGCAGCTCCTTGCGATTCTCGACACGATGGGGGAGGGACTTATCTATAACGTGGATGGCATCATGGTACTGGTCAATCCGGCGCTGGCGGAGATGGTCGGTTATGATGCGTCGGAGTTGGTGGGCAAACCCTTCCGCACGCTCACGCCGTCGGTCGATTTGACCATGACGCAAAATCTGCCCCGTAAATCAGATCGTTACGAAACCGATTTGGTCCGCAATGATGGCTCGCGTGTACAAGTTGCCATCACCGCCACCCCCATCCGCATGGCGGATAACAAATCACGGCGCGTCATCATCGTGCGTGATATCACCCAAGAAATTGCCATGAAGCGCCAGCGCGATTATTTTTTCGCCCGTGCCTCCCACGAACTGCGGACGCCGCTCACCAATATCATGACGCGCCTCTATCTGCTGGAGCGCGACGCCGAGAATACCCCCAAGCATTTGGGCGTACTCAATCGCGTGTCTAAGCACATGTTGACGTTGTTGAACGATCTGCTGAATGTCGCGCGTCTCGAAAACGGCTTATCTTTGCACAAACAGGTGATCGCGCTCCAAGATGTGATCGCCGATGTGGTCGAAGTCCAACGTTCCGACGCCGAGCAAAAACAAATCCTCATCACCAGTCATCTGTCCACGACGCCGTTGATGGCATATGCCGACCCCGCACGCATCAATCAAGCGCTCACCAACCTTGTGCGCAATGCCATCGTCTACACACCCGCAGAAGGGCGTATTCAGGTTCATGCCCATTTGAGCGAGGATGGACGCAACAGCATCATCAGTGTGATCGATAGCGGCATCGGGATTGCCTCGCAACACTTGCCGCAATTGTTTGATCCCTTCTATCGCGTGACCGAGGGCGGCAGTGGTGCCGGCTTGGGCTTATATATTGTGCGCGAGATCATGACCCTGCATGATGGCAAGGTCGATGTGAAAAGCACCTTCGGTATCGGCACGACCTTCACGCTCTCGATTGCGCTCTACGAAGCGGAAGCGATCTTAACCCCCACTTGACCATTCTCAATGTCGAGAATAGAATATAGCCATTATCAAATATGATAATGGCTAGGTGGCATGGGGAAAACAAAAGCGGATCTGCTCCTACATCCCATACGAATCCACATTATGACCGAGTTTTCGGGGCGGGATCGCACCTCGCAAGAATTGGCAGAGGCGCTCCCTGCTATTCCCCAAGCGACACTCTATCGCCAAATTAAGGTGTTGTTGGACGGGGGGATTTTAGTGATCGCCAAAGAAGAGCGCATCAAGGGTGCCATGCAACGGACTTATCGCGTCGCACAGGGCGGAAGTCGCCTATCTGCGGAGGAATTGCGCGTTATGAGTGCCGAGGATCACCTGCGTTACTTCACGCTTTACACAGCGGCATTGATCGATACCTTCAGCGACTATATCCATACCACCGATCTTCAGCAGGTGCCTGAGTCCGGTCTCACCTACAACCGCGCCGTCGTTTATCTGACGGACGCCGAGCGTGCCGCCTTCACTGCCGAACTCAATGGGTTGGTGGGGCGGATGCTGGCGGTTGCCCCTGCGCCAGAACGCCAGCGGTTTACGTTAGCGTCGATTGTCATTCCTGATGAAAAGGATAAATCATGAGTTTAGTCGTTCAAGCCACTGGCGCAGATAGCGCCCCGGCGATTGTGTTTTTGCATGGCTTAGGCGTCAGCAGTTGGATGTGGACGGAACAGGTGGCGGCGCTGAGTGCCGATTATCATTGCCTCGCCATCGATTTGCCCGGCAATGGCGAAAGTTATCGCGAGACATGGCACTCGTTGGCGGACAGCGCCTCCCAAGTGGCGGCGATCATTCGGGCACAAGCGGCGCACGGCAAGGCGCATATCGTCGGTTTGTCGCTGGGGGGCTATGTGGCGCTGCAACTGCTGGCGGATCACCCAGACGTGGTGGAGACAGTGCTGGTCAGTGGTATAAGCACCAAAGGGTTGACCCCCGCATGGCTGTACAAGGCGTTGGTGTTTGTGGTGTCGCCGCTGATGCAGTGGCAGCCGTATATCAACATGAACATCAAGATGATGCAGTTGCCCGCCGACGCTGCGGTGTTGTTCACGCGCGACAATAAACGGGTGCGCGGCGCGACCCTGCGCGCCATCTTCAACGAGATCACCGATTTTAAGCTGCCGTCTGGCTTGCAGGGGCGTGGGCAGCGCTTGTTGGCAGTGGCGGGCAAGTTGGAAGCTAAAGCGATTCAAGCTGGGCTGTCGGCTTTTCCGCAGGCATTGCCACAGGGGGCGGCAGCCTTGGTGCCAGATGCGCATCACGGTTGGAATGGCGAACATCCGCAATTGTTCAATGACATGATCCGCGCGTGGGTGACGGGGCAACCATTGCCCAATGCCCTTGAACCCGTGTTGGCGGCGTCATCTCCATAGCCGAACAGATGTTTTGCATCTTTGCCGCGCGCGTGATGTGCGCTATCCTTTTTCAGAGTGTCCTTGTGGCAGTGAAAGTGAATTCTGATGGACTTTCTGAAGAAAATTTTTGGCGGCGGGGGTGGCGGCTCCAGTGACGGCGGCAATGTGCTGTTTTTTTATGTCAAGCCGCACGGCTGTGATGAAATCGTCCGCATTCGCATCAATAAGATGAGCGAACTTTCTCAAAATGATGCGCAAGACGGCTATTTCGTCTATAAAGCCGTGTTGGGGACGAAGTGTTTTCAAAAAGCCGAACTGACGCTGGCGTTTGACAAAAACCGTCGTCTGACGGAGCAGACCGTCACGGGGGGCGCGCTCGTCACGCCAGCCGAGTATGATGTCTGGCAAGCGACTCAGGCGGGATGATGGCGAAGCGCATGGAAATCCCGCCCACCCGTACTATCAGCCGCGTTACTGCCCGCCGTTTGGCGATCAGCCAGCAAAATCTTGCGGGTGGCAAGCAAGCTGCCCCCCCTAATGCCGAGACGGTGCTGAACGTCGTGCGGGATTTGGGTTGCTTGCAACTAGACCCGATCAGCGCGGTGGCGCGCAGTCATTTTTTGGTGATGTGGAGCCGTGTGGGGGTCTATGACCCCGCGTTGATCGACCGTCTCTTGTTTCAGGATCGCCATTTGTTTGAATATTGGGCGCATCAAGCGTCTATCGTGTTGACCGAAGATCACCCCATCCACGCGGTGCGGATGCGCGCCTATGCCCGTGATGACTCCGAATGGTCGCGCAATGTTCGGGACTGGGTGACGGAGAATCAAGCGCTGCATGATCACATCTTGCACCGGCTCCGGCACGAGGGGGCGGCACTGTCGCGGCAGTTCGAGCTTGAGGGGCTGGATACCGAACATTGGGTGAGCAGTGGATGGACGAGTGGACGTAATGTCAGCCGGATGCTAGATTACCTGTGGGCGCGTGGCGATATCATGGTATCGGGGCGCATCGGCGGTCAAAAACAGTGGGATTTGGCGGAGCGCGTGCTGCCGACATGGGTGCCGCAAGAGCCGATCACCGTCGAAGAAGCGACGCGCCGCTCAGCGGTGAAGGCGATTCGGGCGTTAGGCGTCGCCCGCGAGCAGCACATCAAGCTGCACTACACGCGCTACCGCTATCATGGCTTGGAAGTAGCATTAGAGCAGTTGGTAGGGGAGGGGGCATTGCAGCCGTTGGCGGTCGAGGGGACGCCCGGCACATGGTATGCCCGTAGCGAGGATGTCGCCCTCATCGACCAGATCGAAGCGGGCGATTGGGCAGGGCGGACCACACTCTTGTCCCCGTTCGACAACCTGATGTGCGACCGGGCACGCACCCTGATATTGTTCGATTTTGAGTACACGATGGAAATTTATGTGCCCGCAGCAAAGCGCCGCTATGGATATTACGTGCTGCCGATCTTGCATCAGGATCGGCTGATCGGGCGCATCAGCCCCCTGTTTGATCGCAAGACCAAGACGCTGACCATTCATGATGTCTATGCCGAAGCTGATGCACCCGCCGAGGCATGGACGGATATTCGCACCGCTATCGAGTCGTTAGGCATGTTTTTGGGCGCGGCGACGATCAATTTTGGCAACTCGCTGCCGTCGGTGTGGGGGATGGCACCGCCCCCGCGCAAGAGAAAAGGGGGGAAGACGTAGAGAAGACAGTTTAGACAGCTATAATCTGCGATTTTATTAGGCTATGTGTTGGCACTTTTTTTCACTACGTAGCTTTTCAATAACGGAAAAGTTTCCATGGTATATAAAGTGCCAAGCTCATTGACATAATCAGCGAGACGTCGGTATTTGCTAGTAATAGGTAAAGAATTACAGTAATCCCAATCACCTACAATTACCAACAGATTTCTGGCTCTCGTAAGTGCCACATTGAGCAAGTTGGGGGTATTTTCTAACCAACTTAATGTATTTCCCATACCTTCAGTTAGCACAGGTGAAAAGAACATTATGTCCCGTTCATCACCTTGAAATGTATGGGCAGTGCCTACTTTGATGCGTTCGTTATTTAAGTATTTTTCTTCTATCTTTTCTTTTTGCCCCCGAAATGGGGTGACAATACCAATAGTAGATAAGTTCAGCATTTGGTTATCTACTTGCTCCAAAACTTGGGGCAGCAGATTATACAATGCATCTAATTCGGGGGGATTAAAC
>JBBRTY010000118.1:0-12814 GCA_038248285.1 Aggregatilineales bacterium
CCTCAGCCATGCAATGGGGAGGGGGCTAGGGGGTGGGGATTGAGGCAAAACAAGAGAATAAACCCTTAACTTGACGCCCAAGACCATATTGGGTTGCCCCTACGAGACTCGCTATTGTAGGGGCAACCCAATATGGTCGCACGCCGATTCAAACCCTTTTTCAACAGCATCCAACAGCATCCACAAAATCCGCACCTGCCTAATCCGTAACTCCTAACCCCCAATCCCTGCCCCTCTCAGCATACATTCGCCAGTGTCGTGTTTTCGAGGATCATCACCACACAATCGCGCACTTGGGCGAACACGCTCAGCAATGCCGCCTCTTTCTCAATCGGCGTGGATCGGTAAAAATTCAAACTCACCGACTCGGTGGGTGCCAAAGGACCATCGATCAGGCGGATCACCTCGGCAAGCGTGATATCCGCCGGTGGCTTCGCCAGTCGATACCCACCGTTGTGCCCCTTCAAACTCATCAAGATTTTTCCGCGTTTTAACACTAGCAAGATTTGTTCCAAAAATTGTGGCGGGATCGACTGCTCGATGGCAATCGTCTCCACTCGGATATAAGTATTTTCGGGTTGCCGCGCCAGATACACCAACGCCAGCATGGCATATTCACTTTTCGAGGTCAATTTCATCAACGATTACACCCTATAGTTATTGAACGGGCAGCACGCTGCATTGTAACATTTTTTGCGTCTTGACACTTATATGACTTATATGATTAATTTTGTCTTGTAAGCGCATTGCCACTTGGCAGGATGCCTTTGGTAATCCTGATGAAAGGAAAATAGATCAATGTGTATCCACCAACCCAGCCCTCATAAAAAAACACCCTCATTGGCAATGCTCAATGAGGGTGTTTTTCGATACTTAAAAACTGTTGTTACTCAGTGGGAGGCAGGGTCGCATCCACAACGGCGCTCGGCAAGCCGACAGTGCCGACAACAGCGACGAAGTAGTTTTGACCCGCCACGAATTGCGTGTTAGGCAGGTCAAGGGCGACAACACCCGAACCGGAGAGCAAGACTTGAACATCATAGGTGCCAGCGCCGACTTCGCGGATATCGAAACCGTCGTTGCCATCCAGCGTGCCGGGGTAACGCAACGCGCCAACCAACAATTGCCCATTGATGGTCACATCGATCGGACCAGCCTCTTCAATAGCATGGAACAAGCTGATACGGACACGGTTTTCCGGCACAGCGCTCATATCTTCACGCAGCACATTCAAACGAATGCTATCCTGCGCGACGGTGCCAGTAGCAGCCAACGTAACCCAGTCGCCTTCAGCGATATTGGTCTTGAAGGAGCCGCTCGGTTCAGTGCCAGTGGGGACGACTGCGAAGTCATAAACACCGGGGCGCACATCCATCCACTCGCCGAGCGTGCCAAATTCAACCGCTTCCAAACTCAGGCGACCATCGACATAAACATCGACCGCACCCGCATCGGGTGAGAAGTGACCGACGCGCAGCTTCGCGCCGCTGGGGGTCAACAATGCCGCTTGGGCTTCGGTGGCAAGGACGCCATCAATGACATGGACGATACCATTGGCGACCAAATTGTCGGGATTGGAGATACGGACACCATTGACGGTGAAGACCCCGCCTTCCAGATTGAAGGTGACGCTTTCACGGTTGAATGCCGTTTCCAAGGTGGGACCAGCAGCCAAATTGCGGAAGAAATAACGACCGGGAATGACGTGATACAACAGCACATCACGCACCAGTTCAGGGCTTGCCAACAGGTCTTCCGCCGTCAAAGCGCTGGCGTCCAACAACGCTGCAAAAGCGTCATCAGTCGGGGCGAGGATGGTGAAGGGACCTTCTCCCAACAGGGTATCGACCAAGCCCGCAGCTTCCGCCGCCGCCAGCAAAGTGGTAAAGCTACCCAAATCGCCAGACGACAAAACATCCACCACGCTCGGGCGAGCGGGGGCTTCGGCAACCACAGCTTCAGCCGTCGGTTCAACAGTCGGTTCAGCCGTCGGTTCAGCGGCAGCGCTACCACCCAATGCTGCCATGATGCTGGAGGGCAACAACACGCCGTCGATAACGTGAACGATGCCATTGGCGGTCAAATTGTCGGGATTAGAAATACCAACACCATTGACGGTAAACACGCCATCGGTCAAGTCGAAGGTGACGCTTTCGCCTGCCAACGCGGTTTCCAGCGTGGGACCAGCAGCCAAGTTGCGGAAGAAATAACGACCGGGAATGACATGATAGAGCAATACTTGGCTGAGCAATTCGGGTTGTCCCAAAACGAATTCGGGGGTCAAGCCCAAGCTCTCCAAAGCCGCCGCAAATGCTTCGTCGCTAGGAGCCAAGATAGTAAAGGGCCCTTCACCCAACAGGGTATCGACCAAGCCCGCAGCTTCCGCCGCAGCCAGCAAGGTGGTAAAGCTACCGATGTCGCCACTTCCCAACAGGTCAGTAACGGTGGGACGTTCTTGCGCCAACGCAGGGAATACTGCGGTCAGCATAAGCAAAGCCACGAGCAATAACGACAGGAACTTACGCATCCAGAAAGCCTCCTAAACGCAACAGGTGATTTACGTAAAAGTATCTGCATTATTTTACCGCATAAAATGGAAAATAACGAATGATTCTTCGATGGAATAACCTCGACCGCGTACAATCTGCACAAGGGAACCGTTAGAAACTTCAATAGTTCACCCAAGCCCTAGGCTGGGTGCATAGTGACCTATCTCGCCCTATAAACCCTTTTTTAGGGAAGATCATGCTCAACTAGATCGCCGAGGCAGGGCGAATCATGTCCGCAACCCACACATATAACAGGGTTCCGTCCGCGCTTCACGGGTTGTTGAGGGCGTTGCCAGCCAAAGCGTACAGCAAAACCCCTAATGAGGAGATGATTAAAAAAGTTAAAACCGCGCCCGCCTGCAACGATCCAAAAAAGACTTGGTTGCTACCCAACTCAACGACATGCGATCCAAAACCCAAGTAATCGGCTAAGCCCGTAAATGATGCCAATACGGTACCCGTCAAAGAGACCCGAATACAAATCTGCTGCATGAGGTTTTCGGGTTGATCCACATATAACGTATATTTGACGTACAAGAGCGCACCCCAGTTGAGCAACGAAAAACCGATCACGATGGCGACGAATTGGATGAGTCCAATGCCTTCACCGGGGATAATCCCCGTCACACCGGGGAAAAGCCCCATCAGTGTGAGGACTGCGCCAAACGCCCCGATGACGATCCCAAACTGCGCTATGCCGATCATGCCGGCAAGGCTTCGCGCAATTTACGCATAAAATTACCACTCAACACGGCTTCAATATCGCTTTCGCTGTAACCGTGCTGCCGCAATGCCTCGCCAATTTTCCACAAATCCATCACTGTTTGGATCCCTGCCGGTACGCTTTCGGCACCAAAGCCCCCATCAAAATCGCTCCCTAAGCCAATATGAGCGGCGCTGCCTGTGACTTGACAAACATAATCGATGATCTCGATGATCCGCTGGAAGGGGACATCACTTTTCGGATCGCCCTTCTGCCATGTTTCGCTCATAAAGCGATTGAACATGACCACCCCCATCACGCCATCACGCTCCGCCAAGCGCCGGATCATCTCATCGCTGAGGTGCCGATCCGTATTGCGGAAATAGCGGGGGTTACTGTGGCTGGCAATTATCGTGCCCGTATAATGATCCAGCGCCTCGAAAAAAGCCTGCTCTGCCATATGCGACACATCCAAGATCGCCTTAAAACTTGCCATCACATCCAACAGCTCATATCCTAGTGTCGTCAAGCCGCCGGGCTGCCCAGTGCCTCCACAATAGCGCGATGCCATCCACGCCGGACCGACAATACGCACCCCGCGCTCATACCATTCTTCAAACTGACGCGGCTCGGTGATAGGGTCGCCATTTTCCATCAGCAAAACCATACCCTGCTTGTGATCCGTAGCGGTTGCCCTCGGTGCCCACGAGCGCACCACCGATTCTAAATCGCGTTGGGTCTGGATGACGCGCACGGTATCGGTCTCATCCGCCATGCGGCGGTAATTGTCAAGTTGATTCAAAGCCTGTTGATATGCTTCTTTGGGCGTTTTGTAACGGATGCTATGGGCACTCATAGGCATCATCGAATTCACAGGTTCGGTGAACAGCGTCGCAAAGGTGATCGCCACCCGTCCCAACAGCGCATCCGGTAGCCCCAACGTGGCAATGCCATTGGGATGATCCCCGCCGCTCTCGTGTTTACGCTTTTCAGCGGTACTGAGTCGATAGTCCCGTGCGAAACAAAGCGCGTTGTAGGCGATATCTTGATGTGCGTCGATGATGAACATAGTGGCGTTTCCATCCTTTATTGCATAGCCTTAAAGAGGGATTCTACGCACCCGCGCCAAAATTGCCAACCTTATACTGATCGGGCTTTAATAGTTCTGCAAGGTTTTAACGTGAAACTGTGAAAATGTAGGGCGAACCTCGCATTAAATAGGGGGTATCGCTATTTTTATCTAGGGTATAAGGAGTCGTTGATGCGGAAACCGAATTTATTGTGGGGCGCATTTATCGGGGGAATCTTCATGATCGCCCTCGTCGCCATATCGTTTCTTGGGCAACAAGCCACCCAACTGCCCTTCGTACCCTTTGATTTGTTTGATTGGTTAGCGCTGGCATTGCCAGAGCCGCTCATCAACTTTGGACGTACCGCCATTCAAACCGTCGTCAACGCCATTCAAATTGGCAATACCTCCAACACCGCCAAAACCGCCGAGAATCTATTGGGCGCGGTTCTCGTTGTCGGCATTGGCATGGTCGCTGGGGCATTGTTTGTATTTTTGATGAACCGTATCAAAGAGGTGAAGGATAGTACGATCCCCGGCATCATTTGCGGCGTGATCGTCGGGCTGCCGTTCATACTGTTCACCTTTATCGTCAATTTGACCTCGCAGGCTGAGCCAGTCATCACGATCATTTGGTTACTGGCGTTGTTCGGGATGTGGGGCTTTGGCGTCGGTTGGGCATATGACAAGTTGGTGACCCCCGCCCCCGCAATGGCTACTGGTGCTTCGGTACACGTGATTGACCGCCGCACCTTCTTGGTACAGGTGGGCGCTTCAGCGGCGACCCTCACCGTTGTGGGTGCGGGCTTGGGCAATTTCATCAGCCGCCGTGAAACTACTGATGTTTTGAATGCCTCTGCCGTCACCAGCCCGTTGAGTACCGAGACTGCGATGAATTTGCCCAACGCGGATGACATGGTGCAACCTGCCCCCGGCACCCGCGCCGAAGTGACAGCGCTCGAATACCACTACCGCATTGATATCCGTTCTGACCCCAATGGCTTGGTCATCCCTGCCGAAGGTTATACCCTGCTGTTCACCTCCGCCATCGGCGGCACCGCGACGACGGTCGCCGAACTTACCCTTGAGGACATCCGCAACAATTACGAAGAAGTTAGCGATTTCATCACCATGTCGTGTATTTCCAACTACGTCGCGGGCGACTTGATCAGCACGCTGAAGTGGACAGGCGTGCGCATGAAAGATGTGTTGGCGTCAATGACCGTGCCCGAAGGCGCAACCCATCTCAAGATTCGCGGCGGGGATGGTTTTGATGAGATCGTCGCCCTCGATACGATCAACAATGACGAGCGCGTCATGTTGTGCCACTCGTGGGAAGACAAAACGCTCTCCAGTAAACATGGCTTCCCGTTGCGCATCCATATCCCCAATTTGTATGGCATGAAGCAACCCAAGTGGATCATCAGCATGGAATTTTTGGACGCCGACGAGGATGGCTATTGGGTGCGTCGTGGTTGGAGTAAAGAAGCACGGGTGAACGCCACCTCGGTGATCGATACCGTTGCCACTGACATGATGATCATCGATGCCGATGCCAATACCCGTATCCCCATCGGCGGGATCGCATGGGCGGGAGATCGCGGCATTATGGCGGTCGAAGTCCGTGTTAATGAGGGCGAATGGGCACCTGCCCAAATCCGTACCGCCATCAATGATCGAACTTGGAACATCTGGCGCTATGACTGGCTCTTCGTGCCCGGAATGCACACCTTTGAAGTGCGTTGCGTCGAAACCGGTGGCGTCCCTCAAGTTGTCGAGTCGGCACCTGTGCGTCCTGACGGCGCGACGGGCATCCACAGCGTTAACATCGATCTGCGCACCGAAGCGTAGCCCCATAGAATCAAAAACGCGAGTGGGGATAACCAAACCCCACCCGCGCTCGTAAGGACAATGCTTGGCGTTGTCCGCTTACTCGCTCCGCAAGGCTTCGGCGGGCGACAAGCGCGCGATATTTTGCGCTGGATACACCCCCGCCAACAATGCCGCGATCACCGATACCGCCAGCGCCACCGCAAACTCTGAAGCTGATAAATTCAACTGCATCGTCCAGCCAAATGAGCGCACATTGATCACATAGATCAGGATTGTCGCCAGTGCCGCCCCAATCGGCAACGCCAACAACCCCGCCACGATGCCCATCAAGCCCGTTTGAATGAACGTATATGCCCACAACTGCCCCGGCGTCAACCCAATCGCCCTCATCACCCCATATTGCCGCGTTTGCTCCAATTGCAGCGATAGCAGGGCGCTCAGGATGCCGATAAAGGCGACAATGACCGCCAGCAAGCGCAATGCCGAGGTGATCGCAAAGGTGCGCTCAAAAACTTCAAACACGCTATCACGCAAAGCACGATTACTCTGCACGATCATCTGGGTGCCCGCCAGCGTCGTGCGGATATCATCCACAGCGCGAGCGCTATCGGTATCAGGTGCCAAAAAGACCGCCAGTGTCGAGATATACACGTCATCGAACAAACGGCGATAAACATCCTCGGTCATAAAGACCGCGCCTTGATCGGTCGCATAATCGTAGTACACGCCGATCACCGTGAATGTCCGTTCCCCGCGATCCGTCAGCAAGCGCAGTTGGTTATTTTCTGGCGTGATTCCGCGTCGAAAGGCGAACGGTTCGCTCACCATAATCGCGCCCTCACCCGCCGACAACGCTGCCAAGTAATCGCCGTCCGGTACTGCTGACCACACAAAGCGACGCACCCCACTGACGACCTCGCCGCTTGCGACGTTCAAATTCACGGGGGGTAATTCAGGGAAGTCCGGCGCGATCACCCGCACATTCCGCCCGATCACCACGCGCCCTACCCCCGCCACTGCCGCCACCTGTGTTTCTAGCCCCGCATCGACATTGGCTTCCACCCGCGTTGCCGTCAACTGGGGTGGCGAGATATAAATGTCCGCCCCCAAGGTCGTCTCCAACCAATCGGCGACCGTGCCCCGAAACGAATCGATCATCACGCTCACGCCGACGATCACACTCACAGCGATGGTCAATGCCGCCACTGCGACCGCTGTCCTGCTAAGCGAACGCGCCACCGCACGCGGTGCCATCCGCCCAACCACGCCAAACAAACGCGACGTGATCGGCGTTACCAACACCATCATCACGACCAAAAAGCCCGGCGTCAGCAAGGCACCGCCGACGATAATCGTGAACAGCGCGCCAAAACTGAAGATCAAGTTATTGGAGGGGATCAGCAGCATCAGCACGCCAATAGCGATCATCACCAGTGCCAATACTGTCACCGGAACGATGAGCTTGCGCGTGAATTCTTCAATTTGCGAACGCCGCAATGATCCAGCAGGCGCAGTGCGGGTCGCCTCGTAAGACGGGATCAGCGCCGCCAGCAAACTGGCACCGATGCCGATCACCGCCCCCTTCACCATCGTGAATAGATCGACCGAGACAGTCTGCACATCGACCGCAAAGTACAAATCGCTGATCGTCTGTGCCACCAAGCCAACGGCAGCCCGCCCAAAGATGATGCCCACACCCAACCCGAAGATCGTCCCAACAAAACCTAACAGCAGTGCTTCCCCCAAGACAATGCCGAAGATTTGCGCTTTGGTCGCCCCCACCGAACGCATAATGCTCAGCAAGGCGCGCCGTTGAACCACGCTGAACGACACCGTGTTGTAAATCAAGAAAATGCCCACTACCAGCGCCAATAAGCTCAGCGCTTGCAGATTGAGTTCAAATGCCGCCGTCATCTGCCCCAACGCATTGCTTTGAGCACGGGGCGTTGTGATCGTCGCGCCGGCGGGCAAGATCGCTTCAATCTGGGCGAGGTCAAACCCATCAGGTAGGATCAAATCGATGCGACTGAGTTGCCCCGCTACCCCGACGATCTCTTGTGCCGTCGAAATATCCATGATGATTAAGTTGTCGAGCGCCTGCCCACTACCGCTATCATCCGTTTGCAGCAACCCCACCACGCGCGCTTCGACAGCGCGCTCCGCCGTCAGCAGGGTAATCGTATCCCCGATGCCGATTCCGTAAGTGGCAGCGGTCGTACTCGTGATCAAGACGCTGTTGGGCGTGACGATGAATTCATTGATGGCGTTGAAAGCGGTTTGCGCCGCCTCCTCGACCCCACCCACATCGATCACGGACAGATAGGAACGGAACGGCGGTTCTGCAAAGGGGTCAATGCCCAAGACACGAAAAGCGCGGTCGCCTAATTCGCGCACCAGCGCATCCCCTTCAACGACCGGGGCACTATTGCGCAGGTTCAACGCTAGGCGCAACTGACGATACAAGTCGGTTGGCAACCCACCGGGTCCGCCGATAATCTGATGCGTCGCCCGTCCCGTTACGCTTTCGGTACTGAGCGCGAATGCTTGTTTAGAAGAGGTATTGGCAAGGTCGATGGCGACCATGACCGCCACCCCCAACGCGACACCGAGTATAAAAAGGGCGCTTTGCAGCGCCCGTCTTTGGATATTGCGTGTGATCAAACGGAAGATGATCGAGGACTTCATAAAATCGTGTTTTAGCCCGGAATCTGTGCTTTGTCGGTTTCGAGATCATGTCCAAGATTGCGTAAGGCTTGTTCTGCGGCGTCGCGCATCCGGTCATTGTGGGCGTCCCGCACACGCAGTAACGGTTCAATCGCGCGCGCATCGCCCAACTTGCCAAGTGCTTCAGCCGCATACAGGGGGGTTTGATAGCCTGGGGCATCCAGCGCGAAAATAAGTGGATCCACAGCGCGGGCATCGCCAAGCTTACCTAACATGAGCGCGGCGCGCCCACGCACGATCAAATCTTCGTAATTGTTGCCGACCACGCGGATCAAGGTCAAGACAGCTTCATCCCCACCCAACATCCCTAATTTCATCACAGCGGTACGACGACGTTCTTTGTTCACATCACGAAGTTCTGAGAGGATTTGTTTCACAACGATGGGATCAGGCTCGGTCATCACAGCTATACTCCTTCTCCGACTTGCCTGCGAGTGATTATCAGTTTGCCATCATGCATCCGGCAAACTCGATCTGCGAGCGGGACAATATCCGGATTATGAGTCGCCATAACCAGTGTCCGCCCTGCGTCTCGCGTTAATTCTAACAGAAGTGCCAAAACTTGCTGACCTGTCTCTTCGTCTAGATTCCCGGTGGGTTCGTCGGCGATGATCAACGAAGGTTCGCTGATCAAGGCACGGGCAATCGCCACGCGCTGTTGTTCGCCACCGCTCAATTTATCGGGAAACGTCTGGGCACGATTGCCCAAGCCGACGCGCTCTAGCAAGGCATGAGCGCGCTTTTCACCACGCGCATCGCCATTCAACTCCAACGGCAGCAAAATGTTTTCTAGCACCGTCAGCGTAGGGATCAGGTTGAAAAACTGGAAAATGATGCCGATATGTTTCCGCCGAAACAGCGTCAATTGTCGGTCGTTCAATTGGGTGATGTTGATATCATCAATCACAATGTAACCACTATCGGGTGTATCAATACCACTGACGAGATTCAACAGGGTACTCTTACCACTGCCGCTCTTGCCCAACAGCACGAAGAACTCACCGCGTGTGATCTCTAGGTTCACTGAGTCGAGAATATAACGCAACTTTGAGTCCGTCGAAGCGGTGCCATCCCCTTCACGATAATGCTTGCTCAGGTTATGCACCTCGACCAACGGGTGCGCCTCTTTCTCAATGGGTGAAACACGGTTTGAATTCATAAAAACCTTGCTGCGGTCGACGCTGCAATGGACAGGATGATTGGTCACTTGTTCACAATTTCACATAGTATACCTTTGCCAGATGAGCCTTCCATGATAAAGCCGAGCTTGCAGCTTCCCTTATTTAATAATCTAATGAAAAACATGCAGAATCGACGTAAAGATTATCTGAAAATAAATGTGCGCTTTGTCCGTTTGGCGGACAAATAAAAAATTCGAGCGAGGACTCCATGACTGCGAACGCCCTGTATAAGACCCCCGATGGGTACGACGCCCTCATGCGTTGGTACGATCAAACAGTGGCGGCACTGCCCATCCCCACAGAATCGCGCACAGTAGAGACCCGCGCCGGCAGCACCCATATGCTGGTGATGGGCAATCCCGATAGCCCGCAACCCCCGCTGGTGATGTTTCAAGGCTTTGGTGCCAGCGCCCCGTTGTGGAAAAATCAGGTGCAAGATTTTAGCCGCGATTATCGCATTTATGCCGTCGATGTGCCGGGGCATCCCGGCAAAAGCGCGCCCACCGTCCTGTCCCTGTTGGATGATAGTTATGCCCAATGGGTGGTCGATCTCCTTGACGCGCTCAAGCTGGAGCGGGTGCACCTGGTGGGGGTGTGCTTGGGCGGCTGGATCGCCATGAAAGCGGCGGCGTATGCCCCCGACAGAGTTGAAAAGCTGGTCTTGCTCAGCCCTGTCGGTCTGGCGGCTTTCAAAGTCTTTGTGCGCAGCGGTGTGCCATTAATCATGAACTTCGGGCGCGAAAATGATGAAGCGGGGCGGCGGTTGATGCGAATGGCATTCACGCCCCCTGGTTCTGGCTTGCAGTTCGACCGCGATGTCGCCAAAGCCTTGATGCTGGTGATCAAACATTACGATATCGCTGCCCTAGCTGGTTTTGACGGCTCCCGCCTTAGCCCGCGCGATTTTTGGATCGCCGGACGCACCTTGATGAAATTTGTGCGCGCCGAGTCTGTGTCTGAACTCCAAAAAATCAGCGCGCCCACCCTGTTGCTAGTGGGCGAACACGAGGCGATCTACAACCCACACGCAGCCGTCCGCCGCGCGCAACGGGGCATTCGCACGCTTCATGCCGAAGTCGTACCCGGCACTGGGCACGCCACCATTTACGACCGCCCAGATTATGTAAACCCCCGCGTCTTACGCTTTTTAGCGGATGGCTCGTGAGGTGCTAGGGCGGGATATACTCGTAGATCGTCGTCTCGGCAGTTTGCAAGATCGGGCGAAAAGCGCTGTTGATCACCCGCAGCATTTCGGGCGTCCAGCGTTCAAAGCGCAGAGACGGATTGCGATAAGGTTGATAGATCATGATGCGCTGGTAATCCCCCCGCATCATGGCAGCCAACAACGGGCGCTCATCCCACACGCCATCCCGCGCCAGTTGACTGAACTCAAAAGGTTGGAGTTGCACGCGCTGTCCCGATATGACCAACTCGCTCATAAATTCATCGGCGATGGTCACGCCTTGATGGGTGCGCAGATACGCTTCCAAAGTCGCGATCTGGTCTCGTTTTTGAATCCGTTCGGTGATGATGCCATTGTATTTGCTCTCGGACAATGTCGTCACCATCGTGATTTGAAATGCCAGCGCCACCAACAACCCCGCGCGAAGCACCGGCACCCGTTTGGCACTGGCGATCAACAACCCTGCCAATAAACACAAGGCGGCTGAAAATTCCCACAAATAATTGACATCCGACCCCACCTTCGCGATGGTCAATGCCGACCCCAGCGCCCCCACGCTGTACGCGGCGATCAACCACCAGCCCGGACGCGCCACCAATGCCCCGAGCGTCAAGCACAATGCCCCACCGACGAGGAAAATCGGCAAATGAACGGTGATCTCATCCACATAAAACGTGAGGATCGTGCTATCCAACGGATTGACATTGGCGGTGATCAAATGGGTGAAAAAGCCGCCCTCCGTCGCCACCAACATCAGGATGAAAAGCGCCAGCACCAGCCCACCCACCCCCACCGCAAACACCAGCGCTCGGTATATATTCATGCGCGCCCACAACCACACAAACACCCCCAGCGGTGCAGCCAGCGCATAAGTTTGGCGGGTATAGATCGCTGCGGTCAGCAAAACCACCGCCCCCAAAACACCCCACCACGACCGATACCCACGCGCAATACACGCAATCCCAGTCAAACTGAGCGCCAATGCCAGCCCATCAATCCGCGCCAATGCCGACCAGTGAAAAATGTAAGGAATAGCGGGCAAAGTCAGCCCCGCCGCGATCCCCGCCAGCGCATCTTTGCCGACCGACCCCACAATTACGGCAATCATGAGCGCCGACCAGAGAGTCGCCACCAGTGTGATCGCCCGCCCATACCATAATGCCGCCCCTTGAGACGCCGCTATTGGCGTTTGTAGCAGAATATAGAGTGGGGGGTAGTTGGTAATCGTGTAGGGGGGGAGGCTCACATCAGCGGCATAAAGCGGTTCGCCCCGCAACAAACGCATAGTTTGATCCAGCAACGGTCCCTCGCCATAATTGAGCGTATACGGGAATTCGACCGCTGCCCGTCCATGTTCATAGAATAGGATCATCGCCTTGCCCTGTACAACCAACAGTCCGCAAAACGCGGCAACCACCAGCACCCACCCGATCACGCGCCAAGGCTTCAAACGGTGTGACCGGCGCTTAGGGGCGGGTATGATAGGATCAGTCAAGTCCAAAAAAAGTATCCTATAGGGGTGTGACTGCGCCGAGTGATGAGATCGCGCAGTAAAAGAAAAAACCAGCATAG
>JBBRTY010000119.1:0-12758 GCA_038248285.1 Aggregatilineales bacterium
ATCGCAGTATTTATTCACCTACCCGTGCAGACCGCATTTTGCCCCAGTCCTAGATAGTTCATTATGTGTTTCTTAGGCTCAAAATCACGGATTTTGAGCCTAAGCACATGGATAGGTGAATAAATACAAGCGAAGCGACCAATGGGGAGGGGGCGCTGACCGAAGGTCAGACGGGGTGGGGATAATCAAATCTGTGATTCACTGAATTTAATGAGTTCAAAGAAGCGGCGTACCTGATCTACAACTTCCGCGATCTTTGGGAGGAATGCCAACGGCTGGACAATCCCGACGAAGGGCGTCAAAAAATCATCTCGCGCTTGGTGGAACAAGTGTATGTCTACGACAAGGAGGTGATCGGGGTGGTTCTTTTTGGGGGGTTCGTGGTGATCTCCAACAAAACAAAAGAGCTTCCCCAAGACTTGGGGAAGCTCTTCGATATATTCATCTGATTTTACTGTGAATATATTATAATCGGAGATGACGGGATTCGGACCCGCGATCTCTGCCTTGACAGGGCAGCGTGTTAACCGCTACACCACATCTCCATTGATGAGAAGAAGTATAAAGGGCAGGTTGCGGCTTGTCAAGGGCAGATCAAACCACCAACTATACTGGGTGGCTTGATCGGGCACGCCCCCCACCCGTTCATGGCTGTGCCCGCAGCCCATCCTCAGCCGACAGTTACGGCGCGCCCAGTGCCGCCCAGCGCGCCACCGCTTCTTCTTCATCGGGCGACACTTCAAGGATAGCGCGGTAGACATTGCGGGCGCGGTCTGGCTCATTGGTATCCAGATAGCTTTCCGCCAGCGCATACCAAGCCGCCATCGCCAAGCGCCCGCGTCCGGGAAACTGGAAGGTCGCGTACATCCGCAAGTCCCCCGCACGTCCGGCATAACTGACGCCTTCAAAATTTTGATTCATCACTTGTGGCGGGATAGCATTCGCCCACAACGCCCGTTGCTGCGCCACATCGGTCGTCATTTGTGCGCGGATGGCATTGGGCGACTCGTAAATCACGCCTAGCAATTCCGCCCGCAGCAGATCGCGTTCAATCTGCGCATCAGCCGGATCACGCGCGCTGCGTGCCCGTGCCCGCGCTGCATAGGCATCCCCATTGATGCGCAACTGAGTGGCAACACGGTCAAAATACATGAAGGCAAGCGTGGCATCGTTCAAGACGGTCAGCGCGTGTTCGCCCACCACCCACATCGCAGAAATTTCAGTCTCGGCACGGGGCAGCGACTCGGTATAAATAGCGTCTAGCTGTTCCGGCGCGTGAGCGCGGGCGGCGCGATACGCGCTATCCGGGGCGGTGACTCGCCATTGCTCGATCAAGCGCAGCACAGTGGCACGGCGTAAAGGCGTCTGCTGCCAAAAGCTTGATAACGGCAGACCACCCATCGTCATATACCCCTGAATGATCGCCTCCTCATCGGTCATGCCCGCACGCTCCATCACCTGTGCCGCCAAAAAGCGCGCCCCATTGGTGAGGTTGATCGCATAGGCGCGTTCGAGATAACCCACTGCCGCCGGAATATCCCCCCGTTGTTCTGCCAGCGCAGCCCGATTGATCCAACCGGTATCCCACGAAGGCGCGCCCGCTAATGCCAGCGCATAGGCAGCATCGGCACGGCTCAAATCCCCATCCCCATCAAGCGCCGCTTGACCGAGCAGCGTCGCCTCTTGCAAGGCATACAACCCTAGATACGGGTCACGCGCCCGCACCTCTTGGACTGCTGCCAGATCGGGCGCTTCACGAAATTGGCGATACAGGCTATCAGATACCAGTTGCCCAACCCCATAAAGGGCGATCAGCACCGCCAGCGCCAGTGCCATCCCCTTTTGGCGTTTAGGCGGATTTTCCGCCAGATCGCCCGGCTCGACCGCCACCAGCACCACTAGCACCCCGGTCAACAATGCCAGCGGCACCACCACAAAGGTATCAAAGATGCTTTGCGCCCCAAAAGCGATCAGCGCCGCCAATGCCACTTCATGACGCACCCGTGCCGCTGATTGTCCAGCGGCATCGAGCCGACGCCAGCGCCCCCACCATGCGCGCCCGATCACGACCGCGAACACCCCCATCAGCGCGATTCCGAGAATACCGGTTTCGGCAAAAGTGTTCAAATACGCATTGTGGGCGGTGCCCAAGCGATCATCGTAGTACACCTCCGGCTCACGCGCTTCGCGGGCTGCCCGCCCAAACATGCCCGGTCCCACGCCCGTTATCGGGTCGGTGGCGATCATCTCGATGGCATCCGCCCACAAATTAAAGCGCAGGGCATCGCCCGCAACCCGTCCCTCCGACCAGCCAATGACAAACACGAGCGCTAACGCCGCGCCAGCGATGGCGATCACGCCCACCACCGGCAGCAACAAACGCAATCGTCCGACACCGCGCAACAAGGCGCGCAGCCCCCACAGCCCCACCCACGCGCTGCCGCCCGCCGCCAATGCCACCAACCCCCCGCGCGAAAACGTGGCGATCAGCGCGATCAGCAGTCCTAGCGCCAACCCCCATAACGCGATCCGCAGATCACGCCGCCGCGCCGCCACCCCATGCCCAACGCTGAGGATCAGCAAGGGCGCGGTGTAAGCCGCCAGCCATGTGCTGACCCCCAATGGCATGTAAATCATTGACGAGATCAGCGGGATCAGCCCGACACTCACCCACCCCACCGAAGTTGCGGGGGCGATCCCCCACCCAAAATACCATGACCCTAAATGCAACAGCGCGAACATCACGACCACCGCCGCCAGCAAAAACTGCGCTTCGACCAGCAGTTTATCGCGCCCGCGCCGCACCAGATCGATTAAAAATAGGGTAATCGTCGCGTGCGTGACCGGAAACCAAGCGTTTTCGAGGCTGATGCGGGGGTCAATACTGAACAATGCTGTCACCAGCCACAGCCCGATTGCCCCCAAAATCGGCACCGTGAGCTGGCTCTGGGGCAATCCCCCCCGCCGCGCCGCCCACAACGCATAGGCAACCATCAGCCCGGTGATCAGCGCATGGTGCAAGATACGCATAGCCAGCACTTGATAAAAATAGGTGCCGGTGATCAAAACGATGAAGAACGCCGTGAAGAAAAATCCCAGTCGCGATAAGCGCATCAGCGAGTCACCTGTTCCAAAAGGGTAAGCATCGGACAAATCGAAACCGCCCGCACCCAAGCCCGCCCAGCGGCAAAGGTCTTGAATGCCCAAACCGAATACGCCAAACTGCTAAAACTCACCGAAACCCTTTTAGCTGAGCAACTGCCCAGAGGCATCGTCTAAAATACTGATCTCATCTGCCGACAAATTAACCTCCGCCGCCCCCACCAATTCATTGAGTTGCGCGAGGGTACGCACACCGATGATCGGGGCGGTCATGCCGGGACGTGCCAGCAACCACGCCAGCGCCACCTGCGCCATCGGCACTTCGTGCGCGGCGGCAATGGCTTTCACAGTATCGAGGACAGCATACGCGGCGTCATCCTCTTGCAAGCGCTTGATCAAGCCGCTTGCCAACCGGGTCGAGTCGGGGCTGCGTTGCTCGCGGGTGTACTTGCCCGTCAAAAAACCCGCCGCCAATGGGCTGTAAGGGATCACGCCGACGCCTTGATCCGTGCAGACGAATTCCAATTCGCGCTCATACTCTTTGCGATGCAAGAGGCTGTAATGCGGTTGTAGGCAATCGAAGCGGGCAAGAGCGTTTTTGTCGCTAACCCACAACGTTTTCATCAACAAACTGGCGGTATAGTTGCTGGCACCGATATAACGCACTTTGCCCTGCTGCACGAGCGTACTAAAAGCTTCGAGCGTTTCTTCAAGACGGGTATCGGGGTCAGGCGAGTGCGCCTGATACAGATCGATGTACTCCGTCCCCAAACGGCGCAGGCTATCCTCGCAGGCTTGAATGATATGCACACGGCTTAAGCCCTCATCGTTGACCCCTGTGCCCATCCGTCCCTTCACCTTGGTGGCGATGATGACTTCATGGCGAGGACGCCCCTTCAGCCAACCACCGAGGATAGTCTCCGACTCGCCCCCGACATTGCCGGGAATCCAACGCGAATAGATATCCGCCGTATCTATAAAATTAATGCCGGCGGCGACTGCCGCATCCAAAATACGATGTGCCTCGTCAGTTTCGGTACTCCATCCAAAGGTCATCACCCCCAAACACAAGGCGCTCACTTTTAAGCCGGTGCGTCCCATCTTTCGATATTTCATGGGTTATGTATGCTTTCCTTTTGTGATCTATGTCCCCACCCAGCGCTTTGCCCAATATGCAATTGCACTTCTAGGGGTACTGCGGATGAGGATTTATAATAACACTATCTGGGCACATGGCTATTTTCGGCGGGAAACAGCGCCTCATTTTAGTCACGAGTGCGCCAAGCGATCTAACGCCGTGTATATAGAGGCGTGTTATAATCGGCGTTTCAATTCTGTATCGTGTTCCTTATAGGTAGAGGCGAGCATGTTCAAGAATCTCGTCAAGTCAGTTTTAGGCGATCCCGCCGCGCGTGCCATCAAAGGCTATCGCGAAATCGTCGAACGCATCAACATTTTTGAGCCAGAACTTAAACGGCTTTCTGACGCCGATCTTCGCGCGAAGACCGACACCTTTCGGGAGCGTCTCGCCGCTGGCGAAACACTCGACACCCTTATGCCCGAAGCCTTCGCCGTCGTGCGCGAAGCGTCTCTGCGCACCATCGGTCTGCGGCACTATGACGAGCAAATGATCGGCGGCATTGTTCTGCACGAAGGCAGAATCGCCGAAATGAAAACCGGTGAAGGCAAGACCCTCGTCGCTACCCTGCCGCTCTATCTCAATGCGCTCGAAGGAAAAGGCGCGCATCTCGTCACTCCCAACGACTATTTGAGCAAAGTCGGCGTGCAGACGATGGGACCCATTTACATCTTCTTGGGCTTGACGGTCGGCGTCATCCAAAACATGGGGGGCGACCCCAACGGCGGTTCGTATCTGTACGATCCCGATTATCCGTCGGACGACGCCCGCTTCCAAAATTTGCGCCCCGTCACCCGTCGTGAAGCCTATCAAGCCGATGTCACCTATGGCACCAACAACGAATACGGCTTCGATTATCTGCGCGACAACATGGTGGCGGATATTTCGCAGATGGCACAGCGCATCACCTTGAACTACGCTATCGTCGATGAAGTCGATAACATCCTCATCGACGAAGCTCGTACCCCGCTCATCATCAGCGGTCAAGCCGATGAACCGTCCGACTTGTATCGTCGCTTCACCTCGATTGTGCGCTCGCTCAAACGCAGCAGCGACGAAAGTGTTGAGGATGAAGAGGGTGAGCCGGATGGCGATTTCGTGATCGATATCAAAGATCGCGTCTCTTTCCTGACCGACGCCGGCGTCGAAAAGGTCGAACGGGCGCTAGGCATCGAACAACTGTATCATGCCGACAATGCTGACATGGTGCCCTATCTCGATAACGTTTTGCGCGCTTATGCCCTCTATCATCTGGACAAAGAATACATCGTCCAAGATGGGCAAGTTGTGATCGTGGACGAATTTACCGGACGCCTGATGTACGGTCGGCGCTTCTCCGAAGGCTTGCACCAAGCGATTGAAGCCAAAGAAGGCGTCGAAATCCGCCGCGAAAACCTCACCCTCGCCACCATCACCTTCCAAAACTTCTTCCGCATGTACAAGAAGTTGGCGGGCATGACTGGTACCGCCATGACCGAATCGGAAGAATTCGAGAAAATCTACAACCTCGAAGTCGTCGCCATCCCGCCCCACCGCCCGCTGGTACGCCTCGATTACGAAGATTTGATCTTCGCGAACGAAGAAGCCAAGTTCAACGCCATCGTCGAAGAGATCAAACAACGGCAAGAGACGATGCAGCCCGTGTTGGTCGGTACCGTTGCCATCGAAACCAGCGAACGCTTAAGCAAGGCGCTGACCAAAGCCAAGATCAAACATGAGGTCTTGAACGCCAAGCAGCACGAGCGTGAAGCCGAAATCATCGCCCAAGCCGGACGCCTCGGCGTCGTCACGATTGCCACCAACATGGCGGGTCGTGGTGTCGATATTCTGTTGGGGGGCAATCCCGAAGGCATCGCCCGCGAACGTCTCCGTAAAGATGGCAAAGATGTCACGCAAGTTTCCAATGACGAATTCAAGGCGATGGTCGCCGATATCGCCAAAGAGCTGGAACCCGCGCGCAAGCAAGTCCTTGAAGCGGGCGGCTTGTTCGTGTTGGGTACCGAACGTCACGAAGCACGCCGTATCGATAATCAGTTACGCGGTCGTTCCGGTCGTCAAGGCGACCCCGGCGTTTCCCGTTTCTATCTGAGCCTCGAAGATGACCTGATGCGGCGCTTTGGCGGCGACCGCGTAAAAGGGGTGATGCAATGGGCAAAAATCCCCGAAAACGAACCCATCGAACACAGCATCGTGACACGCTCTATTGGGCAAGCACAAACGCGCGTTGAAGGTTATAATTTTGATATCCGCAAGCGCGTGCTGGAATATGATGATGTGGTCAACAAACAACGCGAGGTCATCTATCGGCAACGCAAAGAAATCCTGATGGCGGAATCCTTGCGCGAGCAGTTCTTGGAGATTATCGACCGCGCATCAATGACGGTCGTGGACGAATTTGCCGCTGCCGAGGACGCGCCCGAAACTTGGGATTTACCGGTGTTATATCAAAAATTATTCACCGCATTCCCCGTGCCAGAACGGATTACGTCCGACACGATGGCAGAGTGCGCCGACCTTGATGAGTTAGAAGAGCTCATCAGCACAGGTGTCGTGGAAGCTTATGATCGCAAAACGACAGACTTGGGTGCCGAAACAATGCGCCGTGCCGAGCGGATCGTCATGCTGAACGCCATTGATTTCTATTGGCGGCGTCACCTCACCGATTTGGATGTCCTGCGGGAAGGCATTGGCTTGGTCGCCATCGCCCAACGCGATCCGCTCGTTGAGTACAAACGCGAAGCCTTCGACATGTGGCAAGCGCTGCAAGATGAAATCAATATCCGTGCCGGGCGCGACATTTTCCGCGTGCAAGTGAATGCGCCCCAAGTATCCTCAGTGCGGCGCGTACAAGCCACGACCACACTGGCACCCGTGCAAAATGTGCAAGCCACCCGCCCCGGCGCGGTCGCTGATACGAAACCGGAACCCGTGCGTAAGACCGGTATCAAAGCCACCATTGGGCGCAATGACCCGTGTTATTGTGGCAGTGGCAAGAAGTATAAAAATTGCCACCTTAAGCTTGATCGGGTCGGTGTCAAGGAATGAGTTGACGCCGTAACGACTCGGAAAACAGCATGGTCGGGGTGTGAACATAGGACACCCCGACAAAATCCCAACCGAAGGCGGAGCCTGCATGAGAACCAAAGGACAGAGGCAACGTGAGTGATCGAAGCGATGCGAATACGCACTTCGAATTCGTGCGAACCACAGTAGATACCTTCGTGAAATGGGATGTGGTCACGTATTTTCACAATAATCCTCATGCCGCCGATACCGCCGAAAATATTGCGCGCGTCACGGGCAGAGAAGCCCACGAAGTGGAAACCAATTTGCCTGATTTGGTGAATGCCGGGGTCTTAGAATCGCGCGCGGCAGGGCTAACCCGTCTCTACTGCTTGACCGATACCCCCGACCGTCGTCAAGAAGTAGCAGCCTTTGTCGCGGCATGTGCGGATCGCGATTTTCGCGCCCAAGTCATCAAAAAAGTGATCGATGTCATGGGCAGGGCGCAGCGCTCATGAACGAGTCCGCCTTCAGCCAACTGCTCACCCTCTACACATGGTTTTTATTGGCAGCATTTCTGATGATTATGCTGTTGATCGCGCGTTTTTATGAGCGTTTTTCCAAAGAACGCACCTTTTTCCAAGCGTTCATCGTGGTTGCCATGCTCTTCGGTGCCAATGCCGTTCGCCAAACCCGCCTCCAGTTGATGGATAACTCCTTCGGCACCCTCTTGTCAGCAACAGCAGGGTTCCTTCTTTTTGCCTTATGCGCCTTCCTCTACCGACGTATGACGGTCGGGCGAGATCAACCGCAGCCCTAAGCGGAGGGGTCTGATGATCGCGTTCGCCGCCTTAATCGCCCCACTTTCCATTAGTTTTGCATTTTTGATCATGGGTTTGCTAAGCCGACGATTTGGCATTGCTACGCGCGCCAAACCCTACTACCTAGGGTTATTTATCGCTGCCGCCTTGATGTTGATCAGTGTCGCTTTTCAGGCATTTTTCTTATTACGTCCCGCTGGTTTTGTGTCGCCCCCTGCCCTCGAACTCATCCGTGTTTTATCCTTAGAAGGTTTGCCGGCACTGGCAATTACGCTGGCGCTCATCATCACATGGCGTTATTGGAGTTGGCTTCTGGCAGAGCGCGACTAATCCGTCTAAAATAAACTATCATAGTTCACCACCCATGCACTAAAAGGTCGAAAAGAGGGATTCCCTTGACCAATGTCTTATTACAATCCGTAACAAAATTACCCAAGATCGAGTTGCATCGCCATCTTGAGGGATCATTACGCCTTAAAACACTGGTCGCCATTGCTATCGAAAATGGGTTAACGTTGCCGAGCTTCAGTATTGATGAACTGCGTCCATTCGTCCAAATGATGCCCGATGAACCGCGCAGTTGGCAGCAATTTTTGGGTAAATTTCAGGTTTTGCGACAGTTTTATCGATCTAAGACTATTATTCAGCGGGTCACGCGCGAAGTCATCGCCGACGCTGCTGCCGACAATGTGCGTTACATGGAACTACGCTTCACCCCCCAAGCGCTCAATAACCTCATGCACTGTGCCTATGATGAAGTCGTGGACTGGGTCTGCGAAGCCGCTAGTGCGGCGAGCAGTCAATATAATATTCGCTGCAATCTGATTTTATCGATGAACCGCCACGAAAGTACCGATATTGGGGAAGAAGTCTTAAAAGCAGCCCTCAATTTCAAAGATCGCGGCGTTGTGGGTATCGATCTTGCCGGGCAAGAAGCGGGGTTTTCGGCGCAACCGTTCGCCCGCATCTTTGAACACGCCAAAGCGGAAGGCTTGGGGATCACCGTCCACGCGGGCGAGTGGTTGGGTGCTGATAGTGTCGCCGAGGCGATCCAAGCCTTGGGCGCTACCCGCATCGGGCATGGGGTTCGTGCGCACGAAGACCCGCGTGTCATCGCCATGCTCATCGAACACGGCGTGACGTTGGAAGTTTGCCCCACCAGCAATATCGACAGCGGAGCCGTTAGCACTTATGCTCAGCATCCCCTGCGCGATCTCTATCAAGCCGGCGTGCGCACCACCCTCAACACCGACGACCCGCTGATCTCCGACATCACGCTCAGCGATGAATACGCCGCCGCTATGCACCATCTCAATTTCACAGCGGACGACATCGGGCGACACATCATCATGGCAGCCGAAGCCGCCTTCCTTCCAGAGTCTCAACGGGCAGAACTGGTCGCGCAATTTCAAACATGGATTTCCGAATCCCAAAGGCAAAATTTATGATCCAGGTAGGTGATCTTCGTCTGCACCTCATCAATGATTGTCGTATCTTAGTCGATGCGGGCGGCGCGTTTGGGCTGGTGCCGCGTGCCTTATGGCGCGACCTACTGCCCCCCGATGCCGAAAACCGCGTGCCGATGACGCATCATAATCTGTTGGTGCAGACCAAAGACCGTAATATCCTCATCGACACAGGCTATGGCACAAAAATCCCTGAAAAACAACGGGGCTATATGTTTATGGAGCGCAATGCCGGTGGGTTGATGGCAGGATTGGCGCGCGTCGCCTTGACCCCCACCGATATCCATTTGGTCATCAATACCCATTTACATGCCGACCATTGTGGCGGCAACACCTTCATTGACGCCGACAACCAACTGCAAGCCACCTTCCCCAATGCCGAGTACGTGGTGCAAGCGCGCGAATATCACGACGCCACCCATGCCAATGAACGTACCCGCGCGACCTATTTGGTGGAAAATTTCGCCGTTCTCAAAGAAACCGGACGGCTGCGTTTGTTGGATGGCGATACTGATTTCGGGTCAGGCATTCGCGGGGTGGTCACACCGGGGCACACGCCCGGTCACATGAGCATCATCCTTGAAAACGGCGGGCAATCCGTCATGTTTGTATGTGACCTCGCCAGCTATGCCATTCACTTCGAGCGCTTGGGCTGGATGACCGGTTATGATGTCGAGCCATTGGTCACGCTGGAAACCAAGCGCATCTATCAATCGTGGGCGTTGGACAATCAAGCCCTCTTGATCTTCCCGCACGACTCGGTACGTCCAGTGGGGCGTTATGTCGAAAAAGAAGATGGCAAACGCACCGTCATCGCGGTGCCAGAACCGTATGTGTAGGGACAGGTACTCGCTACGCATGATCCCAAGCGACGGCTTGGGATCATGCGATTTTTCACCAGCCTGCTCAATCGCGTTCGCCCAACGTATGCTCTTTGAAGAACGCCCAAATTTCTTCGCTGGCGTTGATGTCCATATTGACCAAGCCAAAGATCGCCTCGTCCATAATCCCCAGCACCCCTGACCAATTGTGTCCGGCACCTACCACCAGATAAAAGCGAATATCTGCGCCATCAGTGCAGCCGCTAAAATCAAAGCGCACCACCCGCGTCCCTGGGGACCGTCCGCTTTCGGGGATTTCGCTGCGTGCCGCGTTGGTATCGCACTGATTGTGTTCTGCCCAATAAGCCACACTATCTAACACCCCTAAGGTCATTTGAACACGTCTACCCGTGCTATCGGACTGCACCACCCCTTCAAAGGGAATGCTGCGATCCGCGCTGCCGTGCATCAACAACATCGGGATCGACGGGCTATCTTGGCAAACATCATCCAGAAAGAAATAAAATGTTGACCCCAAGGGCGCAAAGGCGGCAAAGCGATCCGCCCCCGAACACGCCATCCGCATCGTCATAAAGCCGCCGTTGCTGAACCCAGTGATATAAAGCCGCTCTGGATCGATAGTCACATCAATGGCGAGATCATCCATCAGCATCTTGAGGAAGTTCACATCATCTTGCGGGGTATCGGGCGCGCCCATCAGGTCGCCAATCGAATTCCACTCGTTGTTCAAGCCTTCGGGATAGACGACCATAAAACCTTCTCGTTTTGCCACTGTGTTCAAATCAGTGATGGCAGCCATGCTGCTGGCGCTGCTGGGGCGTCCATGCAGCGCAATGACGACTGGAATAGGCACGGCGGGGTCGTAAGACGGCGGGATATACAACAATGCCCCGCGCGGCGCATCAGGCGCAGGGTCTTCTTGGGTGATGGCAAAAGCAGCGGGATCATCGGTCGTGGGATCGGGAAAGAAAAAACTATCCATCAATCTGGTCGCGCTGATCCCATGCCGATTCAGTTGATAATAAGCACCCGTATGGAACCAGTCATGCCCGCCGCCGAGGACTGCATAGGTAGCAACCCGCGCTCCCTCGGCACAATCTGCGTAAAGCCGGACGTTATCGAGGCTTTCGGTCAGCACTTGCCCACACTGGCTGTGATCGCGCCAATAATCAAGCGTGCTGGTTAAGCTCAACCGAGTCGGCACCAACAAAGGCGACAATCCGGTATAGCCTTCAAGAGTGCCGCCGGCGGTCGGATACATCGGGTCATGATCCCCATGAATGATCAGCATCGACACGGGCAGGCGGTCGGTTTGGGGGCACGCATTCAGGTGAAAATTAAACATCAAGGCGCTGACAACCGCGACCCCCGCAAAGGGGGAGACGCCTTCGCACGCGAGGCGATATGCCATCAAACCGCCATTGTCGTATCCCACCAAAAACAATTGCCCCATATCGAGGGTGTACTGAGCGCGCACTGTACGCACCACTGCGCCGATAAACGCAGAGTCATCAGACGGGGTTTCACGACGCTGGAGGGCGTTGTGCCCGCCATCATTCCAGAAAATACCGGCTGTTTCGGGATAAACGACCACTGCCCCGCGCGCCTCCGCCAACGCATCCAAATCACTGATCGCGTGGTACGCCTGTGCCGACGAAAACCGTCCATGCAAGGCGATAATCAACGGCGCGGGTATGGCAGATCGATAGGAAGTAGGGACATACAAACCATAAGTACGTTCAAGCAGTGGGGTGGCTTCCTCGGTCGCATCGTCGTCAGGAGGGGTGGCGGACGGTTCCATCAATAACGTAAACATGGCAAAGCTGCCCGTCGAATGATCCGCCGCTTGGCTCCCATCTTGAGCAGAGACCCCATGAGCGACCAGCAAGCATAGACCGATGAGTAAAACCCAGAGTTTCGATTTGGGGGGCATCATCCGCCCTTTCGTTTGGGGGCGGTGTTCGCAGCAATACCACCGAGCGGACAACACCCAAAAGTGAGGTACGAAGCGTTGCGCCGGGCGTAACGCTTCATACCTGTGATACACCGCAAATGGGGATTAGGTTCTCAAAAGCGTGCTTGCCAGATGCTAACAGTCTTGCGGGATTGCTGGATAGGTGCATTTCACTTTAGTGCAAAATATGCTCGTCATGATACCGGGGGAAATGTGGGGTTTCAAAGGGCGGATATTCGGCGCGGGGACAATGTGAGTTGATAACATTTGACAAGCGCCTAATCCGCCCCTACAACGATCTCCGTTGCGAGCACCTAACCACAATAGGGCGGGTTTGTTTTTTGTTGCCAACCCCTATCGTCTCATCAACGTAAATGTAGGGGCGGATTAGGCGCTCGTGGAAAAATCCCCAACCCCAAGAGTCGCCGCGCC
>JBBRTY010000120.1:0-12744 GCA_038248285.1 Aggregatilineales bacterium
CCGAGACCACATTGGGTTGCTCGCCGATTCAAACCCTTTTTCAACAGAATCCCGTTGCGCGTCCCTACAACGGCGTTGTGTAGCTGCTCAGCCCTCACCCTAAATCCCTCTCCCACAACAGGGTCAACGCACGAGAGGGGTACTCGATATTCACAAAGGGTCACAAAAACACACAATGGGTTTATCCTCGGTAGGGGCATGATATATCATGCCCCTACATGCCCATCCTGACCCGTTATCATACGTCTGACAGGTTTCATGCGTAAGCCCTATCTCCCACAAGGGGAGAGGGACTTTCTAAGGCTTTTCTCCCCCTCTCCTGTTTGTGGGAGAGGGGGTGCCGAGCGCGCTCGGACGGGGTGAGGGGTACCTGAGCAATTACGGCGTTGTTTTCATTCGCAATCCCCCCAACTCCTGCCCTACTGCAATTCGCGGCTGGTATACCCCAATACACGGCGTGCCACGATCAAGGTATTGATCTGCCCCGTGCCCTCGTACAAGTCATTGATCTTGGCATCGCGCATCCATTTTCCGCCAGCCAATCGCGGCTATAGCCGGACGCGCCCAAGAGTTCGACTGCCTTCTGCCCGATGCGCGTCACCACCTTGCCCGCCTTCGCTTTTGCCATCGACGCCTCAAGGCTGTTTTGCAGCCCTTGATCCAGCATGACAATCGAGCGTAAGGTCAGCAGATAACACGCCCGCAAGTCGGCTTCCATCTCCAACACATCGCGCTGAATGGCGGTCAGTTTGTGATAGGGCACACCATAGGGGATTTCGACGCCATTTTCTTTCAGCTTCGCCACCAAAAATTCGAGCGAGGCGCGCCCAATGCCTAACGCACTGGCAGCCACGAGCGGACGGGTGGCGTCAAAGGTCGCCATTGCGCCCTTGAAGCCGCCCGATCCTTCGCCGCGCTGTACTTCTGGGCTGCCCAAGATCGCGTCCGCTGGAATGCGGGCGTTCTCAAAGACGATGGCGGCGGTGTCACTGGCACGGATGCCATGCTTGATCTCGGTCTTGGTCACTTTGACGCCCGCCGTACCCGCTTCGACGATGAAGGGGCGCATTCCCGCGCGTCCAGCGTCGCGGTCAATCGTCGCCCACACCACCACCAAGCCGTCCGATTCTTCCAACGCCAGCTTGCCGTTGGTGCAGAAGATTTTCTCGCCGTTCAAAATCCATTCTTGCGTTTCGTCATCAAAGACGGCGGTCGTCTGGATCGAGGAGGTGTCTGACCCGGCACCCGGTTCGGTCATCGCCATTGCGCCCCATGCCGCTTGATCGCCTTCGGCAAAGCGCCCCAAGTATTTGAGCTTCTGCTCTTTGGTGCCCACCGCTTCAATGGCGGCACCGCCCAGTGCGCCACCGGGCAAGCACAGATAAATGCCCGCGTCGCCCCACGACAAGGTTTCCACCATCAGCATCAAGCGTAAATTGGCGGTGCCTTGCCCTTCGCGCTTCTTGCTGCCCTCGGTGGCTGCCATCATTTTTTCGAGACTGCGCTTCTGCATATCGCGCATGAAGGGCCACATCTGCTCGACAAAAGCGGTCGGGCGGGTATGTTCGTTCTCGTCTAATTCACGGCTGACCGGACGCATAGCGTATTCCGCCACCATCTTCGCCATCTCGGTCTGTTGGAGGATATTTTCCGGAATTTCAAAATTAATCGTCATCGTCACTTATTCCCCTGTCGTCTGAAATTTTTCGGTCTTGAAGCGGTTGTGCAAAGAGGCGATCTCGGTACGATGTTCCGCCTCGTGTTGGGTCAAATGGAAGACCACCCATTCGGGGGTCACGTCGTAGCGGGGCAGGGCGCGCGGACGCGCAAAATCAGCGGCGGGCATGGCGCTAAAGGTCGCTAGCAGCGCTTCACGCACAGCCGCCAAGCGTTGCAAATGCAGACCGAGGCTTTGCTTGGTCACGGTGGTCAACAGACCATCGGTATCACGCATATCAAAGGGAAACCACACCTGCATTTCCGGCGGGAAATCGATCTCCAACACTTCGACATAGAGCCAATCTGCCTCCACCGCCGCAAGGTGATAGAGCAGGGTACCAAGGCTGTGGCGTTCGTGTGGGCTGCGCCAATCGACCAGTATTGCCGCCCCGACCTCTTTAATTTCTTGCAAAATCGCCAGCGTGCGTTTGCGCGTCTCTTGCAGCGCCCACAACGCCCGACCGATCTCCGGCGGGCAGCCGGCAAAGGGGGTTGCGATCAAGTGATCTCGTGTCGTCATCCCGCCCCGCCTACAAGATCGCGAGACCGTCGAAGGTGCCAAAACCGCGCACATTGCGCAGCAACCGTTCGACCGGATACTCACGGATGAAGCCATAACCGCCCAGTGTTTGCACAGCGCTGTCGGTCACGAACATTGAGGCTTTGTTGGCATACTGCGAGGCGAGATAGGCTTCGCGGGTGGTGTCCCCGTCGAGGGTGTCTAATTTTGCCGCCGCTTCCCACACCAGCAAGCGCGCCGAATCCACTTCGATAGCCATTTCCGCCAGCATGAAGGCAATCGCCTGTTTTTGGGCGATAGGCACGCCAAACTGGACGCGCTGTTTAGCGTAATCGCGGGCGTATTCAAAGGCGGCACGCGATACCCCTACTGCCATCGCCGCCAGCGCCACGCGCGCGCGATTGAGCAGGACGTGAGCATCACAGCCGACCGTCCCGCCGAGTTTGTTGGCGACGCCGACTTGCACATCATTGAAAGTGATGCGATAGGTGGGCAAGGCACGCACGCCCATGAGTTTTTCGCGCGCGCCGATGCCGACGCCGGCGGTAGCCGTCGCCACCATATACGCTTCGGTCTCGCCCGACTCGCTGTTGCGGGCATAGACCAGCAGGTGTTCCGCCGTCGCGCCCAGCGGCACATACGCCTTTTCACCGGTGATCGTGACCGTCTCGCCCGTAATCGTTGCCGTCGTCTTTAAGTGATTGGGGTCAAAAAAGACGCCCGGTTCGAGCCACGCAGCGGTGCGGGCGGGTGCCGTCGCTTCCATGAACGCGGGGAGATGCTGCTCCCGTTGTTCTGCCGTGCCATAGAGGATCACGGGGAAGGCGAACAATGCCGGGGTCATGATTTGGAGCGCTGCCGAGAGATCGCCATAAGCGAGTTCTTCCAGCGCCAACGCGCCCGTGACGGCGCTCAGTTCGCCCAAACCGCCGAAGTCTTCGGGGATGGCGGTGGGCACCAAACCCAGTTCCCAACCAGTGGTGATGAGGTTAGCGGCGACCCGCTCATGCTCATCCGATTCGTGGGCGGCGGGTTGCAGGTCGTTCACGGCGAAGCGCCGCATCACATCAATAAGCTGCTGCTGATCTTCCGACGGACTCAATGAAATCATGCCAAAATTCTCCAAAAGGACTCAAAAAATAAACAGAAAGAGCGCATCCCGACGGCATTACCACCCGCCGGCGATCTCCAACACTTGACCGCTGACATAATTCGAGAGCGGGCTGGCAAAAAACAACAATGCCCCTGCCGCTTCTTCCGAGGTGCCGGGGCGGCGCATCGGGATTTGGCTGAAGATGCTGTCACGCACTTTGTCGGGCATCCCCAGCTTGACCTTTTGACCTTCGCGTTCGGTGAAGTCACCTTCGGCGTCGGATTGCGTCAGACGGGTATCGATGAAGCCGAAAGCGACGGCATTCACTTGAATATTGAACGCGCCCCATTCTTTGGCGAGCGTCTTGCTCATGCCGATCACGCCCGACTTCGCCGCCGAATAATTGACCTGCCCGATATTGCCGCGCGTGCCGGTGGTGCTGCTGATGTTGACGATCTTGCGGGCTTTTGCCGTGCCGTCCGCGTCGATTTCGGCTTTGGCGACTTCGCGCATGTACGGGATCGCCGCACGGATGATCTTGAACGGGGCGGTCAGATGAATCGCCAGCATCGCCTCCCACTGGGGATCAGTCATCTTGTGGATCATGCCGTCCCACGTATAGCCGGCATTGTTGATCAAGATGTCGATGCCGCCAAAGGTGTTGACGGTCTGCCCGATCAACTCTTCAATGTCACCGTCTTTGGTCACATCCGCCGCGACCATGCTTGCCGAACCGCCCAACGCGATGATGGCTTCGACGGTCTCGTTGGCAGGCACGGGGTCAATATCGCTGACCATGACATGTGCCCCATGCGCCGCGAACAATTTTGCCGCTGCTGCCCCAATCCCACGCCCGCTACCCGTGATGATGGCGACCTTGCCTTCTAATAACTTCATTTCTAGGGTTCCTTTTAGCTTCTATAGGATAGCTATTTGTGGTCGATCAACACTTTTTTTAAGAGGCTGATCAAGAAATAATCCTCGATCAGTTCAGCAATCGCCTCCCCATTCAACCGCCCATCAGGGCGATACCATACCCCCACCCAGTTGTTCGCCCCCAACAAGGTCTTGACGAAGATCGGCACATCCACCGCCCGAAATACGTCCGCTTCCATGCCGCTTTGCACCACCCGCCGGAATAACTCCTCGAAGTGATCGCGACGCACAAAAAAAGCTGCCCGTTGATCGACAAATTCATGATAGCTGGCGATGGCTTCGGGGGTGGCGTTCTTGGTGGGGGCTTTGGCGTTCATCAGGGTGCGAATCTCAAAGACCATCGCAGCACCGACGGCGGTATTGTTGCATACCCCCACGATATGTTGGCGGATCATGTCGCGCAACTTGTCATCGGCGGGGGCATCGCTACAAGCAATCGGCTCGATGCGGCTGATCGCCAGCTCCAAGCCCAATTCTAAGACCGCCAACAGGAGGGAGTCTTTGTTGCGAAAATGGTGATACAGGCTGGCGGCGGTCATTTTGACCTCGGCGGCGATGTCGCTCATGGTCGTCGTTTCGTATCCACGACGGCGCAGCACATCAGCGGCGGCGGCGATGATATCGTCACGATGGACAGATTGGTCGGCGGGTTTGCGTGCCAAAAGAAAATCATCCTCAAGAAGGGTGGGTGAGACCAGATTTAATTAAATCTCGATTCGATTATAGCGGAGGATGGGCGGGGCGGCAATATTTCAACGCCTCAAGCCAGCAAGACAACGGCAGGACGCCCCCAAAGTTTGGGGGAACTCGTTTCATCTTGCGCATTCGTCATTCTGTAGTTTTGCCAATCCATGTACAATCCTGTGAGGATGTTAACCCAAGCCAGCGATAGGAAAAAATGAGATGCACGTATTCATTTCGTATTCCCATGATGATCTTGATTTCGCCCAGAACGTCAAACACGAATTGGAGCGGCGCAAACTCCCCGTTTGGATCGACGAATTAACCCCGGCTGGTGATGATTGGCGCACGGATATTGAGGACGCTTTGCGGGGGTCATTCGCGCTGGTTTTGATCATGACGCCAAACGCTTTCGAGTCGCGCTATGTCACATATGAATGGGCGTTCGCGTTGGGTGCCAACATTCCAGTGATCCCGATCTTGCGCAAAAAGACCGAGTTCCACCCGCGCCTAGAGCGCTTGCAGCATCTTGATTTCACCACTTCAAATCGTCCGTGGGATGACCTTGCCGAAGGCTTGCAAGCGGTGCGCGATCAACGCACACCCGTGACGACCGGATCGCTTGCGGAATCGCTGCACAGCCGCCAAAGCGAGACCCGCAATGCCGCTATTCGCATGTTGCGCAAGCTCAACACACCCGATAGCATCCCGCTGATCGAGAGCATCTTGTTCCCTAGTTCGCCAGATCAACGGTTTACCTCCGAGGTGCGGAAAGTGGCGGTTGATGCGCTTGGCAACATGGGGGACGTGGGCTTAGAGCCGCTGGTGCGCGCCATGAGCCACGCGGATCGCAGTGTCCGCTTTAATACCGGACCGAAGATCGTGGCGCTGGGCACTATCGCGGTGCCCGCGCTGCTGCAATTGTTGGATGCCGGCGATGTCGATGTGCGGGTGCGCACCACATGGGTCTTGGGCGAAATCGGCAGCCCGCTGGCGGTCGAAAAACTGGTGGGCAAGCTAGAGGACAAAGACCACATGCCCACCTATCGCAAACGGGTATGCGACGGTGCCGCCGACGCTCTGATCGCGATTGCCACCGCCGATGCGCTCGATCATGCCGCCGTTTATTGGGAGACGCAGCTCGTCAGCAAGCGCAAACACTGGTCAGGCGATAGCCGCGTCAGTGATTATGCCGCCGAAAAACTGATCCACATCGATACCCCTGCGGCGCGGTCGGCATTGGAACGCTGGAAACGCGACCAAACGCCGGAATAAAAAGGGCAATGATCGTTTGTTTTTAGGCGTGGAACTTGCCACGAAGCTCTTCGTATTGGCGGATAAAACCACCGCTATGGGTGCCGATCAAGACGCCGCTGATTTTTTCGACCGATAAATGCCCAAAGTGGCGGATGATCCGGTTGATCTGATCATGGATGACCAGCATCAAATCATCCCATAACACTTCCGGCGGCAGTTGGGGTTCGCGCATCGAACGCCATGTCTGCAAATAATTGAGCGCTGGCTCTGGTTCTGGGAAGACCAATTCGCCCGGCAGATCGTGGCGCACGACAGCGTAAAAATGCCGCGCCATCTGCACGGAGCCGTTTTCGAGTGCAAAAGTGGTTTGAGGCGCAGGGGGCAGTTGCGTCATACGGGTGCCGGGTTTGCTGAGCAGCAAAATGCCCCGCCGCATCAATTCCGAAAATTGCGGCATCGAAAACGCGCTGTTGGTGGCGGCAATCAAGACACCATCGGGCTTCAATACCCGTCGCATTTCCGTAAGACCCACTTCCACATCGGTCAAGTGATACAGCATATGGTTTGCCATCACCGTATCAAAACTCGCGTCGGCAAACGGCAAACGCACGGCATCCGCGACGATCCGGCGTTCGGCGTGATTGACTTTTAGCATATTGCTGAACAAATCGAGGGCGTGATATTGAATGTTTGGAAAGCGCGTCTGGATGGCGTTATAATATCGTCCCGACCCCGCCCCCACATCCAAGACTCGTTCTTGCCCCTTAAAATCACACCGATCTAAAACCCATTCGGGGAAGCTCACATTAGGAACCGTATAAAGATCATGGGTATCTTGCATAATTTTCAGGTAACTCGTTGTTTCGTACTGTTGTTGAATCGCTTTGGGGTCTTGTCCCGTCAACATTATCAATTTTCCCATGACCGGCTCGCGCAAGAGTGTGTTGAAATTAGAGTATAACGATCAACACAGGATAACTTAAAGTATACAACAGATTAAAGGGGTTGGGGGTTAGGGCAGAGGAGGTGGGGATTAGGGAAAAGCAAGAAGGGCTATGCGCGCCTCAGGATAGCGCCTATGTGCATGGGTGACAGGCTACCCCCCAACCCCAGGGTCAACGCACGAGAGGGTACTCGATATTCACAAAGGGTCACAAAAACACACAATGGGTTTATCCTCGGTAGGGGCATGAACTATCATGCCCCCACATACCCATCCTGACCTGTTATCATCCGTCTGACAGGTTTCATCCGTTTCATGCGTAAGCCCTACCCCCCAACCCCTAATCCCTCTCCTCCCTAGTCGTCGCCGCTTTGCCCGCGTTTCAAGCGCTTGGTGAGGGCGCTGCCAAACAAACCGTTCATAAGCGTTGTCGAATTGGATTCGCGCTCGACCGTTTTGCGCCCGTCCCAATCGCCACTGCGGCGTTGTCCTAGCCATTGCAGGTAATCATCATTGGTATCGATCAACAGTGCTTCAAGGGCATCGCGGTCGTTTTCCAGCAACAGGGTGCGCAACGTCGTCAAGGCATCGATCACGCCGTCGAGTTGGCGCGCGACACGTTCGCGGTCACGCAGCAGCAAATCGCGCAAGGCATCGGGGTGCATTTCCAAGAGATGGTGCGTCAACTGCCCAAAGGCGGGATTGCCCACCCGCCGCACATCATCCCAGTGTTCTTGATGACGGATGGTGTTAAAGACCGCCAAACTGATGGCTGCCGGCAGCGCCTCCATCAAGACCGCCCATGAGTCGTGTTCAACAGGATCGGTAAAGCGTACCGACGCACCGAGGATTTGGGCGAAATCCGACGCCAACTGCACGGCATCTTTATCGCATCCAGCATTGGGCGACAGCAAGATCGTGCCGCCGGAAAAATAATCATCGACGGCGTGTTCCAGCGTATCCAACCCGTCGAAGAGATAGCGCGCATTGACGATAGGCGTCATGCCGACGAGAAAGGTCTCTTTCGGGAAAAGTTTCTCCGCCCAATCGACCGACGGTTGCTTGTAGGGCGAAAAATCAAGGACGACCGTCCCCTTGCGTAAGTCTTGCGCTGCTAATTGATACGCCGCCTCGACTTCATGAAACGACAGCGCCATGACGACCAATTCTTTATCGCGCAGGGCAGCGGCTAAACTGCGGCTGGTGTTGTCAACCGCGCCGTTGGTGCGCGCTTTTTGCGCCTCGCGCTCATCTGGGTCATAGCCGGTGATCACAAAACGCTGTCGTGCTTCTTTGCTCTTGTTGTATTTTTGCAACGCTAGCCCCACCGATCCGCCGATCCGCTTTAATCCGATGATGGCGACATTAATCGTTTGCATTTTGACCTGCTCCTTCACAAAAATAGTCGATACAACCGACGATGCAGAGCATGTCTGGTTGCGTCAATTGGTATCATCCGCCGCTTGCAAGCGCACCAATAAAGCATGGGCGGGATGCCCCTGCCAGCGGTTGGCAACCTCTTGATGATGGGCGATCAGCCATTCGCTGGTCGTGCTGACGCCTGCCGCCTGTGCGAGTTCTGCGCCCCATGCCGCGTGTCGCTCGTAGACCACAAAGGGGCGCGCCAAAGGCGATTTGGGGTCGCCTTTGCTCAATTGCAAGTAACGGGCGGGGGCAAGCGTGCGCAGGAGGACGGCAAAAGTTTTTTGCACCACCGTTACCGGATAACAGACTTTGCCGACATCATGCAGCAGCGCCGCAACCGCCAAATCGGAAGGCACCGTCGCCGTTTGCGCGCTGATCGCCCGCAATACCGCGAGACTATGCAATTGCTCGGCACGGCGTAAGCGTTGAAACAGCGCGAGTTGGGCGGCAGACAAGGTTGCCGCCGCCAGCGCGTTGTCTAATGGGCGGGCAAAGGCAAACGTCGCCCGCAGCCCTTGCCCCATCCGGTACCCTATACGCCGAATCATGACCAGCGCTACCCCAAGCCCAACAGGAACAAAAATACCCGTGAGGTGGGTTCACCCACTAAAATGCTGAACAAATTGGGGATGCCCGGCAGGGGAACAAACGACAAGAGCAGCAATCCAAAAAAGATGATCTGGGTCACGCTTTTCTGTTTATCCCACTCCACTGCCAATGTCGGTGGCAGCAACGAATAGACCAGATGCCAGCCATCAATCGGGAACAGGGGCAGCAAATTGAAGAAAAATAGCAGGAGATTGAACTGGACGATTGCCAACAGGATCGTCCTCAAAATATCTGGCAACCCGAATAACGTATCCAACCCCATCAGACGTATAATGAGGGCAAACACGCAGGCGATGATCAAGTTGGTGACCGGACCCGCCGCCACTGCCGCAAACCACCGCCACCGTCGATTTTCACGCGGCATCCGGTAGGGCGAAATGGGGGCAGAGCCGAGGATACCAAAGCCGATCAACGCGAACATCAACCAGCCAATCCAGTTGATGTGAACGAGGGGGTTTAGGGTCAAACGCCCCAAACGAGCGGGTTCGGGGTCGCCCATGCGCCAGCCGACATAATTGTGCGCCCACTCGTGAAACGTCATGCCGATACCGAGTGCGATCAAATTCGCAAGTAGAATCTCTGGGGAAAGACCATCAGAGAGCAGCAAGGCTTACTCCATTTCCGGCTTACAGGAAAATTGATTGGACAAAATACACTCCCAACGCTGTTGATGTGCCCCAAAAGGCTTCATCTTTGTCGCAATTCAGCACAGCGCGTGTCACAATAACCCCACTTACATGCAGTGATCGTGAAACAAAATTATATCATGGGGGTTTATTTAACGTGTGTAGATGGATTCTGAATAATGAATGAGACTGTCGATCCGAAACCAGCGCCCACCCCACCCCAATTTCAAATCGGGGATCGGGTGATCCTCCGTAAACCGCATCCGTGTGGCAGCACGGAATGGGTTGTGTATCGCATTGGAGCCGATATTGGATTGCGCTGTGTAGGATGCGACAGACGGGTTATGCTTGTGCGTAGCGATCTGTTGAAGCGGATGAAACAGCGCATCACCACCAGCCCACCGCTTTTGAACGATGATACGCTTTCTAAGGAGCAATGATGAAAAAACGGATACTGTTTTTGATGTCCGATACTGGGGGTGGTCATCGTGCCGCCGCCGATGCCATTGGTGAAGCGCTGCGCCAACGCTACGGCGCGGATAACATGACGATTGAACTGGTGGATGTCTTTAAGACTTATTCCTCCTTCCCCTTTAATTACATGCCCGAATTTTACCCATGGTTGATCAGCCACAGCAAATCCTCATGGGGCATGGGCTATAAACTCTCGAACACCAAACGACGCGCCATTATGATCGGGCGCGGCATGTATGTGACGGCTGAAAAACGCATGAAGCGCATGGTGCGCGAACATCCCGCTGATGTTGTGGTTTGCGTGCATTCGGTATTGACGCGCCCCGCCTTTGAAGCCTTCGCCAATACCTCGGATCAGCGCCCCCCCTTTATCGCTGTCGTCACGGATCTGGTGTCCACTCATATGTTTTGGTATGACAAACGGATCGAACGGACACTGGTGCCCACCCAACCCGCTTTTGATCGCGGTTTGCAAGCCGGCATCAACCCCAGCGCCATGCGCATCACGGGCTTACCCGTTCATCCCCGTTTTAGCGCCCCCACCGCCTCGCGCGAGGAAACACGGACAGCGCTCGGTTGGGATGCTGACTTGCCCACCTTCTTGATGGTCGGCGGCGGCGACGGCATGGGTCCGTTATACAAGACCGCGCGCGCGCTCAATGCCCGCAACTTAAAATGCCAACTGGTGATCATCGCCGGACGCAACAGCGTTTTGCAAGAAAAATTGCAAGCAGCGACATGGAACCAGCCGACGCACATATACGGTTTCGTCAAAGACATGCCCAGTATGATGACCGCCGCCGATATCATGGTCAGCAAAGCCGGACCCGCCACCATTTGCGAAGCCTGCATCAGCGGTTTGCCCCTCATCTTGTTTGACGCCATCCCCGGTCAAGAGACGGGCAATGTCGATTATGTCGTTGATAACCACGCCGGCATTTTTGCCCCTAGCCCGCGCGAGGTTGCCGATGCCGCCGAATCGTGGTTGGCAGAAGGCAAAGAAGCGCTCCAAGCCCGTGCCGACAATGCGCGGCGGCTGGCGCGTGCCAATGCGGTGTATGACATCGCCGAGGAGGTATGGACTCTGGCGCACCAACCCCTAATCCCGACTAATCGCCAAACGCTGTTGAAAACGCTGGAGTCGATCATCAACCTGCCCTAAATCGACGACATCCACAGGCGCGCTTAGCTGTCGGTGGATGCCCTGCCACCGTTTTTGCGCGCCCTAAAATCGTTCACCACTGCCGCGATCTTAGGGGTATCAGTGATGATCACGCCGTATTCGCTACGCCAATCAAACGACGAGGTGATGCCCCCGTATTCGCTGGCGACCATGTGCAAGTCGGCACCGTGTTGTAACAACAAGGCAAAGGTCTCGGTCATGGTCACCATATCAGCCTCGGTCAACGCTAAATGATCGCGCAAGCCTTCCCCTAAATCACGTACCCCCGCAATATGCACCTCTTTGGTGCGCGCCAAGGGCAGGGCGCGCATATAGTCCAGCGGGGCGACCCCCAACGAGTGGGCGGTGATCGTGGCGTGGGCGATATCGAGCAACAGCCCGCAGCCGGTCGTCGTCAGTGCTTGGGTGATGATCTCCGGTTCGATGCAAGGGCGCAACATGGTTTTTTCGAGCGTTCGGCGTCCAAAGGGCACATTTTCGGCGACCACACGCTCCGCCCCAAACCGACTCGCCAAGAGTTCTAAATCCGTCACAAACTGGGCGATCACCCGTTCCCGCGCCACTGCCTCTGGTTCATCAATCAGGGTGGGCATGTCTTTTTCATATAACCCGAGATGGATGTTGATGAGGTGGGTATCGGTTTTGCCAAGCCATCTTTCGATATCATCCCAATTCACCGAGCCGAGTTGGGTCACGCGCAGCGGGAAATGGATGTAAATCGGTTTCCAGACCCGCGCCTGTGCTGATAAATCATCCCATGGCGGGCACTTAAACACATCAATCGCGATGGCGTCGGCACGTAGAGCGTCCACCGCTTGCGGGGAATAATTGAGCGCCAACTGCATAGCCACTCTCCTTTGCACTAGGAATCAGAATATCAGGATTATAAGCATCCGGGTCGGGATTGGGGAATGCCGTTTCTGTCTTTAGGCTCGCCAACAGCATCTACGCCAATGTCAGATTACACGCATGTTATAAAAAACACGACAACCGTAGGGACGCGCAACGGCGCGTCCGCTATATCATTCTCCAAACCGGACGCCCCATTGGGTGTCCCTATGGCGAGAATCATCGAACGGATTTCTAATGTGACATTGGCGTACTACTACGCCGATCTTTGTATCATTTCCTCGTTGTGCCTTGGTGACACCCCCGCTCGTCCAGGGCTGTTGCAAAGTCGAAAGAGGACAAATTGGGATACTGGTCAAGCGGTTATAATCCCCACCCCCAAGCCTCTCCCCATTCCATGCTGAGGGGAGTAAAGTATTTTTTGAAGTC
>JBBRTY010000121.1:0-12676 GCA_038248285.1 Aggregatilineales bacterium
GGAGAAAAAAGCTCACAACGGTTCTTAGAAGTCCCCTCTCTACGAAGTGGGGAGGGGATGCCGACCTTCGGTCGGACGGGGTGGGGATGTGCTTTGTGATCCACTGAAATTGTTTCACACAAGACTTTGCAACAGCCCTGTTTTCCGGCGGGTTTTTTAATGTGGATAGGGTATGATCCCAGCAGATTGGGTCAATGACGGTAAAGCAGGAACACAACATGGCAAATGAAATCACGCAAGAGACACCACGGATGAACATCTTTATCACTGGGGCTGACAGCGTTGTCGGTAGAGCCGCGACCCGATTGCTGACGGCGGCAGGACACAGGGTGTTTGGCGCGACGACGGCGACCAACCTCGGCGCAAAATCAGTACGCGCCGATGGTGGCATTCCTACCTATACGGATTTGTTCCGGTCGGGTGAATTGCGGAGTGCGATGACGGCGGCAGAGGCGGATGTCGTCATTAACCTCGCCCCGCTGGTGGCGAATCATGTGCCCCAAGTGAGCGCCAATTGGGATGAGAAACTCCTCGTCGAAGGCACTGCGGCGCTGATCGAAGCGGCGATAGCAGCAGACGTGAAGTATTTGATTCATGGCAGCTATATTTTTGCCGGGGGCGAAAATGCGCTCTCCGATTCGCTGATTGATGCGGCGCGGGTGGGCGAGCAGTTGGCGCTCAGCGGCAAGATGCCCGGTAGCGTATTGCGTTTTGGGTTTTTGTACGGTGCCGAATCGTCGGAACTGATTTCATTGCGTGATTTGATGAAGATTGGGCGTTCCGTCAATGGCGGGCAAGCTTCGTCCGACAGTTATTGGACGTATGCTGGTGATGCGGCGTCGGCAGTGTTGCGGGCGGTGCAAGTGCAACCGGTCAACGTGACCTTAAATGTCTCCGATGATCACCCGACCACGCCCATGGCATTTCTGACCTATTTTGCGCAATCGCAAGGGTTTGCTTTGCCGTCTTCGCGGCGTGCCCCCACCTTGCGCAGTTTGCTGGGCACACCCACTGCCGATGCCAGCGCCATCCATGTGGATGTCAATACTGCTGAGACCAAGACGACGCTGGGATGGGCACCCCGCTTTGTCGATTATCGTCAAGGCATTGACGACTTATTGTTATCGTGGCGTGCGGCGGGAGTTTGAGTGAGCGTAATGCTGAAAGCAGTGTTGTTCGATCTGGATGATACGCTCATTGATTGGAGCGGTTTTGAAGGCGATTGGCTGGCTATGGAACGCCGACATTTGCGTAATGTCAGCGACTTCATCGTCGAGCAAGGGCACCCGCTGGATGATTTTGATGCTTATTTTGGTGAGTTTCGATCCCGCTTCATCGCCGCATGGACAGATGCCCGTGATAGCTTAAACGCGCCCCATATCGGGCGTTTGATCATGAGCGCTGCCGAAGCGATGGGCGTGCCAGCGGGGTCACTGTCTATGGATAGCTGTCTCGAAGCCTATGGTTGGGGGGTGGCTCCGGGGACCCGCATTTTCCCCGAAGTGCCCGAAGTCTTGGCAAAACTTCGCGCGCACGGGGTGAAGGTGGGGATCGTCACCAATGCGCACCAACCGATGATCTTGCGCGATGTGGAATTATACAGTCATCAGTTGATCGAGTATTTCCCATCCTGTCGCATTTCGGCAGCCGATGCGGGGGTTGTGAAGCCTCATCCGGCGATCTTTCAGCAAGCGCTTGATTGTCTGGGCGTGAGTGTCGAAAATACCGTCTTTGTCGGGGATGACTTGGGGGCGGATATTGTCGGCGCGCAAGGCATCGGGATGCGTGCCGTCTTGCGGATCACGCCCCGCACTGATGGCAAAGATACTGATGGCATCATCCCTGATGGGCAGATTCGCACCCTGTTCGACCTTCTTGATTTGTTGGATAGTTGGTTTCCCAGTTGGCAAAGCGACTCCATGCCGATGGGACAGTAAGGCGTGTTTACCCCATTTGATCAAAATCTCATCATGACCGGCTACAGCGGGTTAGGGCAAATTGCTCTATCCCGCCGTGTCGCCGAACAACTGCGAATGCCCTTTATTCATTTTGAGATGAAATTAGAGGTGCGGGCTGAAGTTCCGATGGAGGAATTTCGGCTGCGCTTTGGGGAAACCCGTCTGAAAACATTGGAAAGCGATGTGATGGATGAGGTGGCGCTGGCGCGGGGAAGTGTCTTGAACATTAGCGGGCATGTCCTCGCCCAAAATGGCTATCTTGACCGTTTGCAAGTGAACGGCAGTGTCCTTTGTCTTGTCGCCTCGTTGGATGCCGTTCTGCGGCGATTGCATTTGGTGATGGGGGCGCGGTATCATGACCCCGCAGAACGGGAGCGCGCTGTCGGGTTGTTGCGGCGTGAATGGGCAGTGCGCGCTAAACCGGGGATCATTGAAATTGACACGTCCGCACTATCCGACGATGCTGTGGTCGAAACGGTTGTGGCGCGCTGGCGTGAACGCTCTGGAGTAGTCGATTTAGGACGTTTTTAGGATAATTTTCGCATAGGATAACTTTGTCATATCGGATATGCTACCTGTATTGGATTGGCTGGCGTATCCATAGGCAGCCGGTCTTGGCGAAGATGAGGCAAAACATCATGGTAAAATTAATAATCAGCTTGGGGCAGATGAATATTGCCCTCGGCGACCCACGCAAGAATTTGGCGACAGCAGAAGAATACATTACCGAAGCTGCGCACAGAAAATCCCATCTCATCATACTGCCGGAGCTGTGGTCAACAGGCTATGCGCTTGACCGCGCGAAGGAATTGTCGAACCCTCTTAATGTCGGTATGTTCGCACAGGTTGCCACATTAGCCACGCAAAATCGGTTGAGCATTGTGGGATCGATGTTGGAAAAGCGCGGCTTAGAAGTGACCAATAGCGCCGCTTTCTTTGCCCCCAACGGCAGAATGCTAGGTGTTTATCGGAAGATGCACCTCTTTAGGCTCATGGAAGAAGATCGCTGGTTACAAGCTGGATCAGCACCCTTATTGATGGAACTGCCATGGGGTATGACGGGTTTGGCGATTTGTTATGACTTGCGCTTCCCTGAGTTATTCCGTCGTTATGCGGTGCAAGGCGCGAAGCTGATCATCGTCCCGGCGGAATGGCCCATCGAACGCATCGATCACTGGCGCACGTTGTTGATTGCCCGTGCCATCGAGAACCAATGTTATATCGCCGCCACCAACGCCGTCGGAATGGTGGGGGATAAAAACTTCGGTGGGCATTCGATGATCGTCGATCCATGGGGCAAGATCGTCGTCGAATATGGCGAGACGCCGGGGCTGGCGACTGCCGAGATCGACATTGATTATGTCGATGTCATCCGCAATCGCATTCCCGTATTTGAGGATCGCCGCTCCGATATTTTTGGGGCGTGATCGGGCTGGGGGGATGCCTACAAAAAGCGCAGCGGGGATTTATCCCCACCGCGCTTTGCGTTTTTAAGAGGGTGTCGATTTTTGTGTAGGGACTAGCCGAATTCACCACGAATATAACGTTCGGTTTCTTCCGACTGCGGATTGCTGAACAATTCGTTGGTGACGGCAAATTCGTTGAGAATACCCCAACGATTTTCCTTGCCGGGGACATCTTCCTTCTTGCGAATGCTGTAGAAGGCGGTGTAGTCCGAGACGCGCTGTGCTTGCTGCATGTTGTGGGTGACGATGATGATGGTGTATTGCTTGACGAGAATCCGCATCAGGTCTTCGACCGCTTGCGTGGCAATCGGGTCCAGCGCGGAGCAGGGTTCATCCATCAAGATGACTTCTGGCTCCACCGCGATGGTGCGGGCGATGCACAAGCGTTGTTGCTGCCCGCCCGATAGCGCATAGCCCGACTTGTTGAGATCGTCTTTCACTTCATCCCACAAGAACGCCCCTTTTAGGCTGCGTTCGACAATCTCGTCCAAGACCGATTTAGTGCGCACGCCCAACAGACGCGGACCATAGGCGATATTGTCGTAGATGCTCTTGGGGAAGGGGTTGGCTTTTTGAAAGACCATGCCGATACGACGGCGCACTTCGACAGCATCGACGTTGGGCGCATACAGGTTTTGACCCTTGAAGGTCACTTCGCCTTCGAGTCGGGCACTGGGGATCAAGTCGTTCATGCGGTTGATGGCGCGCAGCACCGTGCTCTTGCCACACCCAGAAGGTCCAATAAAGGCAGTGATTTTCTGACGTTGGATGTTTAGATTGACATCGCTGACTGCCAGCTTCGGACCATAGTAAATATTGACGTTCTTGAGTTCGATGGCGTATGCGCCGTTTTCGGTCATCCCTGAAGACTCTTTCTGAATCGTTGACGCAGGATAATCGCTGTCGCGTTCAAGGACAGCAGCAGGACCATCAACACGATAATGGCGGCAGCGGCGATATCGCGATATTCCGCTTGCGGGCGGGCAGTCCACTGATAAATCTGGATCGGGAGCGCCGTGAATTGCGATAGCGGACCTGAAGGATCGGAGACGATAAATGTTGATGCGCCGATGACGACCAACGGTGCCGTTTCGCCGACCGCGCGCGATAATGCCAGAATGGTGCCCGTGAGGACGCCCGGCATTGCCGAAGGCAACACTTGTTTCCAAATGGTTTGCCACTTGGTCGCGCCTAAGCCGAGGCTTGCTTCCCGAATAGAAGAGGGCACCGCCCGCAAGGCTTCCTGACTGTTGATGATGATCACCGGCAGGATGAGCAGTGCCAGCGTTAAACCTGCTGATAAGACCGTGCGCCCACCGGTGACCCCGGAAAGGCTGCGCACCAAAATCGCGAGACCGAGCAATCCATAGATGATGGACGGCACGCCGGCAAGATTGCGAATATTGGTTTCGATCAGGCGATTGAGCCGATTTTGGACGGCGTACTCTTCCAAATAGATGGCAGCACCGACACCTATCGGAAAGGCGAACAAGATCGTGATGCCGACTACCCAAATCGTGCCCAATAAGGCGGTGCGTATACCGGCTTGGATCGGATCGCTAGAACCGGGGGAGGTCAGGAAGTCGAAACTGAGCCATGACCGGAAATAGAGGCGTGCTTCGGGATATTCCTCCGCCACCGTTGCATCGATCATTTCCTTGTTGAACAACGAGTCGCTCAGCGACCATGCCTCAAGGATATCTTCACCGATGACATCGCTCTGGACCAAATCGATGAGTTGATCTTGGGACAGGTTATTCACCAGAAGAGCGGCGCGATTTTCGGTGGTCAGTTGTCCCGCTGACAGCGTCGCCAACGCTTCGGGAATGTTACTGCCCGTCAACGACTCGCTGATCGGCAAGGTGGAGTACACCGAGTTATCAACTCTGCTGAGATTATCGCGGATGTAGACTGCCAAGCGGCGTTCTTGGTATTGGGTGAGGATGGCGACGAGTTCGTCGTTTGATAAAGTGCCCAAGTCACCACTGGGGGTGAGTTCAGTGATATTCACATCGCTGACCGAGGCTGCATAGCCGAAAGCTTGGTTGACGATGTTGAAGAACAAGGCGAACAAGGCGAGGATAGCGATAATCAACGAGAGTGAGAAAAAGCGCGACCAAACGCCCCCCCGTAAATTGCGGCGTTGCAATCGTTGCTTAAACGTATCCTCATTGGGCATGTGCGAACGACGGGTTTCTGCGCTCATTGATACACCTCACGGAAGCGACGGCTGATCCATTGGCTGAGCAAATTTAACCCAAAGGTTATAAAGAACAGTGTCAAGCCGATTGCAAACAGGCTGTTATAGTCAATGGAGTCATAGCTAATGTCCCCGCCGCTGATACGAGCAATGTGCCCGGTCATGGTTTCGGCAGCGACGAAGAAGTTGGGCGGGAAGGTGAAGTTAGAACCTGCACCTGCCGCCAGTGCCACGATCATCGTTTCACCGACCGCGCGCGAAATGCCGATGATGGTCGCTGCGAGAATACCTGATAAGGCAGCGGGCAGGATGACTTTAGTGATGGTTTCAAATTTAGTGGCACCCAAGCCATAAGAGGCTTCGCGGAGCGCACGGGGAACAGCGCTGAGGGCGTCTTCACTCATGGAGGCTATCGTCGGCAGGATCATAATGCCCATGACGAGACCTGCTGAGGCGGTGTTATAAATTTGCACCGCGTCTTGCCCGAAGATGCTGCGCAATAACGGCGTCATAAAGGTGAGGGCAAAATACCCATAGACGACGGTGGGGATACCCGCCAACACTTCGAGGATGGGCTTAAAGCCAGAGCGCACACGCGGCGGGGCGTATTCTGCCAAGTAAATTGCTGCACCCAAGCCGAGCGGAAGGGCGAGTAACATCGCCATGAAACTGGTCATCAAGGTAGATTGTAATAAGGGGAGGATACCAAATTCACCCACTTGTGGTTGCCATTTGATGCCGCTGATGAATTCGCCGATATCAACAACGCCGCTGGTGAAAAATAAGAGCGACTCTTGACCAAGGACGAACAAAATGCCGATGGTGGTAAAGATGGAGAGCAGACCGCAGAAAAACAAGAAGGCGCGGATAGCATCTTCGCCCAGATGAGGCTTCTTAAATAGGGTCGTCTGCGCACGCCGGGTAGCGACAGCATCATTGATGATTCCGGACTCGCGCCCAGCTTCGATTTGAGATTGCATAAATGCTCCTTATCTTGACCTTTACGGGTCACAGACGACGAGGATGGGGTCAAAACCAAACAACCAAAAAGGGGAGAGGTGATATACCCCTCTCCCCTCCTTCACATTAAAGTGAGAAAACTACATGCCGCCCATTTCCATGGCATCGATCAACGCTTGCTTGGCACCGTTCAAGGCTTCGACGCTAGCGGGGAAGTAACCCGCGGCTTCGATGAAGCTGTTGACGTTGGTCAGGTAGTAGTTGATGAAAGCACCAACTTGGGGTTTTTCGGCGATGATGGTGGCGTCGCTATAGATGTAGAGGGGGCGCGACAACGGGTAGCTGTTGTCTTCGGCGGTTTCCATATTGGGTTCAATTGCACCATCACCCGCATCCAAAGCCAAAGCCTTCAGGTTGTCGGCTTCTTCGGTGAAGTAAGCGAAACCAAAGTAAGCAATGGCGTAGGGGCTGCCTTCGACGCCTTGAACCAAAACGTTGTCATCTTCCGAGAACTGAATGCCAGCGGCGTTCAAGATCGCGGCTTCGGCGGCATCACCTTCGAGGTCCAAACCATCCTCCAAGACTTCTTCAACGAAGTAGTCAAAGGTGCCGCTGTCGGTGCCGGGGCTGAAGAGTTGAATGGCTTCGGCAGGATAGCTGGCGTCAACATCCGACCACATGGCGAATTCGCCGCTGTAAATTTTCGCGAGTTGTTCGATGGTCAGCGATTCAACGAAGTCGTTCTCAGCGCTGACGACGACCGCGAGCGCATCGGTGCCGACGCGGAATTCAATCGGGGTACGATTAATAGCAGCGCAGCTTTCGATTTCCGAGTCGCGGATGGGGCGGCTGGCATTGGCGATGTCGGTTTCGCCGGCGACGCAGAAGCGTTCGAAACCAGCACCCGAACCAATGCTATCAACGGTGATGTTGCCCGCGAAACCGTCGGCGAGGAAAGCTTCCGCAGCCGCTTCGGTCAAGGGGAAGACGGTCGAGCTACCCGCAGCAACGATGTCACCGACGACCGACAGCGGGTCAACATCCGGCAAAACAATTTCTTCCATCATCATCATTTCGGGGGTGGCATCTTGCGCCATCACAGCAAAAGGGAAAACCAAGGCAAAAACGACGACCATCAAGAAAAGACGCTTAACCATCTGTGTAAATCTCCTGTTGAATCAACAGATCAAATACGAGTACACCATGTACTCTAGGTAGTTATACTAGCGGTGCGCCTTTAATGAATTCCAGTAGATTGATTAACGGTTGGGCGTATTTCGTTTAAGACGAGGTTAAATAACGAAGATAAATACAAACTTTCATCTGGATATTTTGGAACAGAAAAGCGAAAATAAAACCCTGTCTAGCCGACAACGCCGGACAGGGTTAGACTTATTGTATGGATTAGGCAGCGAAAATAAAAGCCATAAGGTGTCTCATGGTGCTGTTTAAGGGCACGATACCCTAATAGACGCGCGATTATGTGCATCGCGGCGATTGCGCATCCCGACAAGCAATACTCCCTGTCGTTTCTAAAGGCGTTGAAGGGCAAATGGTGACTGGACAGCAAATTGGCGTTTTGGCGCATCCGACACGACCGCAGACGGTTCCCGTCGCACAACGAATCGCTGAGTCTTTGCGGGCGCGGGGACAAGACGTGTGGATGCTGCCGACATGGACTCCTGAAGATGTGAACCCCGCCCTTGCCGCATCCAAACTTGTGATCGCCATTGGTGGCGATGGTGCCATGTTGCGGGCGTCGCGCGTTTGTGCGGATCACGGGGTGCCAGTGTTAGGGGTGAATATGGGCTACCTAGGCTTTTTGACCGAGATCACCCGCCCCGACGATTGGGAGCGGCATCTTGACGAGGTGGTCGCGGGCAAGTATTGGGTAGAAACGCGGATGATGATCGAGGCGCGCGTCCTACGCGGATCCGGCTCGGAGGTGGTCGCGCAGACCATCGCCTTGAATGATGTTGTGATCAGCCGGGGCACCGTGACGCGCATGATCCAACTGGACGCCTATATCGATGGCGACTGGACGACTTCCTATAACGCCGATGCGTTGATTATTTCGAGCGCGACTGGATCGACCGCCTATGCGTTGGCGTGCGGCGGTCCAATTTTGCCGCCGGAACTGCGCAATATCCTAGTGGTGCCCGTTGCCCCGCATCTAAGCCTTGACCGCCCGATCATCTTGCCCGAAGGCGCACAAGTGACGATCACGGTGTCGCCGCGGGTGCAGGCAGAAACGGTGTTGTCAGCAGATGGGATGCCCTGCGCCGAATTGTTGTCTGGTGACCGTGTGCATGTGCGCGCAAGTGAACTTGTCAGCCGGTTTGCACGTTTGCGCGAGCGTAATTATTTTTACCGCTCGTTGCTAGATCGGCTGGAACCGCGTCCCCTGCCCCCCGCCGAAATGTAGGCGTGGGCGACTCAGTATAGACAAGAGTGGCATGGCATTGGTGTTTGGCAGCCAACGCAGTGCCCGATAATTTGTTAAAATGGGCAATGGCGGTTGCATTGCAATTTTGTGAATGACCATCCACGAACTTTTCGGATTGAGGGTGTCATGTTAGAAGAAATCCGCGTTCGTAATTTCGCGATTATTGATCACCTTGAATTGACGTTCGGCAACGGGCTGAACGTGATCACTGGGGAAACTGGGGCGGGCAAGTCGATCATCATCGATGCCGTGCAAATGCTGTTGGGGGCAAAAGCCGATGTGTCGATGGTGCGGGCGGGCGAAGACAAAGCCATCATCGAAGGGGTTTTCCGGCTGGATGACACGGCACAAGGGGCGATCCTGCCGATTTTGGAACGCGAGAATTTGAGCGATCATGCCGACGATGGGGCGCAACCGGTGTTGACCATCTCGCGCGAGGTGCGCGCTAACGGGCGGTCGTCGGCGCGGGTGAATGGCGTCTCGGTCAATCTCGATGTCGTCAGCGAGATCGGCGCTTTCCTCGTGGACGTGCATGGACAGAGCGCCCATTTGTCGCTGTTAAAACCGTCAGCACACATCGATCTGCTGGATCGCTATGCCGAACTGATGGACGCGCGCGCCGCCCTATCGGTGGTGGTCGGGCGTTTGGGGGATGTCCGGCGCGAGATTCAACGCTTGACAGCGGATGACGCCACAATCAAGCGGCGGGCGGATCGGTTGCGCACGGATATTGAAGAGATCGACGCGGCGGAACTGGTGCCCGGCGAGGACGAGATCCTGAAAGCTGAGCGGAGCCGCCTTGCCAACAGCGAAACCCTTGCCCGATTGACGGGGGAAGTCGTCACCTTGTTGTATGGCGATGATGTGCCACAAGGACAGACGGCAGCACTGGATCAATTGGTACAGGTGGCGGCGCTGTTGCATAAATTGAATAATATCGATCCGGCTTTGGTCGATGACTACGATTTGGCGGAGGCAGCGGCGGCGCAAGTGGAAGAATTGGCGTTGTCGATGCGGCGTTATGCCGATACTGTCGAGTTCAACCCGGAACGGCTGAACGAGATGGAAGAACGCCTCGAACTGATCAACAGTCTAAAGCGGCGTTTTGGCAGCCCGACGATTGAAGCCATTCTCGCCTATGCCGACCGCAGCCGCGAGGAACTGGAGGGCATCGAAAATAGCGAGGAACGGTTGCAGGTTTTGCGGACGCAGGAACAATCGCAACTGAAGCATATCGGTGAATTGGGCGAACGCATCAGCCGCGCACGCATCGTGGCGGCGAAACGGCTGAGCGAGGGCGTGGTCGTCGAACTGGGCGATCTGCGCATGGCGAGGGCACAGTTTGAGGTACGCATTGAGCAGCGTGACGACCCCGACGGGTGTTTTGTGGGGACGCGGCGCGTGGCGTTCAATGCGTTTGGGATCGATACCGTCGAGTTTCAGATGTCCGCCAATCCGGGCGAACCGTTGCGCCCGTTGGCGAAGGTCGCCTCTGGCGGTGAAGCGGCGCGCATCATGTTGGCGCTCAAACGGGTGCTGACGCAAGCCGACCAAACCGAGACGCTGATTTTTGACGAAATTGATCAGGGCATCGGCGGGCGTGTCGGCACGGTAGTAGGCGAAAAGCTGTGGGGCTTAAGCGGCGATCATCAGGTGTTGGTGGTGACGCACCTCGCGCAATTGGCGGGCTTTGCCGACAAGCACTTCCGCGTGCAAAAACAGGTCAGCAGTGGGCGCACCCAAACCCAGATCGTGCCGCTGACCGCCGACGCCGATCAAGTGGCGGAGATCGCCGCGATGTTAGGCACCGTTAACGAGAGCGGGTTGCAAAGCGCGCGCGAATTGTTGGGCGAAGCGCGACAATACAAGACGGCGCACGCCAACCCCGAAACGCCGACACAATCGCCCTTATTTTGACGGGGACGCTGTGTTGGATTCTGTTGAAAAAGGGTTCTGCGTGCAGCGGACGCGCCGTTGCGCGTCCCTACAATGGTATCCTTCGTAGGGGCAACCCAATGTGGTTGCCCGACTTTTGCAACAGAATCCCATGGCGCGTCCGAATGTTACCCACCGCATACTATCTAACAAGGAGATGCACAATGCCGATTGATCTTGATGCTTATGTGGAACGACGCGCCAGCCATTGCGCGAAATGGAATTGGTTTGACGATGATGTGATCCCGATGTGGGTCGCGGATATGGATTTTCGATCCCCCGATGCAGTGGTGACGGCGCTCAAAGAACGGGCGGATCACGGTATCTTCGGCTATCCGCTGCCCCCCGCTTCGTTTAAGGCGCTGCTGGTGGAACGCATGGCGACGCGGCACCACTGGACAATTTTGCCGGAAGATATTGTGTTCATGCCGGGGCTGGTCTTAGGCTTGAATCTCGTCAGCCAGATGATCGGCGCGGTGGGCGACGCGGTGTTGACACTGACGCCGATCTATCCCCCGTTTTTGAGCGCCCCCACCAATCAAGGGCGCGTCTTGCAGACGGCGAGCATGGCGCTCCGTCAGGACGATGGCAAGCGCATCACCTATGAACTCGATATGGACGCGCTGGAAGCCGCCGTCACCCCCCAGACGAAATTATTTTTGCTGTGCAACCCCCATAACCCGGCGGGCATAGCATTTAGCCGCCACGACCTCGAACAGATCGCTGATTTTTGTGTGCGCCATGACTTGATCATTTGTTCCGACGAGATTCATTGTGACTTGCTGGCGAGCGGCACCGAACACATCTCAATTGCCACGCTGTCGCCCGAGATCGCCCAACGGACGATCACGCTGTTGGCACCGAGTAAGACGTTCAACATCCCCGGCTTAAAGTGCAGCTTGGCGGTGGTGCAAAATCCCGACTTAGCGAAGCGCTTGGGCGAATTGGTGTATGGCGGCGGGACGGGCGTCAACATTATGGGCTTTGCCGGGGGCGAGGCGGCATATCGCGATGGGCAAGAGTGGCTGGACAACGTGTTACTCTATCTACAAGCGAACCGCGACACGGCGCTGGCATACCTTGACGAACACCTGCCCTCGCTGAAGGCGACGTGCCCGCAAGCCACCTATTTGTTGTGGATCGATTGTCGGGGGCTGGCATTGCCCGAAGGCATGGCGGTGCAGACGCTGTTTTTGGAGCGCGGGCGGGTGGCGCTGAGCAACGGGGCGGATTTTGGAGCCGATGGCGCGGGCTTTGTGCGCTTGAACTATGGCACCACTCGCGAGATTCTGCTGGAGGGGTTGGGGCGCATGAAGGCGGCGGTGGAGTCTCTGAAGGTGGTGGCGGCGGGGTAAGGAAGGAAGAAAAACAAATGTGGGGGAATCATAAGTAGCAAACGGGCGGACATACGGCGCGGAACCGTTCGACGTAATCACCGTCTCGATCAGTGCCTAGTCCGCACCCTACGACGCTCCCTGTTGTGGGAAGCCATCAAGGGCGGGGATCGCGGTTGTTTTTATGGGGCACATATCCCCATCTGTCTCACCCGCGCAAATGTAGTGGGGGATTGGGCGCTTGCGGATCGTCTCCAACATCGAGAGTCCCCGCGCCGAATATCCCCCTTATTCCCCCACCGATCCGTCACCCACCCGAATCATCCCCCGCGCAGCGCAAAAACCAAATTTTTTGATCGCGCTTCGCGCCACACCCA
>JBBRTY010000122.1:0-12574 GCA_038248285.1 Aggregatilineales bacterium
GGGGCGGATTAGGCGCTTGTCAAATGTTATCAACTCACATTGTCCCTGCGCCGTATATCCGCCCTTTGAAACCCCACATTTCCCCCGGTACCATGACGAGCATATTTTGCACTAAAGTGAAATGCACCCCTTAGTGAAAGTATCCCCACCCCGGGTGGCCGTCGGGCAGTCGGGGTGGGGGTTGTGGGAAAAAAAAAGAATAAACCCTTAACTTGACGCCCAAGACCCAATGGGGTCGCCCGCCGATTCAAACCCTTTTGCAACAGACTCAGGTGTTGCGCCCCTACGGGTGAATCGGCGCAGAAAACCTTAGGCGATGGTCACTTCTTTACACAAGTACACATCTTGAATCGCACGGAGCAAGGAGGCACCTTGTGCCATCGGGCGTTGGAACGCCTTGCGCCCGCTGATCAAGCCCATGCCGCCCGCGCGCTTATTGATCACGGCGGTGGTGATGGCTTCTTCAAAGTCGGTCTCGCCGCTGACACCACCGCTGTTGATCAAGCCGGCACGCCCCATATAGTTGTTGGCGATCTGATATCGGGTCAAGTCAATCGGGTGGTCGCTGGTCAATTGGCTATAGATGCGCTCATCCAGCTTGCCATAGGACGACGAACCAGTATTGAGCGCCTTGAAGCCGCCGTTGTTGGTCGGCAATTTCTGCTTGATGATGTCGGCTTCGATGGTGACGCCCAGATGATTCGCTTGTCCGGTCAAATCTGCCGAGGTGTGATAATCAACGCCGTCCTTTTTGAAGGCGTTGTTACGGGTGTAGCACCACAAAATCGTCGCCATGCCCAATTCGTGGGCACGGTAGAACGCCTTCGACACTTCCACAATTTGGCGAGTGCTGTTGTCCGACCCAAAATAGATGGTCGCGCCGATGGCGGTCGCGCCCATGTTCCACGCCTGATCCACCTGCCCGAACATGATCTGATCGAATTGATTGGGGTAGGTCAACAGTTCATTGTGATTGATTTTGACGATGAACGGGATACGGTGGGCGTATTTGCGCGCGACCGCGCCCAGCACACCGAAGGTCGAGGCGACCGCATTACAGCCCCCCTCAATCGCCAGCTTGACGATGTTTTCGGGGTCAAAGTAAGCGGGGTTGGCGGCGAACGATGCGCCCGCCGAGTGTTCGATGCCCTGATCGACCGGTAGAATCGAGAGGTAGCCGGTGCCGCCCAGCCGTCCATGATCAAACAAGGTTTGCAGGCTGCGCAAAGTTTGGGGAGTACGGTCGCTATTGAACCATACGCGCTCGATAAAATCCGCGCCGGGCAGATGCAGCAACGATTTGTCGATGGTGGTGCTGGTGTGATTGAGTAAGCTGTCGGCTTGGTCGCCAAGCGCTTGCGTAATTTTATCGATAGTGTATGCGGTTTCGGGTGTTGCAGTGATGATCGCCATTCGTTTCCCTCGTAGAACAAGCTTCAAAATTATGGATTGAGTATAAAGAAAATTGTGCGCTGTTGCCACATACAATTTACGGCATTATGTCACTCATCAGGCGTCACTGCGCCGGCTGGAAGCTGATCGGCGGTGGCGCGGTCTGCGACCGGGCGGACATACGGCGCGGGGACTGGTAGTGCCATCCACGTCACGACCAACGCCTAATCCGCACCCTAAGATTCGCGAGTGCTATAGCTTGCGCCTTTACGATGATGGCTTTTTTTCTTGTTTATCGCCCCTATTGACGCCTCTCCTAATAGTTTGTATTATTGCATAAAACCCGATCCTATTTTGGAGGCACACTCATGCGCGATGAATTACGCGACTATATCGTCAAACATATGATCCATGACCCCAAATTTGCGCTCCGCGATGACGAACCGTTGATCACGGGCGGATTGGTTGATTCTTTCTCGCTCGTGGAGCTGGCATTGTTCATCGAAGAAAAATTTGGCGTGCATTTCCCGGACTCCGAGTTAACAGCGGACAACATGAACACCGTGACCCAAATCTTGAACAACATCACTGCGAAGCTGAAATAACCGACCTCAAAACCGTGATCCGGGAATTGACATCATCCCACCCCTCATTCTTGTGTTATCTTTAGCTGGTGGGTAGCGCGCTTCATAGCCGATAACTGTCGCTTTTTACCCCTACCCCTTGATTCTTGCACCCTATTTTCATAGGAGGTTGTATGACCCAAGCAACCAATACCCCACCGTCACCTAGCGCCACGCCTGCCCCCAACACCCAAGCCCCCAAAGATGGACGGGAAAGGTGGTCCGTATGGATGAAGGAATTGCCGCGCTGGAATTTTAAGCCAGAGAAGCCGGAGCTTGATCCGCCTACCCCGCTCATCAATGAGAAAGATCTCGAAGAAATTCTCGCCACAGCGGACGCCGAGACCGCTCAATCCATCCGCGCTGATATTCAGTTTCTCGAATATGAAGTGTTGCGGTTGTTTCGCAAGCGCGATCACAGCGCCGCGAAGCAGCAAAATATGTATCGGTTTTATCAAATCTTGTTTTTGATCCTTGCCGCCATCGCCACCACCCTCGGTTCTTTGCAAGCGTTGTCGCTCAACGCCAACGACCGTAATTGGTTGGCGCTGTTCGCCTTTTTGGAAACCATGGTCGCGTTGGCGTCGGTCTATCTGGCGACGATCAGCGGGCGCGAACCCCCCTTGACCTTATGGATGATGAATCGTCGGCGTGCCGAACAACTCCGTCGCGAATATTTCCGTTTTTTGATGGATCTGGAACCCTACAATGGGCGGAATAAGATTCAGCGGCGTTTGTTACTATCCGAACGCGCGGCGGAGATCAATCGCGGCGTTTTTCCCGATGAGTCGGGGATCACCTAAAGGGGGCTGATGATGGCAGAATTTGATCGCAAACGGCTGGAAGTTAGCTACCAGATCTTCAATAAATTCACGCTCACAGATCAGAGTAATTATTATCAGAGAGCGGTCGATAAAAACCGCAAAGCCGCCACCCAAGTCAATCGTATCCGTGCTTTCTTCGCCTTCTTGACCGGCTTTGTGTCGGCACTAGCGGGCTTGATCGTCTTTTTAAGTCCGGGCACCTGCACCGATGGCACCGCCGCCGCTGCTGCCCTGACCCCCAGCGCGATTGTGGACAGCACGCCGACCGCACTGGCGACTCGGCAAAGTGGGGCACCGGCGCTTGATAACGCCTCTGCTGCGGTCATTACGGATTGTACGGCGGATAATTTTCTCATCGGCATCCTGCTCATCCTCGCGGTCGTCGCCCCGGCGCTTGGGGGTGCCTTTGGCACGCTCTCGGATTTATTTCAGTGGGATCGCTTGGTGACGATTTACGAGGTCGCGCTCGAAAACTTAGAAGTGGCGGATGCCAAATCGCCCTTGCCAGACATGGATGACGATTATTATAAGGCGGCGGTCCAAGCTTTTGCCGAGGGCACGCTGTCGGTGATGCGGGATGAAACGGCGCAATGGGGGCAGGTGATCCGCACCCCCGAGTCGATCCAGAATTACATCGATCGCGCGCTCGATATCGCCAATGATGTGACCTCGCCCTTGCCCGAAGTGGTGCGTGCTGCCATTCGTTCCGAAATTGATGGTTTGCGCACCGCTACCGAAGAATCGAATCGCCGTCTTGAGGAACTGCGCGGTTTGTTCGCCCAAGATCGCTTGCCCGATGGCACCTTCCCCCCATCGCCGCCGCCCCTTGTGCCGCCCACGCCGACGCCCGATGATCCCCCCGTCATGCCGCCCGCCGGATAAGGGAAAAATCGGTCGGGGCGCAAAACTTGATTCTGTTGCAAAAGTCGGGCAACCACATTGGGTTGCCCCTACAATGGCGGCGCTTGTAGGGACGCGCAACAGTGCGTCCGCTGCACGCAGAATCCTTTTGCAACAGACTCAGACTTTGCGCCCCGACGGCTCACTTATTCTGCAAGGATCGGTTCAAAGAACGTTAAACTGTTGATCAGTGCCTCGAAAACCAGGGACGCTTCATCAATTTTTGCCGCGCTGGTGTCAAGATCAATGGTATACGTCAGTCCGTTTTCCGGCACGTTGATGACTATGATTCGCCCGATGCGCGCTTCCCCCTCCAAACTGTAGGAATAATCAAAGACTTGAGCCGCATAGCCGATCTCGCTGGCGTCTAGGGTCTCGTAGAATTCGCCAGCGTCCAACGAGGCGATCAAGTCTTGGGCATTCGCCAGCGCGGTGTCGGCATCAATGTCCGACGCGCTCACGTAAATGGTGAGGTCGCCATCGGGATTGGTGACGGCAAGCTGTTCAATCGAGCCATCCTCGCCCGCAAAGTTAGTCGGGTCTTCCCATCCCCAAGGATAGAGGAAATTGATACCCCAATAAATATCTTTGAAACCGCGATAGGCGGGATCGAGATCCGTGTTATCGATGCTGACCAGTGCCGATGAGATTTGAGCATTGCCCGCGAAATCAACGAGCCGCATCGTCAAGTTATAGAGACCACTGGGTGCCGGTTGATAGCTGAAAGTGAAGGGGGAGGTGCCAAACGACAATTGCTCACCAGCGGGGGTGAAGCCGAAATTGCCTTCGGGATCGAAGAAGGCATAATAAGGTTCAAATTTGTCGCCGGGGGTTGGGCTAATTTCATAGGGTGCGCCGCCTTCTGCCGTGCCATAGACTTGCAGCGCCGTGCGGGTGTCGGTGCTGAACAAGACCGATGCCGAGATTGGGTCTTCGCCGTTTTGGGGCACAAACATACCCGCCACATAGCCGGTGGTCGCGCCGCGTCCGGGGGAAAATTGCAGCAACGAGGGGATACTGGTCACGCCGTCCGAAATCACCGGAATTTCCACATTCCACTGAAACTGTAAAGCTTCTGCCAAGCCATTGGGGTATTCGTTGACGACCGTGCCATCCGCCAAAACGGTCTCGAAAACGAGCGGTGAATAGTCGTACATGATCTGCGCGCCATCCTCCAATTGCAGCACCGCCGAGAAGGTCAAATCGGCGATCCCTTGTCCGTCGGTGTCAAACAAAACGACGGGCGGGTCATAGATCGTCGCATCTTCACCGGGCAGGACTTCGGTGATGGTGATGCTTAGATCTTCGGGGCGCAGTTCACTTTCGGTGGTGTCAAACCATGCCGTCAAGAAATCGTACCAGCGCGTCATGGCGGGGATAGATTCGGGGTAGGGCAGCAAGCTCTCGGTATCTGAGGGGGGCAGGTCGGCAAGCGCCCGATTCGTGGGGAAGTAAATAGCGACGCCGTTGGCTTCGGTCAGTCCGGCATCATGATAACTGCTAATGACCATCGCCGGAATCGCCTCAAGGACAGTTTGCGCCGCGTTATATAGGTCATCGCTGATGGCGGATTGCGAGGCGATTAAGCCCAACAAGTTGACGAGATCGATGGTGGCGTAATAATCGGCACTGGCGAAGCTCGCCAACACATCGGCGGCATTGCCCCCATAGATTTGAGTGTTGTTGCGTGCCGTACCGATGGCGGACAGGGACGGCAACATCTCGCCCGCCGCGATCTCGGCAAAAGTGTCGAGCGCCGCCACGACTGGGGCGACGGCGGCGGTATCGATCACATGCAGATCGACGCCGGTGCGCGCGCCCGGTCCGGCATAGTACGCGGCATAAGCGTCTACGATGACTTGCCCCAATTGGGCACCGTCCATCGCGGGATTCGCAATGAGCGCAGTGAACGGGGCGGTGTATTCCCATCCCTGACCGGGGATGACCTCTTCGGCGGCGATCACATAACGGGCGTGGGGAGCAAGCGTGGCGTAGACTTCAAGCTGACCCATCAGGCAAGCGTCAAAGCCGACGATCTCCAACTGATCGACGCCGGTTTGGGCGCGTACCCTCGTCAATGCGGCGTCGATTTCTGGCATCGTCAATTGGCTGGCACCCACGCCTTGATCCGGACCATTGCCGAGCCAGCCCGCGCCGTGCGAACTGATGACGAGGGCGTATTTTTCTGCCGGAAAGTTGGTGATCGACCAAATGACAAAATCCGCCAACGCTTCGGCGGTGCCCATATCGACTTCGCCGAGTGCTTCTACGGCTTCGAGGTCAAACTGCCGCCCCAACCCGATATTGGCGAATAGCTTGTCGATGGTAGTGATATCGTCCATATCGACGCCGGCGCTTGCCAATAATTGGCGCACATCGTCAGGATTTTGCGCATACAGGGCGCTCACTTCGGCGCGCAAAGCATCGAGTCCCACATCGTCGGGAGTGCTAAGCAAAAACGCGACCAACTCGATGATTTTATCTTCGGTGCTAAACTGCCGCTGCTCGATGTAAGGAATGACAAAACGGCGGGTATCCGACCAATCGCCAAACCCCGTGAAATGTTCTGCCGAGCGGTCGACTTGAGCGACGATATTCACATCAGCAGTGCTGCCGACGTTCGCCATTTCGATCAGATCGCCGTAAATTTGTCCTTCCAGATCGTTGTCCATCGAGAAATACTGCATAAAAGTCCACGCCGCTGTCTGATCTTGTGCCCCTATTGAAAAGGTGGGCACAAGCCAGACACACAAGCAGACAAGGAAAAGCAACCGGCGTTTGAACATAGCTGTGACTCCTGTGAGGGGTGAGCAGAAAGAGGAATTATTTATCTCGCCCCCACTGTAACATGAAATGCACAAAACCCTCCATGTCCATTTAGCCCAAAGCTTGTGCCAAATCCGCGATCAAGTCATCGACATGTTCTAGCCCGATAGAGACGCGCAGCAAGTTGGGCGCGGTCAGCGAGTCGGTGCCCTCGACCGAAGCGCGATGCTCGATCAGGCTTTCGATGCCGCCCAAACTGGTCGCACGAGTGAACAAGTTCACGTGCGCCGCCACGTCCATGGCTTCGCCAACCCCACCCCATACCTGAAACGACAACATCCCGCCAAAGCCGCTCATCTGGCGTGCTGCCACCGCGTGGTTAGGGTGGCTGGGTAGCCCCGGATAATGCGTCTGTTCCACGCGCGGATGCCCGTCGAGAAAGGTCGCCACTGCCGCCGCTGTGGCGGTTTGTGCCCGCACGCGCAGGGGCAAGGTCGGCAGGCTGCGCAGCAACAACCAGCAATCGAACGGGGACGGCACGCCGCCCGACAAATTCTGAATCGAACGCAAGCGCTCTGCCAGCGCCCCACGCTCGTTGACGATCAAGCACCCCCCCAAGACATCATGGTGTCCGCCAAAATACTTGGTGGTGGAGTGCATGACGACATCGGCACCGAGTTCAAACGGGCGTTGCCAAATCGGCGTCGCCCATGTGTTATCGACCACGCACAATGCCCCCGCCTCATGGGCTATTTCGCTGAGGCGGGCGATATTCGCAATATTCAAGCGCGGGTTGGAGGGCGTCTCCAGCCAAATCAGTTTAGTGTTGGGGCGCACAGCGCGCTCGACATGGGCGGGGTCGGACATCGGCACAAAATCGGCTTGCAAGCCCCAACGAGCGATCAATTCTTTGACCCAGTGGCGCACCCCGTGATACATATCATCGGGCATAATCACATGATCACCCGTCGCGAGCGCTTGCAACATCGCCGTCGCCGCCGCCAACCCCGATGCAAAGGCGAAAGCTTCGGTACCGCCTTCGAGTGCCGCCAAAGCCGTCTCTAGGGCGTCGCGGTTGGGGTTGCTGCTGCGGGTGTAGATGTGGCTGTAGGGAAAGCTGCCATCGGCGGCGCGCTCGAAGGTGGTTGATAAGGTGATGGCTGGCATTATCGCGCCACTGCCAGCATCGGGGGCGCGTCCACTGTGGACGGCGAGCGTTTCGAGTTTCATAGGAGGAGCTTCCTTTTAATAGCGATCAGTTAAACGAATCACGCATGGGCAGCAGCTTGCAGTGCGGCGACGAATTCGCCAGCGGTTTGCTGACGTTCCTCAGGGTCTTTCTGCATTGACCGCAAGATCGCCAGTGATGCCCGCAGCGGCAATTGTGGATTCAAACGACGGGGATCAGGCGCAGGTTTTTGCAAATGTGCCATGATCACTGCCCCGGCATTGTCTTCGACAAACGGCAGTTTGCCCGTCATCATCAAATACGTTACCACGCCCAACGAATAGATGTCGGCACGCCGATCCACCCGCGAACTTTCGAGGATTTGCTCCGGTGCGATATAGTCAAGCGTGCCAAGCGCGCCGGAGCCGGTCGTCAGGGCGGTGCGCGCCTCCACCAAACGGGCGATCCCAAAGTCCATCAACACCGGACGGTAAGATAATGTGTTATCCGATAACATGTTATCCGATAACTTATTGTCCGTCCCCCCGTTGGGGCGGTCAAGATGCTGGAGCATGATATTTTGCGGCTTGATGTCCCGATGAATGATTCCGTGATCGTGGGCATAATCAAGGGCGCTTGCCACAGCGATTAAGATCGGCAACGCCTTATTGAGCGTCAAAACACCTTCCCGCTTCAGGAAAACCGAGAGCGTCTCGCCGTCTATATACTCCATCGCGATATAGTAGGTATCGTTGGTTTGTCCGGCGTCATAGACGGTGACGATGTTGGGGTGGCTGAGGTGGGCGACGGTTTGCCCCTCGCGCGTGAAGCGGGCACGAAAGCGTTCATCCGATGATAACGCGGGGGTCAAAATCTTGATCGCGACCGGGCGATCTAGCCCGGTATGCCGCCCACGATAGACTTCTGCCATGCCGCCCCGCCCGATCAGCGACTCGATCTCGTAGACGCCGAACACACTCCCCGCGACATGATCGCGAATGCCCATCAGTTGCGGTTGGGTCTCTGAGCCGAATCGTGTTGGTAGCGCTAGGGGCGGCACCGAGGTCGGATAGAAGCGGCGGTCGATCCCCGCCGTTAAGCGTTGGCGCAAGGGGGCGAACAAAATCGCCACCGCCAATGACGCCAATGCCACCGCAAGGCTAGATTGTTCGGCACCGGTGAAGGTGATCGCGATTTGCTGCACGACGAGGATCACAGCGATGAAGACCGCCCCCAACACCCCGGTGACCGCCCCCACGACCACAGCGCGGTTAATGACGAGATCGACATCCCACAGGCGATAGCGGGCGACGCTGAAGCAGATACCGATGGGGATCAAGGTGAGTGCGCCCCACCGCCCCCAGACCCCTAGCACCGACACAAAAGCGCCTTCTGAGGTTGCGCGTAGGGTCGCATTGGCGAACAATGCCAGCACCCCGCCCAGCATGAAGATCACCACCATGGTCAGCAAACTGAAAATGACCCATTTGGTCTGCTGCCGTTGGGTGGGGGTGAAAAAATGGCGATAGCCGCGAATGACTAAAAAGATGGCAGGTAGGGTTGATCCCATGAGGATCGGATAGGTGAATAAGCTGAGGCGGGGCATCATATCCAGCGCGGGGATGAACCACCACGATAGCACCCATGCCCCATGTGCTACTGCGACCCACACCGTCCAGCGCGGGCGAAAGAGTCCCGCGGGGAACAGCAAAAAGAAGACCACTGCCACCCATAAACCTGCGCCCAAGACCAAGCGACTGATGCCCACCAACGCAGGGTAATTTGCCAAGCCCAAGGTGATGCTACTGATGCCAGCGCATAAGATCAAGAGCGTCGCCGACGCCATAAAAGTCATCAAGTCGTCGGGCTTGCGCAAAAATAACAACACTGCCGCCCCAAAATAGACGACCCAGCCAAAGTATTCAATGACCACCGCGCCGACGACACACGGAAACTGGGAGTCGGTGCCGGTCTCCACTGCCGAAGTGAGGAACGGGGCACAGTAGAGCGTTTGGGCGCGGAGGGTCGCAAACGGCAAAAATCCCATCATGTAGGCGATCCATGCCGCCACCAAGAGATACCATGTGATCGTGACGACAACGCGCACCCCCCCATAGAGGATGGTGCCGGTCTCATTGGGATCGACTCGTAAAGCATTTAAGGAGGAAGTTGCGGTTTCTGTTGCCATAAGCAGGTGTCCCCTCCGACGAACGTTCCGCAATAGTATCCCATGTTTGCGCAGAATCGTCGAAAAGTGAAGACAAGCACCGCGGGTAGGGTGCCGCACCCCTGCAAAGCGATCTCTTGGGGCGTGGAGTGGGGATTGTGCCCCACCCCACTGCTGAAGCAACGGTGGGTTAGGGGGTCAGTGTGTTGGCGGGGGAGTATTCGATCTCTTCCAACGTTTGGACGATGACATCCCACGACATGGGGGCTTGCCACTCGACCTTGACGCGCTTGGTATCGACATCGCCTTGCACGGTGATCACGCCGTCTTTGGCGAGCAATTCATTCACAATGGTGCTAACGCAGCCATTGCAACCGATATTGGGGACGGTAAACGACCGGGATTCCATAATTTACGCTTCTGCCTCCGCAGGAAAAAGCAATTTAAGAGACGATTGATTGCTCACGCGGCACAGTCATGCGCCGCGCTACGCGCTTCAGACGCATTACAATGCTCAAATCTTACGCCAACGCTTGGGCAAGCTCTTGTTGCACCTCGGCATCCGGCTCATGCGTAAGTCGCCGCGTCAGCAGCGCCCGCGCCCCGTCACCCGCGAGGCGCGCTACCGCCCACACGGCATGACCGCGTATCAAGGGGCTGGCGTCTTCCAGCAGCGGCAGCAGGGCGTCCACCAGCGTGCTATCGCCACTGTTGCCCGCCGCAATACAGGCATTGCGCACCATCCGCTCGCGCTTGATGCGCAGGATCGGCGAGTCGGCGAAGTGGGCGGCAAAACTGACATTATCCAGTGCCAATAAAGCGCGTAGGGGCGGCGCGGCGCGCTCCAGCTTATCGGGGATGAATGCTCCGTCGCCGTGCGTTGGGGCGAACCGCTGCCATGGGCATACGTCTTGGCAGACATCACAGCCATACACCCAATTGCCCATCAGCGGACGCAGGTCATGCTCGATCCAGCCTTTGTGTTCAATCGTCAGATAGCTGATGCAGCGGCGGGCATCCAAGACATGCGGCTGTGGAAAGGCGTTCGTGGGGCAAGCGGTCAAACAACGGGTGCAGGTGCCGCACTGGGTCGCCCGCCCCGCTTGATCGTAGGCGTCGAATTCGGCAGTAGTGATGATCTCGCCGAGGAAGAATTGGCTCCCGCGGCGGGGGTGGATCAGCATCGTATTTTTGCCGACGAAACCCATGCCCGCTGTTTGGGCGTGCGCGCGTTCTAGCAATGCCCCCGTATCGACATAGACGCGCTGCCCCGCGCCCGCTTCGGTGAGCAGAGTCGCCAGCGTTTCGAGGCGGTCGCCGATCACGTCATGATAATCGACCCCCCACGCATAGGCGGCGATGCGCCCGCGTGCCGGATCGGTCAGCATCGCTGATGGGATCGCCGCGCCATAATCCAAGCCGACCACGACGAGTGAACGCGCCCCCGACAGGATCGCCGTCAAATCCCGCCGCCGCGCCACGCGATCTGGGCGCGCCATATAGCCCATGCTCCCGTGCATTCCGGCGGCGATCCAGCGTTCGTATGCCGCCAGCGTAGGCGACGGTGCGGCGGAGGTGATGCCCACGAGGTGGAAGCCGAGCTCGCGAGCGGCGTGCTTGAGGACGCGGGCGCTGAGGGTCACAATGAGGTGTCCGGCATGGCGTCTATCAATCCGTCTTGCGACGTGCTTGCTCTTGCTGCACGACGCGCGGCAGCCAGAAAAACAAGATCGACATGACCAACAGTTCAGTCGCCAGTGACGTGATGATATTCGCGCCCAACAGCACCGCCGAGTCAAACGCGCTAAAGCGTGCCAGCCCTCCCACGAAGATGAGGACAAAAACGAGGCGCAATTCGGCATGATAGCGTTTTATCTGGGTCGCGCCGATGATCATAAACACGCCGACCGCGCCAAACAAACCGCCTAAAAAGCGAACATGGCTATCTTGTACCAAAAAGTTGGCGGCATTGGTCACACCGACAAATCCAGACGGTACCTGCCAGCCCATTGTTTGAATGCCGCCTAAGCCGACATTCAAGCCCACAAACACGATGAATGCCCCCACGACGACCAAAACCACTTGATACACGATGATTTCTCTAAAGCGCATACTATCCCTTTGGGTGAAAGCGCAACAGCGCTCTTCGAATGCTTACGATGAGTCATTGCCTAAAGTTCAAATCTGCGCCGTCCATCCAGCGCAACGATGGTGAAAATATTTTTCTAGAGGATACGCCCCACCTTAACGTTCCATTTAAATTTACCTCTTTCATCAACTTAAACGATGATGCACCTATTTTCTACGATATAATGGATGCAGACGTTGTAAGAAAAGAGGGCATTGATGTTAACACTACGCACAGAACGACTCCCCAATGAACCGATCCTCATCGTTCATTATGAGGGCAGCTTTGAACCCGACATCATTGATCAATCTGGGCGCGTTATCGCCGAAGCGTATGATACCTCGTGGAAACATGCCGTTTTTATCCATGTCACCGACAAAGTACAAGTGGATTTCACCGATATCATGAAATTGGTGCGGAACATATCGTTCGAGAACCGCCATGTTAAAGTGGAGGCAGAACTCAAGATCATCCTCGTCGGTTCCGGCCCCTTCCTCAGATTATTTGCCAATGTTGCACAGCAATCCCAATTTGGCAAAACTCATTTTCCGTTATCGCTGTCCGTGGATAATGCCGTAGAAGTCGCCCGTATTTGGTTACGGGAAA
>JBBRTY010000123.1:0-12518 GCA_038248285.1 Aggregatilineales bacterium
CGTCGCGGTTTCGGTTGGGCTGGCTGTCTAAGTCGCGGCGACAGTCGTCGCGGTTGCGGTTGGGCTCGAAGTCAAAGTCGCGGCGACAGTCGTCGCGGTGGCACCAGCGCAAGCGGCACCCGGGATCACGTAGGAAGTATCAACCGCATCACGCAGCAATTGACCTGCGGGACCTGCGATAATCGTATCACGCACGCCAGAGAAGACATAGCTAAGAGTGGTGGACAGGCTGCACGCTTTGGGGATGAAAGTGATCGTCACTACGCGCAAGCTGTTACCCACAGCAATCGTCGGAGGGGTCAAACTCAAGGTACCGACCACGAAGTTCACTCGACCGATGGTATTGTCGAACTCGATGGCGAGATCCGTAGGAAAAGCGCTATTCTTGCTGTAGGTAAAGACAATGTTGCCGTCACCATCGACCGTGTTGGCGACTTCCAGCACTGCTGGGTCGAAGTCGAAGTGCAGGGCAGCCGAGTTGACCGTTTGGATGGCAGCCGAGACGTTGGAAATACGGAACTGGATTTCAAAAGGCGTCCCGATGACTAACGGATTCACTACTGGCAATTGACTTTGGATGATATCGACCGTGCCGGTTGGGCTTTCGGCGAGTGGTGGCAGTTGTGCCAAAGCGGAGGCATTTCCGCGTAATGCGAAAGTGCCAATAACGAATGCGCCCACCAGTGTGAGCAATGCCGCGAAAACGCGCATCAGCGATTGCCCACTTCGGTTGGCTGAGGTTGGGTTCAAATTACGCATGTATCTCCCCTTATCATGGTCAGGCTTATAAAACAAAGAATTGATGTCCACGCATCTTCCCTTACTATAATATAGAAAGGGATGGCAAGCAAACATCGATTTGGAGGGCATTTTTTGATTTAACACAGTGCGTTAACGGTAGAACAGCGCACTTGTGAATAAACGATCAAAATGTAGCACCCACAATAACCTTCATTATAACGCAAGAATCAAAAGATCAACAACGGCTAATCGAAATTCCTATATTAAGGCTCAATGATTTGATAGGATGCCATATCCGCGTTTGCACAGGGTGGCATACCCAAATTTTCGTTGATATGCACTTCCTTTGTATAAAATGTACAATCCTTCGCCTCACTTTATAGTCCAGACTAGCACAATTTTTTATTTTGGGTTAGCCTTTCTCATGGTTGATCTCGATTCTATCAAAGTCGAACTCAAAAAGTTTTTAGTGGATATCGTCAAAATTGCTGGGAGCCTTTCAAAAATGTCCAAACGCAATACACTATTCGTTCTTCTTTCCGTCCTCTTGGTGCTGTCTTTCGCGCTGCCCGCCTATTCACAGGATGATATCACCCTGCGTTGGCGTACTCGCCCTGATAACCAAGCGGAAATCAATGTCTACACTGCCGCCAGCACCACCATTGACGAAGCATGGGATGGCGTTTCGTTGGCTTACGAACCGGGTGGTTCCGAAGGCGCGGGCTACCAAGACGTGCTCGTGACCGAAATCGAAGCCGGTACCGCTCCTGACGTGTTCTGGATCCCCGGCACCGACATCGCTCGTTTCGCTCAAGCTGGGTTGATCCTCAACCTCGCTGAAGTTGCCGGCGCTGATGCGGATTATAACGCTGAGGATTTCTATGCCGGCCCGATGGGTTTCTTGACCACCTCCACCGATGACATGGAAGCACTCTGGGGTCTGCCTCGCGACGTGTCCGCTTTCGCCATTTATTACAATGCCGACTTGTTTGAAGAAGCCGGTTTGGATCTGCCCACTGCTGACTGGGACTGGGCAGCTTTCACCGAATCCGCCAACGCCATCAACGAACTGGGCGATGAAGTTTACGGTTTCGGCATGAACGCATGGTGGGCAAACTGGGGTTATTTCATTAACGCCGCCGGCAGCAGCTTCTTCAATGAAGACTACACCGCTTGCGGTTTGAACAACGACGCCACGGTCGCTGGTCTCGATGCCGCTGTTTCCTTGTTTGAATCAGGTGCGGCTGTTCCTTGGGGCACCGACTCGGAACCTCCCTTCTTAGCAGGCACCGTCGGCATGTTCATGAATGGTCGTTGGGCAACCCCCGGCACCATCGCCAATGCTGATTTCAACTGGAACGTCGTTTCCCTGCCCATCGGTCCGTCCGATGAAGCCACCAACTGGCTGTTCTGGGGCGCATATGTCGTCAATGCCAATACCGCGCATCCCGAAGAAGCATGGGATTTGGTCACTCGTTTGACCAGCGCCGAAATTCAAGGTCAAATCGCCAGCTTGGGTGCCAACATCCCCAGCCGTGCGACCGACGCCGCGATTGATCTGTTCCTCGGCACCTTGCCCGACAGTGGTGTGAACAACCAAGCCTTCATCGACGGCACCACCTCGGCAGATGTCCGCACCGAAGCGCCCTTGTTCTTCGGCGATTGGCCCGCCATTGATCAGGCTTACGGCACCGGCGTGACCGCTGTCTTCAATGGTGAACAAACCGCGCAAGAATTTGCCGACACCATTTGCGACCAAGTCGCCCCGCTGTTCATGGGTGGCTAAAGCGCTTGCTTAAACGCACCATGTGCGATGTGCAGCGTTAAAAATGACAGGGGTGGTCCTCAAAACCACCTCTGTCTGTTTATATAAGAGAAGCACTTTTTTCGTTTTTAAGATCAGACAAGGATGTTTCCCATGAGTACCGCTGGTCAAGTTTTGGGACGCACCGCGCCATCAGCCCCCCCATCCATGCCGCTGGCAATCCCTGCCAGTATCATTGGGAATATCGTCATTTTTGTGGCATGTGTTGTCTTGGCGCTCGGTGTCTTTGGTATTGATGTAACCGCACAACCCGACAATATGGCGGTTCAGCAACTCATCCGCTTGGGTGCCCCTGTCATTAATTTTGTGGGGCTGGTGATGCTGGTGCCGGCGGTGCTGGCGGTCTATAGCAGCGTGCAACTGTTACGCCGCGACTTAAATGGACGGTATATCGGCTTAACGTTGCAATTTCTCGGCTTGGTTTTCTCGATTATCGCGCTCATCCATCTGTGGGGCTTTTTCCTCAGTTATGAATTGATCGTCGATGGCATCATCGCGAATGCGTGGATGCTGCTCGGCTTCCCCATCGCTTATGGGTTGTATTGGCTGGCAGGGCGCTTCCCGGAAAAAGGGGGCATACGTCCGCGTCTCGAAAGCATCGCCGTCTTGATCGGCATGGGTACGACGATTGTGGTGCTGTTCTTCGCCAATATTTTGACGTTTGCCAACAACATCATCACCGCCTATACCACCAACCCGGTCACCTGGGTGGCGACGATTTTGCTATTCGTGTTTGGAGCGCTGTTTTGGCATTTGCTGCGCACGGGCAACTATTTTGGCGAAACGACGGATCAAGTGGCGACATGGCAAGGTTGGCTGATGCTGGCACCCAATATTGTCGGCTTTACGCTGTTCTTTGCGGGCCCGTTGCTGCTGTCGTTTTATCTTAGTTTCACCGATAGCACCGTCGGCAGGGTGCCAGAATTTAAGGGTCTCGAAAATTACGCTCAGATTTTTGCCCTCGAAGTGCAACCCTTGACTGACCCCGATGCCGCGCTGCAAAGCGCCATGACCTTCGGCTATACGCCGTTGGGGGCGGCTAGTCTTGGCGAAACGCGCTATGTGCTGGGGGCGAAAGACGCGGTCTTTTGGCAAAGTTTACTCAACACGATCAGTTATTGTTTCTTGCTGGTGCCGTTGGGCGTGATCCCGGCGCTTGGCTTGGCGCTGATCTTGAACTCGAAACTGCCGGGCGTGAAGGTCTACCGCGCCATCTACTTCTTGCCGTCGGTGGCGGCGGTGGTGGGCACGGCGCTGATCTGGCGCTGGTTGTATGACCCCACGATTGGCTTCATCAACTATGCCATCACCGGACTTGTGCAAACAATCAATAGCCTTGGTTTGCAAATTCCTGACCCAGAGATCGCATGGTTGACGGGACCGGGCACGGTCTTGATCTCGATGGTCTTGTTATCGGCATGGCAGGTGGTCGGCTTTAATACGGTCTTGTTCTTGGCGGGCTTGCAAGGCATTCCCATAGAACTTAACGAAGCGGCGGGCATCGACGGGGCGGGGCGCTGGCGGTTGCTGCGCTATATCACCATCCCGATGTTGGCACCCACCACCTTTTTTGTCATCATCACGACGGTGATCACGGGCTTGCAGGTATTTAACGAGCCGTATGCTTTGTTCCCATCGATCCCGATCCCCGAAAACGCGATCACATCGGTGTACTACCTGTACAATCAGGGCTTCTTCCGGTTCAACTTCGGCTATGCGTCGTCCATCGCATGGGTCGTCTTTGCGATCATTTTCTTGGTGACGCTGGCACAGTTCCGTGCCCAACGCGGCAACGCTTACGAAGGATAAGACCCCATGACTCCAAAGCAAGCGAATTTCTGGAACACCCTCCTGCCGCGCGCCGTGATTTATTTCTTGCTCTCGGCGTTCGCCTTTTTGATGTTGTTCCCATTCACCTACATGTTGGCGACCTCGTTCAAAAATTCGAGCGATGTCTTTCACTATCCGCCCCGGTTGCTGCCCTACTCGCCAGAACTGCGCGCGATCGACGGGGTGAGCCAAGCGGTCTATCTGTTTGATGTGGGCGGCACCCAAACTGAGTTTGTACTCATTGAGGGTGAGCGTAGAAATTTTGGTTTCTTCACCACCCCCGACCTCATCACGATTGATGCCCCGCGCGAAAGCCGCATCATCGTGCAGGTGCCAATTGACGAAGCCCTTGAAACTGAGGAAGTGTTGACGCTCAAAGATAGCAGCGGTGCGGACAAAGAATTCACACTTTATGAAATTTCGGTCGAGGGCGTGCCGCAGCGCTTGCCACTCGCCTATCGGGGCGCGCTCGATAAATTTGTCGCCATCGCCGACCCATCACAAGTCACCTATGCGGTGGCGCGCACGGCGGCACCCGTCGAAAATGTCGAATTCCAGTTTGAGAATTATTCGCGCGCCGTCAACGAATTGAACCTGAATCGGTCGCTCGTCAATACCACCCTTGTGACGGTGGCGGTGGTCGCCGGGCAGTTGATCACATCGATCTTCGGCGGCTATGCCTTCTCGCGGATTCAGTTTCGCGGGCGTAATACGCTATTCTTGGTTTACCTCGGCTCCATCATGATCCCGTTCGTCGTGTTGATCATCCCGATGTACCGCGTGATGGTCGTGATCGGCTGGGAGAATCGGCTCGTGTCGCTGATCGTTCCGTGGATCTTCACAGCATACGGCACCTTCTTGATCCGCCAATTTTTCATCACCATCCCCAAAGAGATCGAAGAAGCGGCGCTGATGGATGGTGCCAGCCGGATGCGTATCTTGTGGACGATCTTCGTGCCGCTGAGCCAACCCGCCATCGCTACGCTGGCGATCTTCTCGTTCTTGTATGCGTGGAACAGCTTCTTGTGGCCCCTGCTCATCATCGGCGAGGGCAACACCGCCAACCATGTCCTCACGCTGTCGATGATCCGCTTGCGCAATGTGTTTGCTGATCAGCCGAATCTGGTGCTGACGGGTGCGGCGATTGCCATCATCCCGCCCATCTTGATCTTCATTTTGGCGCAACGCTACTTCATTGAAGGGGTGGCAAGTTCTGGCGTGAAGGGGTAAGGGCAGGGGTTAGGGGTTGGGGCGCAATCTATGAGGCTGTTGTAAAACACGGGCGACCCCATTGGTTGAACGACTTTTGCAACAGACTCATCTATTGCGCCCCACCAAAATTAGCTGCCGACGTAATATTGATCGGCGATATCAAGTGCCTGATCCAGCATCGCCAAGCCTTCTTGCAATTCTGACTCGGTGATCGTCAGCGGCGGCGTGTTGAAGACGTAATTCCAGCGCAGTAGCCCGCTCATGCCTTGATCCTTCAACGACTTGGCAATCTTCTGCATCGGCTCCGACATCCCCGCGTTAAACTCGCTGAGCGGCGCGCGCGTCTCGCGATCTTTCACCAGCTCGATGACGTGATGCAAACCCGCCCCGCGAATATCACCGATGACGGGATGTTTTTCCGCAAGATCGGTCAAACCGCGTCGCAACACCTTACCCATCTCGCGCGAGCGTTCGATCAAGTTCTCGGAGCGATAGACCTCAATCGTCGCGATCCCCGCCGCTACTGCCAACGTATGCGCGCTGTAGGTCAAGCCCGCTTGCAGCACATGATCATCGAAAAATGCCGCGATTTCGTCGGTGACAACGACTGCCCCCAACGGGACATAGCCAGCGGTGATGCCTTTGGCGGTCGCCAGAATATCCGGTTTGACATCTGGGTAATGATCGATGCCGAACCATTCGCCAGTGCGTCCCCAACCGCTCATGACCTCATCGGTGATGAACAGCATATTGTATTTGGTGCAAATTTCTTGCAGACGCTTGAACAAGACGGCAGTCGGTTGCATCACACCACTACTGCCGCTATAGCCTTCCCACAAAATGGCGGCGCACTGTCCGGGACCCTCTTGGATCACGATTTCTTCGATCAATTCGGCAATGATCAAATCGCCTTCTTCTTGGGTGCGTCCGTGATACACGGGGCTGCGATAAGCATAGGGGTCGGGCAAACGCACGATCCACGGGACGCCCGGCTCATTGCCGATGCGACGGGGGTCGCCGCCCGCCGTCGCCGTCGCGAAGCTGCCACCATGATAAGACTTGTAGCGCGTCAGAATTTTTTGCTTGCCTGTATAGAGGCGGGCGATCTTCATGGCGTTTTCGACCGCATCCGCACCTGCTGCTGTAAAAAAGGTCTTCGACAAATTGCCCGGCGTCACTTCGGCGATGAGTTCGCCCAAGCGTCCACGCGCGGCGGTGGCATGGGTGGGGTTGACATAGCATAGTTTTGCCGCTTGCTCTTGGATCGCCTTCACGACATGGGGGTGGCTATGCCCGATGTTGACGTTGACGAGTTGCGACGACCAATCAAGGTATCGCTTGCCTTCGGTGTCATACAAATAGACGCCTTCGGCACGGTCAAAAACAATTGGGTTCCAATTGCCCTGTGCCGACCAACTGGTGAGGGTATAGTCTTTGTTCTGTTGCGCTACCGTCGTCATAAAAAAACTCCCGAAAAAGGCTGTTGATGATCGCTTGATTGTAAATCACTTTTAGTGAACTGACGAAAACACAGCGGGCGGATAAACGCCACACTGCCCTCCACCCAAATCAATCTGAGTCACGCTTACTTTTCTTGCTACAATAGAACCACTCTCTAGCCAAACCACAAGGTGATTTTATGCGGGTGATCATTACAGGCGGCACAGGGTTGATCGGGCATCGACTGAGCTATATCTTGTTACGTGAAGGGCATGAGGTTGTGGTTTTGAGCCGCAACTCGCAAGCCAAACGAATGCCGCCCAACGTGCAAGGGGCGCGCTGGGACGGATATAGCGCGTTTGGATGGGGACATCTGATCGATTCCAACACCGTGATTGTCAATTTGGCGGGACAAAATCCTGCCAATTGGCGTTGGACCCGAAAACACAAAAACCGTATATTGCACAGTCGTTTGGACGCCTCTGAAGCCGTCGTCGAAGCGATCAAGAACGCCAAGCAAAAACCGTTAGCGCTGATTCAAGCGTCGGCAGTGGGCTATTATGGCGATTGTGGGGATACCGAAATTACTGAGGACAGCCCCGCTGGACACGGGTTCCGCGCAGATGTGTGTGTCGATTGGGAAGCCGCCACCCAAGCCGTACCAGTGCGCCAAGTCGTCTTGCGCATCGGAATTGTGTTAAGCACACAGGGGGGCTTCTTGCAGCCCATACAAGTTGCCGCGCGCATGATGGCGCGTCGTTTTGGCACCGGCAAGCAATACATCCCTTGGATTCATATTGACGATGTGGTCTATGCCATCAGTTTCTTGATGAACAATAAGCAAATGCAGGGAGTGTATAACCTGACCGCCCCCCTGCCCGTCGCTAATGACGAATTCATGGAAACTGCGAGCGAGGGGTTGGCGCGTCCGCGTTTGTTCAATCTCCCCGAATGGGCGCTTAAACTGCTCCTTGGCGAACAAGCTGAAGTGGTCTTAGATAGCCAACGGGTGGTGCCCAAGCGCTTACTCCAAGCGGGTTACACCTTCCGCTATCCGCGTTTGCAAGCCGCAATCGATAAACTGTTTGAACACCAAGCCAATCGTGAACGATAGGCAGGAGTAGGGATTAGGCAACACTGGCGGCGCGCTGCTGACGTCCGGTGCCGATGTTGCCCTGAGATATCACGGGCATCACTGGATCGGGCGGCGGCAGCGCACAGAAGCCGGTCGGGCTGGTGTACATCGGTGGCCCGGTGTTGGTGCCGGGTATCGAACGGGGTATTTATTCACCTATCCATGGGATTAGGCTCAAAATCACGTATTTTGAGCCTAAGAAACACATAATGAACCCTATAGGACTGGGGCAAAATGCGGTCTGCACGGGTAGGTGAATAAATACCGAACGGGTGGAGCGGTAGGTCTGGAAGGGTGATCGCGAGCCGTAAAAGCGCAGAGCGGGCGCTGGCGCTGGCGGCGCTGACGCTCTAATACACCATTGATGATCAATAGAGGGCAATAAAATTAAATGTTCTTATTACAACACTCATTATATTTGATCGCTGAGCTTCACAGTCACTTATGTTGATCTTGTCTAATAAAAGTTGCACGACAAAATTTAGTTTCATCATCAAAAGGATAATGACATGGCGACAATTGTAGAAATTGCAGCAGGCGACCCGCGTTTCTCGACCTTGGTCACAGCCGTGACCGCAGCCGGTTTGGTGGATACGCTTAGCGGCACCGGACCTTTCACTGTGTTCGCGCCGACCAACGATGCCTTTGCGGCTCTGCCCGCAGGCACGGTCGAAAGCCTGCTGGCTGACCTCCCCCGTCTGACATCCGTGCTAACCTATCATGTCGTCGCTGCCAACGCGCCCGCTTCGGTGGTGATCAGCGCTGACCATCACACGACCGTGCAAGGCACCGATATCCACGTCAAGGTCGAAGGCGACAAGGTGTCCATCAACGACGCCCAAGTCATCGTCGCCGACATCATCGCCTCGAATGGCGTGATCCACGCCATCGACAAGGTGCTAATGCCCCAGGCGTAAGCTGCGCTCGTTAGAAAAAAACGCCGCCAGCGTTATACTGGTGGCGTTTTTTTATGGGTTTACTCAGAACAGCTTGCCGCCCAAAACCCCCGGTTTCGTCGGCACAGGTCGTGTACGCCTCCCCTGCGCAACCCACTTGACTTATGATGACCCGCAAGAAAATTTGATGCCATAGCCCCAGTGTTAGGGAGTGGCAAAATACCCTTAACCCCCAAACCGCATTTCCACTTGGGCGCGCGTGGGCGCGGTCGTCGTGCCGCCGTGCCCCAAGGTCGATAACCCGCCACAGATATTGCCCCACCGCAAACAGTCCAGCAGGGCTTTGCCCTCACGCAGGGCGGTCAAAAAGCCCGCGTTGAAGACATCGCCTGCCCCGGTCGTATCGACAGGTTGCACCGAAATGGCGGGCACGAATTCATGCTGATCGCCTTGCCAAGTGTGTGCCCCCTGTGCGCCATCCTTGATCACCAACAGCGGTACATAGGGGCGTAAGCGCGCCGCCGCGTCTTGGAGCGTGGTCGTCTCGGTCAAGCGTTGGGCTTCGAGGGCATTGGGCATAAAAATGTCGAGTTGGGTGAGGACTTCCAGCACCATTGGCGATTCCAGCGTGATCGGGCGATCTTGGCAATCCATCGAGACGGTCGCCCCCCGCGCCCGTGCCGCGCGCAACAATTCTGGGGTACGCGGATCGAGCTGAAAACCGGTGAAGTGCAAATGGCGGAAACTGAGCCTGTCGAAGGCGTCGAGCATCAGCTTGACCGACGAGTCCGCCGCATCGACATAGCTGACAAAGGCGCGATCCGCCGGAAACGAGACTGCGACGGTCACCCGTTGGCATGGGGCATCGCGCCGCACCAGCAACGAATCGTCGATCCCTTCTGCCGCGATGGTCTCCAAGACAAAACGGCTGAAAAAGTCGGTGCCGATTTGCCCCAACCAGCCGACATGAACCCCCAAGCGGCTCAGCCCGATCACGGTATTCAGCACCCCGCCCACTGTGACCGTCAAGTTTTGGGTGTAGACCTCGGTGCCCAATGCCGGGAATTGGGGGAACCCTGTGAAGATCATGTCACAGAAATAATTGCCCGGAACCAAGATGTCAAAATGCGTCACAGTGCCCACTCCCCAAGGAGGGGGGCGTGCGCCGTCAAGAAGGCATCCACCAGTTTCACCGCCAGCGGATACGAGCCGATCAGCGGGTGGACTGCCAACGCTTGCGCCGCAAGTGCGCGATCCCGCCCCAAAATAGCGCGGGCGGCGAGCCGTTCATACTGCTTGACGGTTTGCATCAACAGCAGTTGGTGATCGGGGATCGCGCCGACGTGGACGGGGGTCATGCCGCGCGCATCGATCCAGCAACCCACCTCGACCACATCATCCTCCGCCATGCCGGAGATCGCGCCGCGATTGGGGACATTTAAGCCCGTGTAGTGGCGGGTATCGTTCTGGATCGCCTCGACACAGCCGAGCGCGACGGCGGCATAGCCTTCTTCATCATCACCAATCGGCTCCATTTTGACGCGATCTTCTCCGCCCCGTGCATGTGCCATATAGGTGCGGCTACGCTGCCCCATGACCTCGTGATAGGCGGCAAGGCTGGCAACCGGATCGTCTTTGACGGCACGCAAGCGCGCCAACAGGTCGTGCGTCAAGCGCAGGGTTTCTTCGCCGCGCGTCTCGGTTTTCTTGAGGAGCGCGCCCAATGCCTCATCGCGGTGATAGAAATAATGGAGGTATTCATTTAAGAAGGCGCGCTGCCATGCCCGTAAGCCGGGCGCGAACATCTGCATATGGGTGGCACCGACGAAGGCATCATCGAATAGCAACGCCGGAAACACTTCTTCGCCGCCCGTCCCATCGGCATCGGGATCCACGCGGACGCTGGCCGTCCACGACAGATGGTTCAAGCCATAGACGGTGTGGTGGACGCGCTGAAGCGGAATGCCGAGGAAGCGGCTAACGGCGTGTTGGGCACCATTGGCGCTGTCGCAAATGCCGATGATGCGTTCCACGCCCGCATCATGGAGCGCTTGTGCCACCAAGCCCGCCGGATTGGTGAAATTGTAAATCCACGCATTGGGCGCGCCGATTTCGTTGACCAAGCGAGCATAGCCCAAGATCGCGGGGATACTGCGCATCGCCATCGCAAAGCCCGCCGCGCCCGTCGTCTCTTGTCCCAGTATGCCGTGATCGAAACAGATGCGCTCATCGATGGCGCGCCCGCCTTCTAAGCCGGGGCGAATCGCGGTGATGACATGCTGCGCCCCCCGAATCGCCTCGTGGGGGTCGGTCGTCAGTGTGATCGTAAAGGGGGCGTCGCCCGCCAAATGCTTACACAAGCCGCCGATCAGCGCCAATTTTTCGGCGTCATCATCCATAAGCCACAATTCACGCAAGCCCAAGCGGGCGGCGCGCTTGACCAGTGAGGGGATCAAGCGCGGGGTGCGCACGCCGCCCCCGCCGATAATCGTCAGTTTCATCAGGTATCCTTTCGGGCAGTGCCGATAATTTTGTTACATGCCGTCGGTCGGGAATAAATCACGCACGGGGACGCTGAAGCCGGGCAACATATCCCCGCCGCTGAGCGTGTCTAGCGCCGTCAACAGGTGGCGGTCGGTAGGGGTGAGGACTTCGACAATCTGCTGCTGCGAATAAAAGAGCCACACCATGCGCGTGCCGTTCGCCAAATAAAGGTGGGCTTTGTCGATCATGAAGCGGTCGCTTTGCTCATCCGATTGGGCTTCTGCCGCCAAATCAGGCATGTAGGGGGTGGCACCATGCCGGACGAGCGCGCCGTGTGCTTTGGTCACGAACGACAGGTCGGGGATCAGATCGTTGGCGTCGTCGCCGGGCAGCCGATAGCGCGCTTCGATCAAGGTGTAGCCGAGCGGGTGCTGACGCAAGAAGTCGATCATAAAATAGTTGAGCATGGCGATGATATAAGCGTGCAGCTGCGTCGGCATTTTTTCGACGATCTCCCCGTGAATCAATTCAAAGCGGCGGCTCAAATTTTGCGGTTGCAGCAGGAATGCCTCATAGTCCGGGATCGTGATCGGTGCGTGGGTGGTCATAGGGTATCCTTTCGGGCAGTGCCGATAATTTTGCTACATGCCCTCGGTCGGGAACAGATCACGCACGGGGACGCTGAAGCCGGGCAACACCTCCCCGCCGCTGAGCGTGTCTAGCGCCGTCAACAGGTGGCGGTCGGTAGGGGTGAGGACTTCGACGATCTGCCGCTGCGAATAAAAGAGCCACACCATGCGCGTGCCGTTCGCCAAATAAAGATGGGCTTTGTCGATCATGAAGCGGTCGTTTTGCCCATCCGATTGGGCTTCTGCCGCCAAATCAGGCATGTAGGGGGTGGCACCATGCCGGACGAGCGCGCCGTGTGCTTTGGTCACGAACGACAGGTCGGGGA
>JBBRTY010000124.1:0-12323 GCA_038248285.1 Aggregatilineales bacterium
ACGTCGGTGTAAATGTGGACGTATTCGTCGGCGTGTCCGTTGGGGTATTGGACGGCGTGAACGTCGGTGTAAATGTGGACGTATTCGTCGGCGTGTCCGTTGGGGTATTGGACGGCGTGAACGTCGCAGTGTTCGTTGGTGTGTCTGTTGGGGTATTGCTCGGCGTGAACGTCGGTGTAAACGTCGCGGTGTTCGTCGGCGTATTGGACGGTGTGAATGTGCTGGTCGGCGTGTCCGAAGGCGGTAACGTTCCGGTGGGCGTCAAGCTTGGGGTATAGGTCTCCGTCGGCGTTGAGGTAAACGTCGGTGTAAACGTGGACGTATTCGTCGGCGTGCTGGTGGCGGTCGCCGTTGCGGTCGGTGTCGCCGTTGCGGTGGCGGTCGGTGTCGCGGTCGGTGTCGCCGTTGCGGTGGCGATCGGTGTCGCCGTAAAGGGCACAAACGCTGACTCATACGCGCCCATATCGACCGTTGTGTTTTGGATACGTGCGTTACCCGCCAAATCGGTCGTGATGCCGCCGGGGATGAGCGCATTACTACCAGCGTTAGTCGCTGTGCTGCCCAATGCCAGTGTAAAATCCACGTTGAGCAACGGATCGCCGATCAGGTTGCCAGCAGTGCCAGCGACCACATCGCACGAGCCATCTTTAATCAAGCTATGCTGAACAGTGATCGTGCCACCGGCATCAATACAATCTCCACCCGCATTGTCAGAGAGGATGCTGTTGTTCAATGTGAGGGCAGTAGCGATAATGCCGCCCCCATCTAGATTCTCGCTCAAGGTACTGTTGGTGATCGTGGTCGCGCTGAGCGTATAAATAGCACCACCGATATCGACCGCTGAATTGCCGCTGAAAAGCGAATTTATAACTGTGAGTGCACCCGCACCGGCTTCATGGGCAATGGCACCCCCGTGACCGGTTGACGTATTGTCACGGAAGATGCTGTTCGTAACGGTCAGCGCGTTATCTTGGTTGGTGATTGCGCCACCATGCGTAAACGACACATTATTGGCGAAGGTGCTGTTTGTAACAGTGAGCGTACCATCTCTGTTGAAGATCGCACCGCCGTTGTCCGTGGCTCTATTGGCGTTGAAGGTGACATTAGAAACGCTGATATTCGCAATGTCGCTGGCGATGCCGCCACCTTCAAACCCTGAACCGTTCATCACGGTCAAATCGTTGATGAAGAGCGTCCCGAAGATGGCGAATAATACAGATGTCGCGTTTTGCCCACTAATGCGGGTATTCGCCGCACCATTCCCTGTGATCGTGACTGTGCTGTTGCCGTCCCAAATGAGCGTACTTGCCAAGTTGATCGTGCCGTTCGCCCCCGCCGTGAACGTGACCGTGTTCACGCCCCCAAAGTTGCGGGCATTGGTGAGCGCCTGGCGTAGCGAGCCTTCGCCAGCATCGTTGGTGTTCGTCACGACCAGATCATTGGCGGGGATCGTCACGATACGCGGTGCTGTTGTCTGCACAATATAGCCCATGCCGTCAACCGGATTTAGAGTCAGCGTATTATCGGCTTCAGCATCGACATCATCCGCCGCCGCCACATTGAAATTGACCGAAGCCGCCGCCGCCGGGATCGTCACCGTGACGCTGCCCGATTGCCCCGTGATCGATCCTCCAGTGAGCGTGTAATCTGCCCCGACTGTTCCCGTCCCTTGCGTAATGTTCATAGTGATAACAAGCGCACTCGCGGTGCTGCCCGTGCGCGTTAGGGTGTAGTCAACGCTGCTGCCCTCGTTGACACTTGTGTCCGCCGGTAAGAAGGTCACATTTGCGGTGGGGCTAAACGCCGACTCATACGCCCCCATATCGACGCGCGCACCCTGAATACGGGCATTGCCCGCCCGGTCACTGGTGACACCGCCGGGGATCAGGCTGTCGTTGCCTGCATCAATCGCAATACTTGTGTCGGAGAGCGTGAAATCGCCGTTGAGCGCGGGATCGCCCGTCAGATTGTTGATGTTCGTCCCGCTGACACAGCCCAGACTACCTTCGATCAAGCTGTTTTGTGCATTGACGGTGGCGGAATCCACTGCACAGTTGCCCGGAGTGTTGTTGGCGAGGATACTGTTATTGAGGTTTACCGTTCCCGAATTTTGATGAATAATACCGCCCCAATCGACGTCAGCGTTGTTATGAGTGACTGTACTATTGTTCAGCGTCAAGTTACCGAAACTCACTATCATACCGCCGCCAACACCTGTCGCAAGGTTATTACTCACCACGCTGTTGGTTAGCGTCACCGCACTGCCGATGCTGTAGATACCGCCACCATTGCCGTTCGCAGCGGTACTATTGCCACTAATCGTGCTGTTGATGATCATCAAGGTGTCGCCGATACTGTAGATACCGCCAGCACCGCTATAGCTTAAAGTGGTCGTGGCGGTCTTGCTGACGACATAGCTGGCGGCGGCGACTGGACGCGGGGACACGAAACTGAGCATGAGCATTAAAACCAGTAACCAAGTCAAACGACTGCTGAAGCGAAGCAAGGGACGGCTGGATGTAAGCATGGGCTGACCTTTATTGGCTGGCAAAGCGATTTCAGAAAAAATAGTGATATTAATCGCCATCTTAAATAAATGCAGGATGGTTCAAGTCGTCAATCTTACAACTGATCTTATATTTTGTCGCGCATTTGTCCGTAAAATTCACGAATATCACAAAACCGGAACTGTTTTCAGGGGTGCTTCCCCAAGAAAGTTGGGATTGTGTTTGTGGTGACGCACAAAAAAGAAGGAGAAGCGCAACCGCGTCTCTCCCTCTTTTTACCCCCTAATCCCTACAGCCTAACCCCTGTCCTAAACCCCCCACAGATAAACCGCCCCACCTGCATCGAACAACAGTAGTAAGCGCCCGTCGTCTGACCACGCCACGCTGTGAATGCGATCGCTATCGACATCCAAGACCGCCCCGTTGACGATACTATCCGACACTTGCCCCAAGTCCCACAACTTGACTTGCCCGCCTAAGACCGCCGTCACCAACAAGGGGGCGACGGGTGAAAACGCCGCCGATGCGCGATTACCGGTCGTGTCCGGCAGCAGCACGGATATGCCACTGGTTTGGGTGGTGTCTTGCCCCAAACCCCACAACGTCATGCCGTTGATGCGGTTACCCGTCAACAAAAATGTGCCATCGCTGGCGAACAGCAACAGTTGCCCCGCACCGCCTTGCCCAGTATCCAAGCCAATGGCACGGTCGCGGTCGGTCATCGACCACAACACGGCGTTGAAGTCGGTGCCCACCCCCACCCATGCCCCTGACGCCGCATAAGCGATCAGGTTGAGCGCCGTCGCGCGCTCGATCCCCCGCTCATCAATGAGCGCACCAGTACCGCGTTCATGCAGTTTGAGCGTGAGCGCACCAGTCGAGACGATCTGCTCGCCATCGGGCGAAAAGGTCAACGCGGTGATCGGGCTGGTGTGGGCGTCGATCAGTTGGCTAGACCGTGCAAAAGGATCGATGATGGCAATGCTACCATTTTGCCCACCTAGTACTAACCACCCATTAAGGGGATCAAATGCTGCCACGCCCGAATAATTTTCGTGTCCCACAAACGTAGTCACGAGCGCGCCCGTTGTGGCGTCCAGAACCCACACTGTGCCGGTCTCGTCCACGCCGAACAGTTCGGTTTTGTCGGGGCTGTAAAAAAGTTGATTGATGGTGCGGCGCGTGGTTTGAAACAACAGGCTGTTGTCGATTAAGTTCCACCCCAGTACGACCGTGTTGTTGATGCCCACCAAGCGTGTGCCATCAAGGGAAAGCGCGAACTTAAACAAGGTACTCGGCGCATCGGGCTGCGTCAACCGCCCTAGATAACGCAAATTGGGGGCAGTTGCCGCCGTAATGATCGTGTTGACTTCTTGCACTGCCGTCGCAGGTGCCGCCAGGGTGGGCAGGTCACGCCCCGGATTGGATATCGCCGGGGCACCACCACACGCCGCCATGATGAGCGCCAGACCAGCGATGACGATGGAGCGCGGAACGTTCGATACGCGGCGGTTTCTTAAAATCGCCCTCACAAACCACCCGCACGCAGTACAAAGTTGCTGACCGAGACTCCATAATCGCTGATCTGATTTAACCCACATTCGCCTTCAAAGGCTTCGACCTGTCCGTTGTCATTCAAGTCGATACCTTCGATGATGGCTTCCGTGTAGAAGGTCGATTCGGTTTTTTGGGGCTGAGTGGTGGCAATATCCGTCGCCGCTAATAATTGGAACTCATTGTCAATCACGATATCTGTCCAGTTGCGCACATTGAGGATGCAGACGCGGATCAATTCCGATTGACTCTGCATGGCGGCACCCTCCCCTTGGGTAGCGATGATCTCCAACTGCGCTTCGATGGCATCCAAGAAGAAAAATATCCCAATCCCACGCCCCGGATTTTCGGCACGTCCATTGCCGTTCAAATCCTCTTGGATCAGTTGTCCCCGCAGCACGTTGATCGTGTGTTCGGCATGGGTTTGCACATTGGGGAGTGTGGTCGCCCGTGCCGCCAATCCCGAATGTTGCAGCGCGACATCGGCTTCGATCTGTGCCCCAGCGACGAGACTCCCCAATTGATCGCTATTGCGGACGGGGAGACCATCCGGTGAACTGATCAAAATTTCGCTGAGCGCGGCGGTGACGCTCATTGGGAAGCTCCCACTGTAGGCGACGGTTGCGGACGGGATATCGCCCGGCGTGGTTTCAGCGGTGATCAAGAGCGCATTGTATTGGCTGAACAACGGTGCCGTCTCGGTGCTGGTGTAGCTGATCGCACCCGCGCCCAAAGCATCCAAGCGCAAAATGCCTAGCAACAATGCCGCTTCGGTCTCGCTATTGAAAAGCCACGCACCATAGCTTTGCCCATCGGCAGGGGCGATCAAATCATCGACGCGCACATCGACGGTATCGCCCGCACTGGCGCTGGTGCCAAAGCTGACTCGTCCAAAAGAGGGTAGGCTGGGTGCTACCACAACCGTAGGGCGTGCCGTCGGCGGCGCGGGTGTGAGCGGCGTCACTGTTCCGTTGAGCGCGTCAATCGTCGCTTGTGCCGCGATTTGGGCGGGCAGGGGGATGAAGCTATCGACGGGCGGACGAATGGCGCTGACGAGCAGTATCACCACTACCACGATCAAGATGGCGATTATGGCAAAACCGCCGAGCAAGACCAACGGGTTGGTGCTTTGTTGGGTGATGATCGTCGGTTGGGGCGCATAGGTGCCAAACGTGCCCGATGCGGGGTAAGCCCCCGTGCCTGTCGGCGGCATCATCCCCGTCGGCGGCAGGGTCCCTGTGGGGGGCATCATCCCGGTAGCGGGGACGTTTAAGGTAGCATCATTGTAAAGGATGGTGGACTGTGCCGGGGGCAGCGTCACCATATCCCCACGCGCGGCACGGCTGAAATCCGCGAGGAACTCCGCTGCTGTTGTATAGCGATCATCGGGCATTTTGGAGAGTGCCCGTCCCAGAACCCGCGCAAACGGCGCGTTGAGCATGTCCAACGGCGGGGGGGCGCTGATCTGCTTGAGGACAATCTGCATGGGGGTATCGGCGACGAACGGCTGTTTACCTGTCAGCATCTCATACGCCACGACTGCCAGCGAATACAGATCGCTGCGGGTGTCCACATCCAAGCCCTGCGCTTGTTCGGGGGACATATAGGCAGGGGTGCCGATCATGCCCCCTGTCCCTGTCAATTGCGAAGACGAGACCTCCAACAATTTGACGATGCCAAAATCCATCAAGAGGGCGTTGCCTTCGCGATCCAACAAAATATTGGCGGGCTTGATGTCGCGGTGGACGATATTTTGGCGATGGGCATAATCGAGCGCGCCGCCAATTTGGTTTAACAAGCGTTCGGCATCACTGATACTTAAGTTGCCCTTGCGCAGACGATCCGCAAGGGAACCGCCCGTCACATAGGGCATGATCAGATACAGAATGCCATCTTCATCGCCATAATCGTACAACGGCATGATATGAGGGTGCTGAAGCCGAGCCACCGTGCGTGCTTCCAACTGAAAACGATCCACAAAGCGACTGTCCTGACCGGGATGGGGAGGCAAAACTTTAATAGCGACATTGCGGTCGATATCGGCTTGATGACCGACATAGACCGTCGCCATGCCCCCTTGACCCAAGAGCGATGTAATGTGGTACTTCCCTAGTTTTTTTCCAATCAGCGCAGAAGTCACGATGTTCGACTTTCCTTAGTATGGCGTACAAAGTGGTTAATACAGGGCATACGCCTGTTCCAGTTCAATCCGGAGCGTGAGGTAACTCTTATACCGAGAAGCTGAGATCACGCCTTCATTCACCGCCGCCCGCACTTTGCAGCCCGGTTCATTACGATGGGTACAATCCCCAAACCGACAGCGGGCGATGGTGTCCGCAATATCGCGGAAGTAGCCATCCAACTCCGACGGTTCAATATCCCACATATTGAGCAAGCGAATGCCGGGCGTATCAGCGACATACCCGCCCCCCTCCAGCTTGATCATCTCACTGTCACGGGTGGTGTGCATGCCCTCTTGGTTGCGTTCGCTGATCGCTTTCACAGAGCGCCCTAACCCCGGTTGGATACAGTTTAACAAACTGGTTTTGCCCACGCCAGAAGGACCTGTGAATACGGAGAGATGCCCGTGCAATTGGGTTCTGAGGTCATCCACCCCGATCCCCGTCAATGCGCTGGTATACAAAATGGTGTAGCCCATTTTCACATACGGGGCAAATTGCTGTTCCATTGCCTCGCGCAAAGCGAGGTCAATTTTGTTGACGATGATGAAAATGGCGCTGATATTGGCTTTTTCGCCCATGACTAGAAAACGATCCAAGGCGCGGGTATTGGGCGCAGGGGAAGCCGCCGCAAATACAAAAAAAGCTTGTTCGGCATTGGCGATGATGACTTGTTCACGTTCTGCGCCACCTGCCCCGCGATTGCCTTCGGTACGCATCGCGCGGGAAATCACACTGGTGCGTTCTTCAACTTCTTCAATCGACCCAATGCCGGGCTGAATTTCGTCGATCAGTACGCGGTCGCCAATGGCGGCGATATCTGACGACTGCCCTTCCTCCATCAAGCGTCCACGCAGTCGGCAGGTGTAAATACTGCCGTCCTCGACCTCGACCCAGAAAAAACCGCTTTGTTCCTTAATCACCAAACCATGTTGCAAAGAGGGCATATTCCTTCGCTCAAACCACCTTTTCGCCTTTATTGTACACAATTTTAAGCGACTAAGGGGTTGTTGATCGTTATAAATTCTGGCGGCACACGGATGCGTTGGTGATATCGTGAATCTTCGTGACAGCGGGCACGATTGGATGATGAGATTTTGCTAAGCCTATACCAGAGGTGTGTAGAAAATGTGTGTTTTTGATGAAGAGAAGATGATGTTCGCAGTCATTATCTCAGCCTGTATCTGAGTCTCGCTTTCAGTGTATGATCTGAACCGATCACCACGTCAAGTGAAAAATGGTGTTTTTGTTCGTCCATAGATAAGGATAGCCAGCGTGACGACTAATTTTGAGTCGCAGCCGCACGAACCAGCCCCACCCGATGCCCCGATGTTCCCCCCCCACCGTGATGAACCCGTCGCGACGGTCTCGCGAGTGACCTTCAATTACCTGTTGATCTCCGCCTTGTTTTTGGCAATCGGCATAGCCATCGGGTTTGTCGCCTATGATCGCATCGCCCAAAGCGCGCGTGCGGCAGTCGATACCGACGCCCTCATCACGAGCGCCGTCTCCACGGCGGTGGCTTCGCTGCCGACGCCTGTTTCGGTCGAAGATGCAGCAGCGGCGGCAGCCAATGCCCGCCAAACCGTGCGCATCGAGGGCAGCCCGTCCGAGGGGGCGGCGGACGCCGAGATTGTGATAGTCGAGTTTGGCGATTTCCGCTGTGGGTATTGCAAGCGCTTCTTTGATGAAACGCTCACGCCGTTGATGGAACAGTATGATGGCAGGATTTTACATGTGTACCGCAACTTCCCGCTCTTGGGACCGGATTCGTTATCGGCAGCGTTGGCAGCCCAATGCGCTCACGATCAAGAGTTGTTCTGGCCCTTTCACGAACTGCTGTACGCCACGCCCGAAAATTTGACGCGCGACGCCTTCTTGCAATATGCCGCCATGCTTCAGATGGATGTCCCCACCTTCACGACTTGTTTTGACGAGGAACAGCACCGGAGCGCTGTCATTCAAGATTATGTCGATGGGCAAAACCTTGGTGTCGGCGGCACCCCGACCTTTTTCATCAATGGCAAAATTTTGATCGGCGCGCAACCTATCGATCAATTTGTGTTGCAAATCGAAGCGGAATTGCTGACGATTGAGGCGGATCGTGAAGCAGCGCAAGCGACCCCCGCGTCATCGTAAGCAGTGGTGTGGTCGTGAGCGAAAGGGAAAGGGTGGACACGTTTGCGCGCGTCCGCCCTTTTTAGTTGTTTTTTCGGACGAATGTAAAGGAAGTCGTGGTTTTAGGACACATGGGGGTTGACAAATATTTTACAAATTTTTATAATATTATATAGCAATCTTAAATATGACTAAGGCAAATCGACATGCTGCGCCGATTCCCCCATTTGCTCCTCGTGATGGTTGCGTTGTTTAGCGTTTCCATCGTCACTGCTCAAACAAACAATATTTCCCCCCCTGTGATTGCGGCTCTCGCGGCGTTTAATCGCTATTTAACCCAACCGATTACTATTGAACAGCTTGATAGTTATCAAATCACCGAAGGCACCTACACCGATACGGCGTTAGGTTGTGCCTTAGTGGCAGGCGCACCCCTTGCTACCCCAGTGACGGCATACAAAGTACAATTGGTTTATCAAGCCATCCTCTATGAATTTGAAGTCTCGGCGGATACCACGCTGATCATCCCGTGTAGCCCAACGTTGATCGCGCAGCCCGTCCTGATCCCCGTCGCGACGCCGATTGTGGCGACCATCGGGATGACGGGGTGCCCGCTTGATTTTGCGGGCTACCTGCCGCCGCGCTTAGTCGTGGGGGGCTATGCCCGCATCGGCGCGGAAGGGCAACCGAACCGGATGCGTTCCGCGCCCAGCATTGATGCCGAGCAAATCGGGCTGATCTCCCCCGGCACGACGGTCGAAGTGTTGGATGGTCCGGTGTGCGAAGCGATCTCGCAGATCGTTTGGTGGCAAGTGCGGGATGGCAATTTAGTCGGCTATACGGCGGAAGGCTTGTCGGCTGATTACTTCTTGGAACCCATCGAGTTGGGGGCATTGCCGATCCTCCCCGGCGTTCGCGCACCCATCACCGCCTCTAATGCCAGTCAGTTGATCACGTTGGCGGCAATCCCTTTCGAAGGGGGCGCAACCCTCGATTTTGGCGATGTGGCACAGCTTTTGGTGGCAGGCACAGCCGGCATCACCTATTATGATCTCGACCAATTGACGGTGGGTACCCTATCGCTTCAGCCCGACATCGTCGCCTTAAATGTCAATTACAGCCCCGATGGGCGCTATATCGCCTACTCGACCGATCTCAATCGGTTGTTCATCTATGATGTTCTCGCCGACCAAACCGCGCAGATCGAAGTTGAAGAGGGCGCAATCATCAATGATCTCGACATCAGCATCGAAAACACGTTGGCGGTTGGCTTTGGCGATCCCTTAGGGGGGGACAATTCAGTCAACGGGTGGACTATTTACGACCTCACAGACAACACCCGCATCGTGTACTACCCAACCGATTCGTGGGTGGGCGATGTCGCCTTTGGACCCGCCGGACTCCGGTTGGCATGGCTCACCGATATGGTGAACACGGTCATCTTGCAAGACGACCTGCCGTACATCAGCGGGGCAATCGGTCAACCGACCCGCACCGGACTGGCATGGCAACCGCTGGCGGATCCGCTGGCTCCTAATGCGTCCTTCCGCCTTGCCTATGCCGACGGCAACATCGTGGATTTGTTCAACGTCCATACGGGTGACTTGATGAGCTATACCAACGAGTCCGATTATCTGCCCGGCACGATCCTGTTCAGCGCCGACGGTTCGGTGATCGCCGTCCTCAACCGTGCGGTCACGGATGAACCGACACCGCGCACGATCCGTTTGTTTGATGTCGTCACGGGCACGGTTCTCTATAGCGAAACCTTAGATACCGCACGTGGGATGACCTTCAGCCCCGACGGTTCGCTGATCGTGGTGTTGACCGATACGACTTTGCGCTTTTATGGCATCGCAACGTTGCAAGACGCGGTGGGCTAGTCCCCAACGACTAGTATCGATGGCGGCAGACCCTTTACTGGGGGGTCTGCCGCTTTCCTACATCCTAACCCCTAATCCCTACATCCTAACCCGCCCCCAAATTTGCCAGTGCCCCGCGCAGCAAACCAGCATATAAGGAAACGTCGCGCAAAATCGTAGCGCGCAGGTCGGCATCTAAGAGCGCAAACATCGCCCGCAACTGCATCATCAACTCTTGCTGCACCGCCAGATAACGGGCAGTGCCCGATTCTGTCAGCACGACATACACGGAGCGGTGATCGGCGTCATTTTTGACTCGTTCCACCAGCGGCGGCGTAAACTGCTCCATCCGCTTGATGAGTCCGGTCATGGTGGCGTTGGTCAGCCCGTGCAAGCGGGCGATCTCGCCAATCGGGCAGCGCCCGCCTTGCTCGGTCAAGGTCTTCAAAACATAAAATTGCGGTGTGGTCAGCCCGTGTCCGGCGAGTTGTGCCGCCACCTGTTTTTCGGCATCCAACACCAATTCAAAGACCAGTCGCCACAACTGTTCGACATCAGTGGTCAGAGCGTCGGACGGATCGGTGTCCGACGGCTTATTGACCGAGAGCATCCCACACTTCAAGCTTACCACGCACGCGGCGGATCACTTCATCGGTAAACTCGGTCGTGCTGGCGTGTCCCCCCAAATCTGAGGTACTGACCCCATCACTGACCGTCTCCATGACGGCTTCATAAATGGCACGGCTGGCGAGCGTGGCGGCGTCCGACTTCATATAGCGCATCAATGCCGCCCCTGCGAGGATCATCGCCATCGGGTTGGCGACATTTTTGCCTTCCAAACTGGGTGCCGTGCCGTGTGGCGCTTCGGTCAACACCGTCTTGATCTCAAAATTTTCGTCCATCGACAAAATAACCGACTCAGCTCCGGCGATGCTGCCGAACATTTTTAGCACCAAATCGCTGAGGCTGTCCCCATCACGATTCAACGCGGGGATCGCCAGCGCTTCGCCCGAAGTTTCGAGCAGCAGGGCATAGGTGGCGTCGATCAACTGGGGATCGTAGCGGACATCGGGATAGCGGGCAGCGGCGGCGTCAAGTTCTTCCTTGAAGATGCCTTCATAGACTGGACTGACCGTGTACTTGGGTCCCCCGAAGACTTTGGCACCGGTGCGGCGGGCGAATCGGAAGGTGAATTCGGCAACGGCGTGGCAGATGCGACGCGAGAGCTTGCGGGTGCTGTACGAGACCTCATCCAAGCCCGTGCCTTCGCGCCATTCGATGGCACCATAGGCGTCTTCGACCGCCATGCGCACGACCGAGATCGGCGAATAGACCCCCGCCAAGGGACGCACAGATGGGATACGGCGTCCGGTGCGCAGGATGACTTGCCCGTTGATCAACTCCCGCAAGAGGGCGTTGGGGCTGCCGACATCATCGGGGTTGCCGGGGGTGATGGTGGCGGCTTTGATGCCGTAACCGGTCTCGCGGACACAGGCGGCGGCGTCATGGACGACTTGATTTTTGGTGGCGCGGCGGTGGGCGAGCGAGAGATTAAAATTTCTGAATTCGACATCCACACGGGTGACACTGGAGTCGAGGACGCGAAGACCTTGTATAAGTAGCTCTTGCCCGGTTTGATCGCCTTCCAAGATAGCGATGATCGGCTTGGTCACAGGAATTTTCCTTTACGGTTGGGGGTTGGCGAAGTGCCGCCCATTGTAACAGAAATAGCGGGTAAATCGCAGGACGCCCTCATTCAGCAACGGATTATCATAGGGGGCTAGTCGTCATACTCGGCGGCTTGGCACAACACAAGAAAAGCTTCTTTGAGGGGTTGAGAGACGGCACTATCGGGTTCAGACAATACTCAATAAATCACAGATTTGATTATCCCCACCCCGTCCGACCGAAGGTCAGACGGGGTGGGGATGTACTTTCGTGATTCACTGAGTCTGGATTTTCGCCCATGCTTGATCGATATCATTGATGGTCACGCGCTTTAGCTTGACTTCGTAAACAGTAACCATTTTATGTAACTACTCAGGCTGAAAAACGATCTGTAATAAAGGGAGAAATGACCGTTGGCGGCAAATGGACGGATA
>JBBRTY010000125.1:0-12215 GCA_038248285.1 Aggregatilineales bacterium
CCCCGATCTGCCAACGACGATCAAGTATCAGCGACCCGTGAAGGTTTTTCCCAAACGGACCGCCGTTAGTTCCGGGGGACACCCGGCAAGTAGCTCGTGAAACCGAGAATCGTGATCGCTTGCTGTCAGTGACGTGGCTATTTGGAGCCGAAAGACTCGCCAGAGACACGACTCCACAAGAAGCCGCGCCGCTTTAGCGGTTGCGGAGTGTCACTAGAAACTAAGCTAGGATATGATTGCGCTATGACAAAGCAACAAAAAAGCGCGAGGACGTTTAGCCTCACACTTTTTTATTCACAGACGTATTGGTGTTGAGTGTGCTCGAAAATTAGTGATCCGTCACACGGCGACCGAGGGCGCTGCCTTCTTCCAAAAGTCGTTTGACCATTTCTTGGGAACGGGCTTCGGCATAAATACGCAGCACGGGTTCGGTACCACTGGGGCGGATGAGGAGCCAGCTTTGATCGGCGAGGATGAATTTTACGCCGTCCAGTAAGTCGATACGGGCGACCGTTTCGCCCGCCAAGGTCGCCGGGGCGGTGTTTTCTAACAAGGCGACGACTTGTTTTTTGGGGCGTTGATGTTCCAGATGCACATCAATGCGGGCATACTCGGCAGGACCACATTCTTTTTGCAATTGCGCCACGATCTCGTGCAGGGGGGCGCGGTGATGCGCCATAATCTCCAGCAACAGCAAGCCCATCAAGATGCCATCGCCTTCGGGGATGTGCCCACGCATACTGATGCCGCCGCTTTCTTCGCCGCCCATCAAGACATCGCCGCGCATCATTAAATCAGCAATATAGTTAAACCCCACTGGCGTGACGTGCAGTTTAAGATCATGCTTATTCGCTAGGGCGTCGATCATCATGGTGGTGGAAATGGTTTTGACGACATCGCCGCGCAATCCTTTGACTTCCACCAGATAGCGCAATGCCAGCGCAAAGACATGATGAGGATCGATGAAATTGCCGCGCGCGTCGATGGCACCGATGCGGTCAGCATCGCCGTCGGTCGCCAACCCGACATCGGCTTGTTCGCGTTGGACGGCTGCTACCAGTTCCCCTAGATTGCGCATGATCGGTTCGGGGTGAATGCCCCCAAAACCGGGGTTTAGTTCCCCCCGAATTTCGGTAACGCGGGTACGGGTGCGCGCCATTAAGCCGGGGAAGGCTCCGCGCCCTGCGCCCCACATGGCATCGGCGACGATTTTCAGTTCGCCATCGGATACCTTGTCCAGATCGATCAAGCTGGCGAGGTGTTGATAGTATGTCCACGAGGGATCAAAACGGCGGATCATGCCTTTATCAAGGGCTTGTTGATAATCCATGATGTTCGGTCCGCGCGCTTGGCTTTCCATCATAGTCATTTCTTCTTCCACCAACTGGCATTGCTCCGCCGTTGCGCTGCCGCCATAATGCGCCTTCAACTTAAACCCGTTGTAGCGGGGGGGGTTGTGGCTGGCGGTGATCACGACGCCACCATTGGCGTTGAGATGCTTGACATTGTAAGAAATGGCGGGGGTGGGGGCATCGGTACGGGTGAGCCAAGTGACGATATTGTTGCCCGCAAATACGCGCGCGGTTTCGACCGCAAAGCGGTCTGACAAGAAGCGCGTATCATAGCCAACGACCATTTGCGGTGGTTCGCTACCTTCATGGGTTTTGTTGGTGTAATCCGCCACCGCTTGCGAAACTTGGCGTAGGTTGGCGAAGGTAAAGGTATCGGCAATGACTGCGCGCCAGCCATCGGTTCCAAAGCGTATCATGAGAAGTCCTTCATCGTGGTCAAGTGGGTATGGCATAGATTGCATGGTGCCATACTATAATAAAAATCAAAAGAACCAAACGGTTCTTTTGATTTTTGAGGGCGGATAGTGCTGCGGATAGAAAGCTTTGACTCAGGTCAGGCTGCTGCCCGCGTCTAGCCCGGTCTTTTGCATGATCTCGGCAATACGCTCGGCAGTCGGATCAAACGTGTTCAAAATACCGAAGGGCATATTATGTTTGCGCACATATTGGGGCAAAGTTTTTAAGGTGTCAGCGATAATCTGTGGACTCAGTTGAGTCAAGCGAATGCCAGCGTTGTCTAGTGTTTCGCGGATGGGGTCGATATTTTGATTATGGAGCGTCGCGGCAATCAAGATGCCCGGTCCGACCATATCAGCATACGGCACCGGACGCCCACGCCCAGCACGCGGCTCGACCGCATAGGCAAAATACTGTTCACTACCCTCTTGCGGGCGATTGTGCCCCAATTGGTTAGTCAACTGGACTTCAATGCAGATCAGATCGAGCAGGTTGCGCAAGGCTTCGACATCGCCTTGCCCGACGCCTTTGGCGATTTTGAACGCTTGTTGGGCGATCCCTGCCATCAAACCCGCTGCCCAAGGCAGAAACCGAGTTTCGGGGGTGTTGCGCTTGTTGGTCGCGGCATATTGCCAATCCAGCAAGCCAGTGGTGATCGTCAAAAGTTCGACAATGCCAGCACCGCGAATATAACGCGGCGCTGCCCGGATGACATCCCAGTCGATGATGACTGTTTCCGCCGGACCCGTCGTAAAGTAATGTACACTATCTTCTGTGCGTGCCGCCACAATCGCCGTGAAGAAGCCATCAACGCTGAGCGCTGTGGGCACCACGACCGCTGGCAGCCCGCGTTTATAAGCGACATATTTGGCGCTATCCGCCACCATACCGCCGCCGACGCCATAAATCACCTCAACTTGGGGGGGTAAATTGGCGGCGAGATCATCTAAATATTCGGGCGTGACTCGTTCAGCCTCCGCTTGCACCACAAGGGGTAGATCAAGCAAGGGACCAACAGCATCCCACGACCGATTTCCAGTCAAGAGCGCGATTCGGCGCGTCTCTTTGACACTCGTTAAATTCCGAATTTCGATATTTGGTAAGGACCAGATCGTAGTCATGCGGGGCACCCTCCAATGAGCAGACCTGGATAAGTTTACACTATGGCTATAATGATAGACCCAAATTTCATTCTTGACCACATTTTCTTAATTTTGCGCTTGTCCGATCCGCTGCATTGGGTGACAATTACATCATGAATGGCGAATTACACCATAACACGAATTTTTCGGGGGGAACAAAATCATGAGACTGCCGTCGAATGAAGAATTAACGACGTACAGTCAAGAGGTTCCCTGGGACGAGGTGGAGCAAAAACGCCGCCAGTTTAACCGCGCTTTAGACTCGGCGCGTGTGGGACAGGGCGTGGACGATCATTTACCGCTGGCTGAATTTTCAGAAGCAGTGGGTTCGCCCGTAACGACGTTGTATGACTCCGGCAATCTGAACAGTGGCAATGTCTTGATCACGAGTATCAATGGTCATCCAGTCGTCTTGGCAAGTGTCGTCAGCAGTCGATACCGTGCCGGATATGATTTTTTGAAAAGTCTGGTTCCTTATAATTTGAACCCCAGCGTTAACCACACCAACATCAAAACGACCGATGACCCGGTAACGCGCTTGCGCGTGTTGGGGGCAGAAATTGAATTGGGGTTGGTGCATCAAGATGGCAGTTCCCCCACCGAAGCCGAAGTCCAGGGCTTTATGCAAGCGTACTATCGGCAAGCCGTGCGGATTGGCATTCATCCCCATCTGGATCGGGAAGCCTGTATGTATCAGGTGGAGGCGCACATCGCCCCCAGCGTGGGGTATCACAAGACGCGGATGGCGCTGACGGGGATTTTGACCTCGATTGCGGCATCTAGTCGCGAAACTGGCTTGCGGTCACTGGTGTTTTCGTGCTATCCCACCAAGTCGGATTTTCGCATGACGGACAACGCGAAAGTCGATACCGCTGTCGATCTCATGTTGGAGGTCAATGGCATGTTTCCCGAATACGGGAAGTTGTTGGCAGAGGCACAAGCGCGCTATCATGTCGATCCGGCGACGACGCATCATGTCAATATGTTCCGCAATCAAGGGACGCATATCCATATCGATGTCGCGGGGCGGTCGGAAGGGCTAGGCATGTTGACCTTCTTCACGGTGTTGCGCAGCGCTACCGCTGTCGCCAACGGTGCCACCTTAAAAGGGTGCCCCTTCGTCAATGGCACCTGTGACTCCGAGTTGTTGGATGCACGCGAATACATCCGCGCCACCACCGCTACAGGGCGGTATCTTGACCTGCCGCTTAGCCCGCACCTTAGCCCCAATGGATTAGAGAATTATGGCGAGTTGCTGGTGCTGGAACGCGCCAATGCCACCGGACGCGCAAACATGTATAATGATGACTTGGGTAAACCCATTTCGGTCATGCACAACCCCATTGGACGCTTACGCCCTGACCTCGGCTCCTCGAAGCGCGTTTGCACGGTCGAATCGACGGGGATGCCCACCAACATTAGCGCCTCGCGCATGGCGGCGGTGCTGATCGACTTTGAGTTTAGCCATGTGGTCATTGAACTTTATTTCCGCAAACATGGTTGTGATCTTGAAGCGATGCACGCCGACCCGATGATGTGGGATTTGTTTGGTCCTATCGAGACGATGGCATTCCGCCATCTTCAGGATATGTCCGACCGCGTGGGCACCGATTTAGTGATCAAACTGAACAGCGGGCGCGAAATGCCGCTGGCTGAATTTTACGAATTGAAACGGCGCTTTATGCACCGCGCCTTGATTGATGTGCCTGAAATTAGCCCACGCGATATCGATGAAGTGTATTCTAGTTTTTCGCGGATGCTGGAACCGCCGAGTGGCTATGTGGCGCAAACCATCGAAGATTTCTTAAAAGACCCCAAGATGCGCAGCACCGGCAACTGGGGACAAATTCTCAAGAACAGTTATATCGAGGCTGGCGGCGTGGTGGGCGAACATCACCCTGATGCGGTCTTGAGTGTTGTGAACCGCACCCATGAGGCGTTGTGCGAACGGTATCTGGATAGTTAGGGAATCAGGGGTTAGGCGTTGTCCCTATCAAATTGGCGGGTAGGGACAATGCTCGCAGGGTGAGTTGGGCGGATGATTCCAGACAGATCGAACCTCGATCTCGATGTTGTGCTATAATAAGTGTTGTTATCTTCGTAAATTTCTTACCTCTATTTTAACTTTATTGTTATTGTGAGCCGGATTTATTGTCTAGAACTAGAAGAAAGGACCACGGGAGCGTGAACGGTCACGACTCTCATCATCGTTATGGCAAAGAAACCTAAACTGCGCATTGTTCCAATAGGGGGGTGTGGCGAAATCGGTAAAAATATGACCGTCATCGAGATTGGCAGTGATGCCATCATCATCGATACGGGCATTATGTTCCCCGCCAATGATATGCTCGGCGTGGATTACATCATCCCCGATTTTAGATACCTCATCGACCGCATTGAGCGGAAAGAGATTGTTTTACACGGTATTTTGTATACGCACGGACACGAAGATCACACCGGCGCAGTTGCGCATGTGATTGAGGTGTTCCGGGGTACCCCCATTTGGGCAACGCCACTGACGGCGGCGTTACTAGAAGTCAAACTGCGCGATGCGCGGTTGCTGACCGAGACCAAAATCAACGTTTTCAAGCCGGGGGCGAATTTTGATGTCGGTCCCTTTAAGGTTGAGAGCTTCCACGTTACCCACAGCATCCCCGATTGTGTCGGCTTTGGGATCAACACGCCGTATGGCTTGGTCGTCCACACGGGCGATTATAAATTCGACAATACCCCGATTGACGGCAAGCGGAGCGATTATGCCAAGCTCGGCGAATTTTCGCGGCGCGGCGTCCTGGTGATGTTGGGGGATAGCACCAATGCGGAACGCCCCGGTTGGACGAAATCGGAACAACTCGTCAATGAGGCATTTAACAATATCTTTCGCACTGCGAAGGCGCGCATCATTATCGCGACCTTCGCCTCCCATATTTCGCGTGTGCAACAAGTCGCGGATATGGCGAAACGGTATGGGCGGCGGTTGGCGATCGCTGGGCACAGTATGACCGAGAACGTCAAAACCGCGCGGCGCATCGGCGTCCTTGATATTGACGAGAATATCTTGGTCGATCTAAACCGGATCAGTGGCATCGAACCGCAGAATCTGGTGATCATGGCGACTGGCTCTCAAGGGGAACCGTCGGCGGTCTTGGGGCGTTTGGCGACGGGGCAGCATCGCAGTTTGGATGTGCTGGCGGGGGATACCATTGTGCTATCCGCCCACACCATCCCCGGCAATGAAGAGAGTGTTAGCCGCACCATCAATAAGCTGTTCCAACGCGGCGCAGAAGTGATTTATGATCCGATTGCACCGGTTCACGTTTCGGGACACGCTTGCCAAGAAGAAATGAAGCTGATGATGAGTATGGTGCAGCCGAAATTCTTCATCCCGGTACATGGCGAATTGCGGCATTTGCGCGCCAACGCGCAACTGGCGATGCAGGTCGGCATTCCCCAAGCCAATATCGCCATCGTCGAAAACGGCATGGTGATTGAGGTTGATAAAACCAGTATCCGTGTTGGTGAACGTATCCCCGGTGGCTATGTCTTCGTGGATGGCAGTGGCGTCGGTGATATTGGGCGTGCCGTCATCCGGGATCGCGAAATCCTAGCCCGTGATGGTTTCATTATGGTTGTGGTCAATGTCGATAGTGCGACGGGCACTTTGTTGGGCGAACCGGAGATCATCTCGCGCGGGTTTGTCTACTTGAAAGACTCCGAGCGTTTGATCGGCAGTGTCAAACAAACGGTGTCCGAGGTCTTGCTCAGCACGCGGCAATCCCGCAATGGCAAACGGCGCGAACAGCTTCAAGACTCGCTCAGCCGGATGTTATACAGCGAAACCAAACGCCGCCCGATGGTCTTTGGGGTCATCAACGAACATTAGCGGGTAGGGATCAGAAAGTCGCGGTTAAAAATCGGGGGGATGCACACTTGTGTGCATCCCCCCGATTTTTATAGTGTGCGTTTTTATTTACGCCAAGGCAGCAACAGGCGGGCGAAGAAGCGCCCAACGATGGTGGTACGTGCTTCGATCCATGCTTTATCGGCGGCGACCCCGCGCGGTGTCCGGTCTTTAGAGCGGCGACGACTACTGTAGCGTTCCGAGACATACATCCCTGTGATCGTGGTGACTGGCTGGGCTGCACGAGGCAATGCCTTCACGATGCGGACACGGCGTTCATCGGGCGTTTGCAAATTGTTGATGCGCACCCCCAAGAGCTTGACGTACCGCTCCAAACGAGCGTAAGCACGGGCAATCGGGCTGAGACCGCGCATCCCGCGCCATTCCCACCACCAATACAAGAATACCCCGATCAAGACCAGCAGCAGGGCGACCAGCAGTAGGAGCGCCACACCGACAATGATCGGCAGGATGCTGCTTAAGGGATTGTTGCTGGGCATCGGCGGCAGGGGGGGCGCTTGTGTGGGCACGATCAGCGGGCGCGGGGTTGTAGTGGGCATCGGGGTCGGCGTCAAGAGGAACTGCGTCGGTTGGGGCGATGCGCCTTGCGGCGGCACTGTGGTAAAGGTCGCGGTGGGGGTGGGGGTTAGCGTTGGAGGCGGCGTTTGGGTCGGCAATAAGGTGGGCGGAGGCGTTGACGCATTGGGTTCGCCGCGTCCAATTTGTGATTCTGACGAGGTTGGCTCGAACTCGACCCATCCATATCCGGGGAAATACACTTCGACCCATGTGTGCGCGTCTTTTTCCCGCACTACATATGCCCCTTGTATTTCGTCAAAATCCCCTTGGGCAAAACCAGCGGCGATGCGGGCAGGGATGCCCAAACTGCGCAGCATGGTCACCATTGCCGAGGCGTAATAGTTGCAATAGCCTTCTTGAGTATCAAACAACACCCAATCGACCGGATCCCGTCCCATGGGCGGTGCCGGGATCAGTTCGTTATATGTGATATTGTCGCGCAGCCATGTCTCGATGGCGGCGGCTTTGTCATAGGGCGTGGTGGCATTGGTTAGGCGCACAATGTCGTTTGCCAGCCCGATGGTGCGTCCGGTGAGCGAGGGCATATAGGTGGTGTAGGTATCGCGCACCCACGCCGGATAATTTTCGCCCGCTGCGCGCAATTGGGCAGGCGTGGCGCTACTCATCAAACTGGTGGCGTTATAGCTTTCGCCGCGATACAGCACTTGTAAGGGGCGGATGACCGTGACCGACATATTTTGATCGACCAAGTTTTGATCGAGCGTATAACGCAGGTCGGTGCGCGTGGGCAGGTTGACGCTTAACGGTTGGGGCGCGGTGTAGATGATCTGGGAGGCGTTGAGCGCCAGCGTGAAGGTTTGCTGCACGGGCACGCGCGCACCTTCGAGATAGCTTTCGTGTTCGATGACGAGCGGCGATTCTGGGTCGGTCAAACGGGTATCGGCGGCAGATAGCGACGATGACCAACGCCCGTTGTCATAGGTGTCGAACACCCGCGAGCGCCAATAATAGCGTCTGCCGGGGGGCGCAGACACCAGCATCACCACTTGATCGCCGAGCCGAATCGAGCCGCCCAAGTTTAACGAGTCGCCGCCGTAATAATCCGAAGTGGTGGTACCGCCCTGAATATCGACCGAGGCGAACAAGCGATTCCACAACTCGCTGATCTGGACGAGCGCGTCCGTCTGCATGAACTGTTGAAACCGGTCGAGCCGCTCTTCAATATCATTTTGGGGGATGATCCACGCCAAGCTGAGCGCAATCAGCGCAAACAATGCCCCCAAACGATAAAAAGGTTGGCGCAGTTGCTTGGGCACGCGCACTTGATGGATATACCAATCCCATTCGCGGGCATCCAGTGTCGAGCGCACCAACAATAACAGCGTGATGAACAAAAAGCCGATCAAATAGATGTCGAGGCGGTTTTCGCCCGGGTAGTAGATGTTGTTGGTGATCAAGATGAGCGCCGGCGGGATCGCCGCCCGCCACACGCGATCAATGCGGAAAATGTGCCACGCAACATTAAAACCTAAAAACCAGAAAAGGCTGGCGATCAACAACGTGAAGACCAGTTCATCTTGGTTGATCCCGCCTGTGGCAGCATCATAGAGCCATTGGGATAGGCGGACGAAAATATTGACAACCGCCGTGCCAAAATTCCCCGACTGGTTGATCGCCGCGATCATCAGTGTGAAACACATCCCATAAATTGCGCTAATGATGAGGCAGAGCAGTTCGTTGTAATGACTGCGCGCCAACAAAAATCCGAAGACGATGCTGAGCAGCGCGACGGGCAAAACGGTTCGGATATCGATCAACCAACCTGCTGCTTCTAATGCCAACACGGGCATCGTCAACAAAGCGACGGCGAGCAGCAGCGCGGTGAAATCACCGGCTGCGAACAGGCTACGTCCCATCTGCATGAGGCGTTGCCCGAAAAGCACAAGGCGTTGGTTGGGGCGAAATGTGGTCGTTGCCATAGACATCAATTCCACAAGTGGACAAAGGGAAACACAGGGGCATCGACATGCGATGAATATCCCCTTAGCGAAACTTGATTCTAATCGGCGCGTCGCCTACTGGCAACCGCCGTGTGCCTGACGCTGTGGAGCGAGGGCACATCTTCGGCAAGATTGAGTGTTATATCTTTAGATCGAGGACTATTTGGGGATATTTAACAGAAGGTTCGATATCCTGTTCCAAATATTCACGATAAGCATAGTAAAATGATTGTACGCCGTACACATGGTTTTCCGCTATTCATGGCGGTACAGTAGGGTGTCAGTTCATCACGCGGAGAAAGAATGATGGTCGAAGGTAATCGTTTTTTTGCCTTCAGGGTTTGATCTTCAATTTCCCGAAAGTGATTTTTGGAGGATAAAGAATGCCAGATGACGACATTCAATCAATGAATTATCTCGCTGGGGTGAACGCTTTCCAAAATGCACGGATGCGTGCTTTTTGGAATGAAGTGATCAGCCTAGTTCGTGGAAAACCTGCGGAATTGTTGAGTTTCGAAGATATTCGGGCGCGTTTGCGCTTACGTGAAGAGAGCTATCTCGGGTTACAGGATGTCCCGCTCGATAAAATCCTTGGCAGTGTTGGACGATACCGCGACTTCACGCGCGGGTTTTTGCCGAAAACAGCGAAAATGCAAGAGCGTTGGAGCCGTGTCTATGCCCAAGCGACGGGCATGACTGGTTTGCCGCCGATTGAACTCTACAAAGTCGGGGAGGCTTACTTTGTGCGGGATGGCAATCATCGCGTGTCCGTAGCGCGGCAGTTGGGGTCACAGACGATTCAATCGCATGTGACGGAATTGCCGACGACGATTATGGTTCATGCCGGGATGTCGCCCGATGACTTGGATGAACTGGGCGCGTATGCCGAGTTTTTAGATTTTGTGCGGTTGCCGTACACGCGCCCGCATCATCAATCGATGCAACTGAGCGAGCCTTCGCGCTATAGCGATCTCTTGGGGCATATTCATGTCCATCGCGATGTGATGCAGCAAGCGATTGGCAAAGATATCACCTTGGATGAGGCAGCGGCGGATTGGTATGACAATGTGTATCGCCCAGCGTTGACGCTGATCCGCAAGTACGATGTGTTGCGGCACGGGCAAGGGCGCACCGAAGGGGATTTGTATCTGTGGATGATCGATCATTTGCGCGAAGTGCAGGAGTCGCTGGAAACGTCCGATGATCCGAAGACCTCGAAACGATTTAGTGATGCCTTGGTGGATTTTTTGTCTACGCGCCGCATCCCCGTTCCGAAAGATTTGTTGAGCGAGAAAGACGATACCGTGCGGCTGGTGCGGTCGGATGTGCAAGCCAGCCTAGAGGCGTATCGTGCTAGTCTTGCCGAAGCCGCCGAGCAGTCTGACCCTGAAATTTATCACGACTGAGGCTGTAGACCCCATCGGGCAAGGGCACGCGACTTGCTTCTCGTGTCCCTAGCCCCATATCCGTTGCTTAGACGCCGTGCGCAGAAGAAAGATTGCGCGGCGTCATTTTGGATTCCTCTTAGGTGCTTGTTGGTTCCGCCTGATCGAGCGATAATAATGCCAATTTCTCATCCCGCCGATGGAACTTGCCCCAGTGTGCTTTACAATAGGAGGCGTTAGTTTCTACCATTTCCACTAGTTTAGAGTAACCTTTCGTGAAACGACAACCACTGATCGTCATTCCTATTGAGGCACCTGTGCGACAAGCCTCTTTTGATCTCATCCAGACCGCGATTGATTCGCTGGCACAGGCAGAAGTGACCTTGCAAGACGGCGATGTTTTGGCGGTATCGAGCAAGTATGCGGCTATTTCGGAAGGGCGGATTGTGCGCTTGGATGATGTCCTCGTCAGCCCGGAAGGGGCTGATTTAGCGACCCGCTATCAAATGAATCCCCGTATCGCCCAACTTGTCCTCAGCGAAGCCGATCACATTTTTGGGGGTATCCCCGGCTTTTTGCTGACCCATAAAGACGGTATTATCTCGCCCAATGCCGGGCTAGATCGTTCCAATATCCCTAGCGGTTTCGCCGTTCTCTTCCCCGAAGACCCTTATGCCAGCGCCGAGCGCTTCCGGTTGGCAGTGCGGGAACGCATCGGCGTGTCGGTAGGGGTGATTTTGACCGATAGCTGGCTGATGCCCGGTCGTTTGGGGACGACGGGAGTCGCGCTGGCGACGGCAGGTTTTCCGCCCGTCAATGATGAACGCGGGTTGATGGATTTATTTGGCAACCCGATGTTGGTGACACGGCGCGGAATCGCCGATCAAATTTGTGCGGCGGCGGAGATCGTCATGGGGGAACGGGACGAATCGACCCCGTTCGTGATCGTGCGTAATACGGGGGTTATGCTGTCAGAAGCGCCCATCACCAAGCAAGATGTCGCGATTGCGTGGCAGGATTGTATTTATGTGCAATCATTGACCGAAGGTTTGATCATTCCGAAGGCTGTCTCTGAGGGATGAAGCATTTTTAAGCCCGACTACCCTGATCCTTCATCCAACGGAGGTGTTCTGATGCCCTTTGCCGTCACTCAACTGAAAATCAGCCAGCAAGAACATCGGCAGCGTGCCCACACGCTGCTTCGCCTGTTAGAACAGCGCAACTTATCAGGGGTGGTCTTGTTTGACCGCGACTATATTTTGTATTACTGGATGCCATTGGTGCCTTGTATAAATCGGCGTAACTACACAGCTACCCCTCATCCCCCGACCCCTTCTCCCAGCCGCTTCGCTTTTGGAGAAGGGGAGAAACGCAGTAGAAAGTCCCTCGCCCCGCCGCTTCGCTTATGGAGAGGGATTGCCGCTTCGCTTTGGGTGAGG
>JBBRTY010000126.1:0-12208 GCA_038248285.1 Aggregatilineales bacterium
CAGGCATGGGGAGGGTTTGCGCGCTGGCGCTGCCCACAGTAAAGCATAAACAGAGCGCGACCATCAAGATCATGCACTGTAGGATTGGTTTATGGAAGAGGGTCATCAAAATTGGCGCGAGATACCCCGCCTTTAGGCATAGGGAGGGATAGCGCCGTGTCCTTTCTTATAAGTGTAGCCGTCTGATGGGTGTATCCCCGAAGGGAGACCGTTTTTTAAGTTGCCTAGTAACTGCTCAGGCTGAAAAACGGTCGGTAGTAAAGGGAGAAATGACCGTTGGCGAATCAAAATAGGAGATTCTCCGTAGGGGCGCAAGTCCTTGCGCCTCCACAAAAAAGACACGCCGATCCTAGATAAAATCAATTCGCCAACAGCATCGGCGTAGTAGTCACGTTCATTTCAGCTATGAGCATAGCACGAAACGGCGTAGGGCACGCTTAAGTCACTCGGAAATTGGGGGCATGGGCGGGGAAAAACCAAAAAGGGGTTGGGACGGGCACCCTTGCCCGTCCCAACCCCTAAATCCTAACCCCTGCTTTTTCAGCTTGTCCCAGTTTTTCCGAAATTACTCGCCAACAGCCCAAAATCGATGATGTTGACGATGGCATCGGCGTTAAAGTCGGCGCTGGCGTTATATCCCACTTGCCCGCTGCTCTTGCCGAAGGCGGCTGCCAAGATCGAGAAGTCGTTGATGTTGACCAGATTGTTGTTATCGGCATCCCCCGCCAGCAAGGTGCCCATCGTTGCGCTTTGGGCACCACCGGCATAGGTGACCGTCATTGCGGACGACAAACTGAGGGCGTGCTTGACGCGGATGCGGTAATTGCCCGCCGCCAACCCGGTCACCACGAACTGCCCGCTGGTATTGCTGTTGTGGGTGCCGTCAAAGACCACGACACTATCGCTCATACGGGTGATCTTGACGGACAACGGCACGGCGTGCCCGGCATGAGGCGGGGTCGGTCGCCCTTCCATCACAATGGTGATGCCTAGCCCCGTTTGGACAGTCGCGGTTGCCGTCGCGGTGGGTGTCAGGGTTGGTGTTCTAGTCGCGGTCGGCGTGTGAGTCGGTGTTCTAGTCGCGGTGGGTGTGAGGGTCGGTGTTCTAGTTGTGGTCGGCGTGTGGGACGGCGTGCTAGTCGCCACAGCATTGACATTCAAGACCAGCGTGCCATTGCCCGACAACGGCAGCCAACTGGCAATGCCAATATAGTAAACGGTGCCGTTCGTGGCATTAAAGGTCACGCTGGAGGTATTCAATCCCCCAAACTGATCATTGCACACGACCGAGACCGGTGTGGTCGGGCTGGGGTTGGTGAAGACGCCCAAAACCGTATCATAATTACTGCCAATAGTCGTGATCGTCGTTTGCCGCGTCGCCCCCGTGCTATTGGTATAGCGATACCAAACGGTATGGGCGTTGGTCTCGTTACAGATGTTGGGATCGTTGGTCGTCCCCGCCGCTTGAACATTGTTTTGGGTGACGGTATAAGGCAGGGCACCGACCACGATGGCATTGCCCGATAGATCATTGTTCGGTGGCGGCGCTGTGGGGCTAGGGGTAAACGTGGCTGTGGGGGTGGGCAGGGTGCCCCCTGTCAAGATAGTATATGCCGCAATCAAGTTGATGCGCGGGGTGCTGCCCCCCGGCACGGTGATGGGCACGCCAGTCGTGCGCAGTGCCGTCAAAATTTCTTCGGTCGTCGCCCCCGGCACGGCATGTCGCAATAAGGCAAACGCGCCGGCCACATGGGGAGCCGCCATCGAGGTGCCGCTCATCGTGTCATAGGCGGTGGTGCCGGTGCCAAACGCGGCATAGACATCACTGCCGGGCGCGAACAAAGCGACCAAGGACGGCAAGCTGTTGGAATAGCTGGCGCGGGCGTCGGCGTCGGTGGAGGAAGCCACCGCGACGGCATAAGAAATACATGCGGGCGCGCCGATGCCGGTCGTATTGCCATCATTGCCTGCCGAAATCACGGGGATGATGCCGACACTGCGCACCAATTGCAACGCCGCTGCTGTCGATGGGAAGCTGATATCACAAGCGGTCGAATAAATGCCGCCGCCCAAGCTCATGTTGAGAGCGGCGATAGCATAGGTGGTGCGCAACCCATACACATAATTGATACCCGAAATTTGATCGCTTTGATAGGCGCGCGGACCCGACAAGCCGGTGACGCTGCTGAACACATTGACGCCGATCACGTTCGCGCCGGTGGCAACGCCTTTGATCGTGGCGTCGTTGCCGGCGGCGGTGCTGGCGACGTGCGTCCCGTGACTGCACGAGCTAGAACCGCTGAAGGCAGTCAAACACTGGCTGGGCGAAGCCGCGCCAGCACCCGTTTGGCTGGTCGCGAGGTTGGGGCATAAAGATGTCGATGATGACCCGCCCGCATCCGAATAACACGCTTCGGCAACCACGCGCCCCGCCAGCGAGGTGTGCGTCGCAAGCACGCCGGTATCCAGAATGGCGACCGTTTGCCCTGCGCCCGAAAAACCAAGCGCCCAGACATCATCCGCATTAATGACCGGAATCGTGGAAGCGAGGTGCAATTCTGCAATCATATTTTCGTTGATGCTGGTCACTTGAGGGGACGCCAAGAGCGCCTGATACACGGCGGCGTCCACCTCTAGCGCCACAAACGGGATCGCCCATTCGGTGGATGCCGAGACCACTTGGGCAGTGCCGACGATATCGAGACTCGTAAGTAAGGAAGCGCGGGCGCTGTCGATGACGGCTTCGCGCGCATTTTGCCCCGCCAGATCGTTCGGGAGCGCTTGGGCGGACAAGCCGCTGTCAAAACCGACAATAATATTGACGCGCCCATTCGCTTGCACTTCGGCGAGCAACCGCGCCTCTGTTTCGGTCAAAACCTCATCTTGGCTACGGGCGTTGCTCATTCCCCATGAAAAAACCAACCCCACAGCGATAATTAAAATCGCTGCCTGCACTATCCTGTGAATATTCCGTCTCATGATCTGAGTCCCCAATGGGTGGCACATGATTCCAATCAGATCATAACACCAAAACATGGAGCAATTCTTAACAACTTTCAAGGATCAGCTCAATTTAGGGATCTCAGATTTGATTATCCCCACCCCGTCTGACCTTCGGTCAGCGCCCCCTCCCCATTGGTCGCTTCGCTTATGTAGAGGGGAGAGAACGGCTCACAACAGTTCTTAAAAGTCCCCTCTCTACGAAGTGGGGAGGGGATTTAGGGGTGGGGGATGTACTTTCGTGATTCACTGAATTTAGGGATCACACACGGCACCCCACATAGCCAAAATCGCCATCCGGCGGTACAATTCGCTCTTATGTTCGCACGCCACCTTTATTTTCGGAGACGACGCCATGTCCACCCGCCGAACGTTGTACATCCTTGATGGTCACGCGCTGGCATACCGCCACCATTTCGCGATGATCAACAACAAGAACCCTTTCAAGACCAGTAGCGGCGAATTCACGGGGGCGACCTATGGCTTCACGCGCACGCTTATCGATATCCTCACCAAAGACAAGCCCCACTATCTCGCCGTCGCCTTCGACGAGGGCTTAAGCGGGCGCGATGTCGTGTATGGCGACTACAAAGGCACCCGTAGCAAAATGCCGGATGAACTCGAAAGCCAGATCACGCGCATTCGCCAAGTGGTCGAAACCTTCAATATCCCCATCCTCAGCCTGCCCGGTTACGAAGCCGACGACTTGATCGGCACGGTCGCCCTGCAAGCCGAGGCGCACAATGTCGAAGTGATCATCTTCACGGGGGATCGCGACATGCTGCAATTGCTGTCCGACCATGTGCAAGTGCGCCTGTTCATCCCCAAAGCCAGCACCCCCGACGAAATTTATGACGTCGCTCGCTTTCGCGCCAAATACGGCTTGGAGCCGATCCAACTGATCGACATCAAGGCGCTGCAAGGCGACACCTCCGACAACATCCCCGGCGTGGCGGGGATCGGCGAAAAAGGGGCAGCCAATTTATTGCAGGTGTACCCCAACATCGAAGCCATCTACGAAAATATCGCCTTGATCACCGGGACGACCCAAAAGAAATTGATCGCCGGACGCGAGTCGGCATTTATGAGCAAGTACCTCGCCACCATTCAGCGAAATGTCCCTTTCACGTTCGAGATTGAGGCGTGTATCGCCCTCGATTTTGACAAGCAGGGGGTGTTGGCGCTCTTCAAAGAGCTAGAATTTAAGAGTTTCGGTCTCGCCATCGACAAGCTCATGCCTTCGGCTACCCCCACCCCCCCCGTCGTCCCAGTCGGGCAGATGGGGCAAATGTCCATGTTTGGCGAAGCGCAACAGTCGGTCGAAGCCGCCCCCAATGCGCCGATTGTGCCCTATCGCATCATCCAGACGCCCGCTGACCTGCGGGAACTGGTCGCCACGCTCGCCCGCGCCACCGTGATCGCCTTCGATACCGAGACCACCTCGCTCGATCAGATGAGCGGCGAACTAGTCGGTATCTCGTTGGCGGTCAAGGGCGATCTCGGCTATTACATACCCGTCGGGCACCACCAGGGCGAGCAACTGCCGCTCACCACCGTGATCGATGCGCTCCGCCCGGCATTGACCGATCCTGCCATCGCCAAGATCGCCCACAACGCCTCGTTCGATCTGATCATCTTGCAGCGCTATGGCATCGACGTGAGTCCGATCACGCTGGACACGATGCTGCTGGCATGGGTGAAGGATACCTTCATCGCCCAAATCGGCTTAAAGGACTTGGTGGCGGCACGCTTGCACCTGACCATGACCCCGATCAAGACCTTGATCGGCACTGGCAAAAACCAGATCACGATGGCGGCAGTGCCGATTGAGCGCGCTGCCCCGTATGCCGCCGCTGACGCCGCGTGTACGCTCCAATTGTCGGTGCCCCTCACGCGCGATCTCGATGAACTGCCGTTCGTCGCTCACGATCCGTTGTGGCATATCGATACCCCGCCGACCCCGCGCGCTGTCCTCGAAGATCTCGAAATGCCGCTCATCCCGGTGCTGGCGAGTATGCAGCGGACGGGCATCCTGCTGGATGTCAGGGCGCTGCACCAGATGAGCATCAAGCTCGGCGATATCATTCAGGGGCTGGAACAAGAAGTTTATAGTCTCACGGGCGGGTATGGCGAGTTCAACCTGAACAGCCCCAAACAGTTGAGCGATGTCTTGTTCGGGAAGCTCGACCTCAGCCGTCAAAATGTCCCCAAGACCACGCTCGGCTATTCGACCGCCGCCGATGTCCTTGAAGGACTGCTCCACGAACACCCGATCATCGAGAAAATTCTTGAATATCGCGAACTGACCAAGCTGAAAGGCACCTATGTCGATGCGTTGCCGGCGCTGATCCAACCAGATACGGGGCGCGTCCACACCAGTTACAATCAAGCGGGGGCGGGCACGGGGCGCTTGAGCAGCAGCAACCCCAATTTGCAGAATATCCCGATCCGCACGGAGATCGGGCGCGAAGTCCGGCGGGCATTCATCGCGCCCGAAGGCATGAGGTTGCTCTCGGTCGATTACAGCCAAGTCGAATTGCGCATCATGGCGCACATCAGCGAGGACGCCACCTTGTTGAGCGCCTTTGAGCAAGGGCAAGATATTCACGCCGCCACCGCCGCCGCCGTCAACAACATCCCGCTGGAACAAGTGACCAAGGATCAGCGCAGTTTTGCCAAGCGCGTCAACTTCGGGCTGTTGTACGGCATGGGCGCATACCGCCTCTCCCGCGATAGCGATTTGACCTTGGGGCAAGCCAACGACTTCATCAAAACTTATTTTGAGCGGCTGCCGGGCGTCAAGCAGTATTTGGACAACGCCAAGCAGATCGCGCGCGATCAAGGCTATTTGACGACGTTGTTCGGGCGGAGACGCTCATTTCCGGCATTGCAGCAGCAAGGGGCGAACAAAAACACTGTCGGCGCAGCAGAGCGCGAGGCGATCAATATGCCGATTCAAGGCACGGCGGCGGACATCATGAAGAAGGCGATGATTGAGTTATACGCGGCACTGCGGGAACGCGGTTCGGGCGCGCGGATGCTATTGCAAGTGCATGACGAAATCGTGTTGGAGGTGCCCGAAGATCAAGTGCGAGAGACGGCGGCGCTGGTCGTGCAGGTGATGGAGTCGGCGATTCTATTGAAGGCACCCCTGCGCGCCAATGCTGCGGTGGGCATGAACTGGCGGGATACCGAAGCGGTGGTGTGATGCGGAGGGGTGGGGACAACCGTGTGTCCCCACCCCTTTAACAGCCAATCCCCAATCCCCTAATCCCCAATTCCTGATCCCTCACTACGCATCAGGGCAACTTGCGCTATACTTAATTCACAGCTTTTATTGTCTTTTATTGCAGCTTGCCCCATCAGCGAGCAACATACGGCGGATAATCAACCAATGCAGCATTTCATCGACCTTGATGATTGGACGGGCGAGGCGTTAGCCGATCTTTTGACGTTGGCGACAACGCTTAAAACACAACAGAAAAACGGCGGCAATCCGCCCTTGTTGAAAGGCAAACACCTCGCGTTAGTGTTTCAAAAACCATCGCTGCGCACCCGCGTTTCGTTCGAGGTGGGCATGTCCCAATTGGGGGGCAATGCGATCCGCATCGGTCCCGATGAAATCGGCATGGGCAAGCGCGAAAGTACCGCCGATGTCGCGCGCTCGTTGTCGCGCTTTGTGGATGGCATCATGGCGCGCGTGTTTGGTCATGACGAAGTTTTGGCATTGGCACACTGGGCGACCGTGCCCGTGATCAACGGTTTGAGCGCCACCCATCACCCCTGTCAGGCGTTGGCGGATGTGCTGACGATCATGGAACAGGTCGGCAAGGTGCAAGGGACGCGCGTGGTCTATGTGGGCGACCCCAACAATGTCGCCTATTCTTTGGCACAAGCGGCGCTTAAGTTAGGCGCACATTTCGCCCTCGCCAGCCCCCCCGCTTATGGCTTTAGCGAAGAAGTTTTGTCGCATTTGGGGGACAGTGCGACCGCCAGCGGCGGATCGCTCGAAGTGTTTCACGATCCCATTGCGGCAGTACGCGGGGCGGATATCATCTATACCGATACCTGGGTGAGCATGGGGCAAGAAGCCGAGACCGCCAAGCGTTTGGGCGATTTTCAAGCCTATCAAGTCAACAACGCGCTGCTCCATCATGCGGTTCCCCAAGTGCGGGTAATGCACTGCTTACCCGCCCATCGCGGGCAAGAGATCACCGACGAAGTGGCGGATAGCGCCCATTCGGTCATTTTTGACCAAGCCGAAAATCGGCTTCATGCACAAAAAGCCGTTTTGGTGACGTTGTTGGCGGACGCCACTGCTATCGCCAGTTTATAAAGGGCACGAGGCATCCAAAGTCTTATCACGGCTATTCTATCGCTTAAAAGCTAGAGGCTGAAAAAACATGCCGGGCAATCGAACAGCATACGAACAATCGATGAATGCGGGGCACAATGCCGCTTGGGATCAAGAATGGAATCTTGCGGTGGCGGCATATGGGCGCGCAATTCGAGAATTTCCTGAAGACCCAGAAGCACACATTCACCTCGGTTTAGGCTTGTTCGAGATCGGACGCTTAGAAGATGCGCTCAAGGTCTATTCGCGCGCTTCGCAGTTGGCACCAAGCGACCCCATCCCTCTCGAAAAAAGCGCCGATGTGATGGAGAAAATGGGGCGTCTGCGCGAAGCCGCGCAGCAATACGCCAATGTCGCGGATGTTTATCTGGCGCAGCGGGATTTAGACAAAGCGATCCATAACTGGGAACGTGCCACCCGCTTGACCCCCGGTTTGATCCCCATCCACATCAAACTAGCGCAAGCCTATGAGCGGATCGGCGACAAGAAAAAAGCGATCTTTGAATACCTATCACTGGCATATGAGTTTTTCCGCGTCCGCGATAACGACAAGGCGCTCAAAGTCGCCCAACGCGCGTTGCGTCTGGACAAAAACAACAGTCAAATCTTGAACACCATCCGGCTTTTGGAGACCGGCGGCAATGTGTTGCCCCCCGTCAATGAAGGCACCAAAGTGGTTGCCGAAGAAGAAGTGAGCAAGCGCGCACCGGGCAGTGATGATGATCCGATGGGTCCGTTGGGCGAGGCGATGAATTATGCGCTGGGCGCGCTGGCGGGCTTCATCATGGAAAGCAACGAGGGCATCAAAATCGCCGCCGAAGCCCTGCAAGGTATGGAGGCACAACGGCAGTCGTTGTTTGATGTCGCCATTGCCGCCTATCAACAAGCCGACTCCAAATTGCGCCAACCGTCCGTCAAGATGAATCTGGGGGGGTTGCTGTTGCACCAAAACCGCCCCGGTGACGCCATCAAAGCCTTGAGCGATGCCATCAGCCTGCCCCAACTTTCGGCAGGTGCCTATCACGGATTGGGCAAGGCGTATTTGGCGCTCAAGAAAAATAAGCAAGGGGTGCGCTGTTTACTGCAAAGCATCCAAGCGATTGAGCCGAACTCAGTCCCCATGACCGAAATACCCGAAGCCACTATTTTTGAACATCTTGTCGATGAATTAAACGAAATCAACGAGGAAAATCTCGCGGCGGTCGGGCTGCGCCTCGTCCATACGATTGAGGGCAAGGGCTGGAAAGAAAAGCTGATCGATCTGCAACGTCAGCTAGAAGACACCCTGCGCGAACAAGGCATGAAGGGCGTGCTTGAATTTTTGATCGCCGCCGATAGCGATCAACTCGCCCGTTCGGTCTCGCTCATCGACCGTTATATGCGGCAAGGCGCGCTGACCTTGGCGATGGATGAGGCGCATCGGGCGGTTGAGGTCTCCCCCTTCTACCTGCCGATTCACTTGCGCATGGCGGAGATCATGATGCGCGAAGGGCGGGTGCGTAACGCGATTGCCAAATACAACACCTTAGCGCGGGCGTATATGTCACGCGGGGAAAACGAACGCGCGACGTCGATCTTGCAAAATGTCTTAGAACTCGCGCCGCTGGATGTGCAAGTGCGCGAAAGCTTGATCGAGCTATACGAAGAAGAAGAACGATGGGACGAAGCGCTGGATCAGTATGTTGACTTGGCGGATACCCATCACCAGTTGGGGAACTTTGATCAATCGCGCGATACCTATGGGCTGGCGGAACGCATCGCCGCCCGTGTGAATTCCAAGCCGGAAAAGATCATCCACATCAAGCATCGCATCGGCGATATCGATCAGATGCGGCTCGACATCAAGAAGGCGCTCAAAACTTATGAGGAGATCATCCAGATCGCTCCAGAAGATGAGCGCGCCCATCGGATGCTGGTCGATCTCACGTATCGGCAAGGCAACATGGTGGATGCTATCCGCCGCTTAGATAAGTTGCTCGGCATTTACGCTAAGTCGCGCCAAATCCCCAAGATCACCCAACTCTTGGAGGAACTGGTCACGCTGTACCCAATGGACTCCGGCTTGATTTCGCGTCTGGCGGCGATCTATCGCCAAATCGGGCGCAAAGACGATGCCATCAAACTGCTCGATAAACTCGGTGGTATTCAATTGGATGCGGGGCTGCACAAGCAAGCGGCGGACACGATCCGCCAGATCATCGCCCTCAAACCGCCCAATGTCGAAGAATACACGCAATTGCTCGTGCAACTCGGCGGGTAGCGGCTCCAACGCTGCACCGGTAGGGGCGCAAGTCCTTGTGCCCCTACGCCCCCGGATCACTGCATGATTATGCCGCGATTCCAACTGCTATTGTCATTGAGGAGAGGTGTCCCGCTTGGACTTCACATGGGCGCTCAGCAACATCACACCGAATACGATTGTGGACATTTTTTTGGTCACACTCGTCTTTTTTGGGTTGAGTTTTCTGATTCGCGCCACCCAAGCGGGGGCATTGCTGCGGGGACTGGTGATCGCGATTGCGCTGGCGTTGATCATCTCGACGGTGTTCGACCTGCCTGCCTTGCGGTGGATCGTGCAAAATGGGTTAACCGCGCTCTTGATCGCCATCCCCGTCATTTTTCAGCCGGAACTGCGCCGTGCCTTTGAGCGTTTGGGGCAAGCGGGCAGTTTCTTGAACCAACGATCCTCCAGCGAGGATCAGCGTTCCAAGCTGATCGAGGACATTTGTCAAGCAGCGGAGCGCCTATCCGAGCGGCGACATGGGGCGCTCATCGTCTTGGAGCGCAACATCAGCTTGAAAGAATACATCCGCACGGGTGTGATTTTGGACAGCGATGTCAGCCCCCAATTGTTGCTCACCATCTTTTGGCCCAAAACAGAATTGCACGATGGTGCCGCCATCATCACGCCCACCGGACGGATCGCCTCGGCAGCATCGGTGCTGCCGCTATCGTCGGCACGGCAACTAGGCACCCCCAAATTGGGCACGCGCCACCGTTCGGGCATCGGCATCAGCGAAGTAAGCGACGCCATTTGCGTGATTGTGTCGGAAGAAACGGGACGTATCGCGGTGACCAGTGGCGGACGCTTGATCCAAAAATTAGACCCCAAACGCTTGCGCACCGTGTTAAACGCCTTTTATGGCAAAGGGCAATCACCGCGCAAAGACCGCAGATTGCAACTGCCATCAGCGTTCAAGAACTGGCGCGCCCGCAAGCCCACTTCTGATCCTGTAGAAATCGGTTAACCGCCGATGCCCCGTTCAACAACCCTTCGTGATGTCGTTATCCGCAACCTATTTTGGTTCGCTGGCTCGTTGGGATTGGCATTTTTTGTGTGGGTGATCGCCGTCGTGCAAGCCGACCCGATGGTGCAGCGGCGGTTAAATGAGCGCGTCCCGTTGCGCATCCTCACCAATGAGACGCTGGTGATCGTCAATGCCAGTGACTTGCCGCCCACTGTCGCGGTGACGATCCAAGGACCGCAATCCATCGTCAACATTGTCTCGCCGGATGATATCGCTTTAACCATCGATTTGAGCCAATCGACCAGTGGCACCTATACCGTCCCGATTCAATGGGGGATCGCGCCGGAAAAACGCACGTCGGTGATCAATTTAACACCGCGCACGCTGACGATTCAACTCGAAACCCGCCTCACCGCGCTCAAAGAGGTGGCAGTGGATATCAGCAGCCCGCCGCCCGCGATTTTTTCGGCATCCGCGCCGCAGATTTTACCCCTCCAAATCGAAATTACCGGTTCCGAAAGCCGCGTGCAACAAGTGGATCGGGTGGTGGCGCGGGTCGCGCTGGAAAATCAGCGGCTCACGTTTGACGATGCCGTTGCGTTGGTGCCGGTCGATATCGAAGGACGCACGATCACGGGGTTGACGTTGCAACCCGCCTTTGCCCAAATCACGATCGCGATTGAACAGCGGAGCGATGTGGCGGAAATCCGCGTGCAACCGACGATCATCGGGGAACTGCCGACGGGCTATGTGTTGACGCCTGATTTTAACTATGCCCCGCAAATCATCGTCGTGCGCGGCACCGAAGATGTCTTGGCGTCGTTGCCCGGCACGTTGTTCACCGAGCCGATTGATCTGTCCGAACGCACAGCCACGTTTGTCGGGACGGTGCCGGTCATCTTGCCGGATCCACGCTTGCTGGTGGTCACCGGGCGCACAATCACGGTGCAGATCGGCATTGAGGCGCAGCAGATCACGCGGCAATTCGATCAGATTCCGCTGACGATTTTGGGCGCACAGCCGAACTTAAGGGTGCAGACGGAACCGCGTGAAGTCACGATTCTGGTGACGGGTCCACAACCCCTGTTGGATACCATGCGCGCCGATGAACTGAGGGTCTTGGTGGATGTCAGTGGGCTTGCCCCCGGCGAAACCTATCAGATTATTCCGGTGTTGTCGCTGGATCAGCAAGATGAGCGCTTATCCGTCTCGGTGTTGCCAGCGCAGATCGATGTGACGATCAGCAATGGCGTCGAAGTCACGGCGGAAGTGACGGATAGCCCGTAGAGGCTAAAAAAGTGGGTGAGGTATTTTGCCCAGTAGCCCTCATGATGAGACTCTCCAGATGTTTACATCCCCGACACCCATCGATCTTGCCTAAGGTACGCATTATGGGTGGGTGGAGATATTAGGGCAGTAAATGGGTGGACATACAACGAATAAACACATTGGATTAGGAATGTCACGACCAGCGACTAGTCCTACCTTTAGCGATTCGCGGGGAGAATACGTTTCGTGATTCGTGACTACTCAGGTATAGAAACAGAATAAAATAAACAGAGAGGCATGAAGACGTGAAGAAAAAAAGGAAAATACCCCTCGAAAC
>JBBRTY010000127.1:0-11966 GCA_038248285.1 Aggregatilineales bacterium
CGAGAGGGGTACTCGATATTCACAAAGGGTCACAAAAACACACAATGGGTTTATCCTCGGTAGGGGCATGATATATCATGCCCCTACATACCCATCCTGACCCGTTATCATCCGTCTGACAGGTTTCATGCGTAAGCCCTACCCCCAATCCCTAAACCCTGCCCCCTGTTCCTCTTTATTTTTTCCTGATGCCTGACGCTGAAGTCTTGACCCCCGCCTGACGCCCTTTTCGAGATAATACTCGCATTGTTTTTGCGCAGTGAACCTTCACTGAATTGGAAATGAAACTCATGGATGCGGAACTGTTCATCGTCGGATTAGTCGCGCTCGCGCTGCTGGTCTATCTGGTGTATTCCATGTTATACCCAGAGAGGTTCTAATCATGACCCTACTTGAACTCTTGCAAATCGTCCTATTCTTGGGCGTCTTGATCGTTTGCACGCCTATCTTGGGCGGCACCATGGCGCGCGTCTTTAGCGGTCAAACGACTCCCTTGTCCTTCGCCGTGCGTCCGCTGGAAAACTTGGTCTACCGTCTGATCGGGGTAAACCCAGCAGAAGAACAAAACTGGCGCGCCTATGCCTTGGCGCTGCTGGTTTTCAACATCATCGGTTTTGTCTTTGTGTTCGCCCTGCAATTGCTGCAAGGGGCGCTCCCGCTCAACCCGGCGGGCTTGCCCAATGTCGAGCCGTTCTTGGCGTTTAACACCGCCACTAGCTTTATGACCAACACCAATTGGCAATCGTATGCCGGCGAAATCACGTTAAGTCCGTTGACGCAGATGATCGGCTTGGGCGTGCAAAACTTCGTCAGCGCCGCGACGGGCATCGCCGTTGTGATCGCGCTCACCCGCGGGCTGATCGGGCGGTCGGGCAAGCTGCTCGGCAACTTTTGGGTCGATCTCACGCGCAGCATTTTGTATGTCTTGCTGCCGCTGAGCCTCGTCCTCGCGCTCGTCTTGATCAGTCAAGGCGTCGTGCAAAACTTCAACGCGCCGGTCGCGGCGACGACATTATCGGGCGAAACGCAGATGTTACCGCAAGGTGCCGCCGCCTCCCAGATCGCGATCAAACAGTTGGGCACCAATGGCGGGGGGTATTTTAACACCAACAGCGCTCACCCCTACGAAAACCCGACGCCGCTCAGCAATTTCTTGCAAGTCTTGTCGATCCTGCTGATCCCCGCCGCGCTGACGGCGACGTATGGCAAGATGGTCAATAACCCCCGTCAGGGGTGGGCGATCTTCGCGGCGATGTTCCTGTTGTTCGTGGCGGGCTTATCGGTCATGCTGCTGAGCGAATACGCCTCGTCCCCCAGCCTCAACTTTTTGCTGCCGCTCGAAGGCAAAGAACTCCGTTTCGGCGTGACCAACAGCATCTTGTGGGGTGCCGCCACGACCGCCGCCTCTAATGGCTCGGTCAATGCCATGATCAGCAGTTTTAGCCCGATTGCGGGCGGCATTGCCATGCTCAACATGATGGTGGGCGAGGTCATCTTCGGCGGGGTGGGCGCGGGCTTATACGGCATTTTGGTCTTTGTGATTTTGACGGTCTTCATCGCCGGCTTGATGGTCGGGCGGTCGCCGGAATATTTGGGCAAGCGCATCGAAGCGGCGGAAATCAAAATGGCGATCCTCGCCGTGTTGCTGCCCAGCGGGGCGATCTTGCTGTTCACGGCGATTGCCAGCACCACCGACGCGGGCTTGTCCAGCCGTGCCAACATGGGGGCGCATGGCTTTAGCGAAATGTTGTATGCCTTCACATCGGGCGCGGGCAACAACGGTAGCGCCTTTGCCGGGCTGAACGCCAACACGCCGTTTTACAACCTGTTCATCGGCATTGCCATGTGGGTGGGGCGGTTTGGTGTGATCTTGCCGGTGCTGGCGATTGCGGGCAGCATGGCGGGCAAGAAAGTCGCGCCGCCGTCGCCCGGCACCTTCCCGACCGATTCGCCGATGTTTGTGCTGCTGCTCATCGCCATCATTTTGATCGTCGGGGCGTTGACCTTTTTCCCGGCATTGGCGCTGGGTCCCCTTGTCGAACACTTGCTCGCGCTTGGCGCGCGGACGTTTTAGAAGAGGAAGATCATGAATTCAACCACAAAAGCGCGTCCGTTGTTTGAAGTGCCGATTTTGCGGCGGGCGCTGTTTGACGCCGTTCGCAAGCTCGATCCCCGTCAGCAATTGAAAAATCCGGTGATGTTCGTCGTCCTCGTGGGCGCGGTCTTGACCAGCGTCTTGACGGTGCGCGATGCCTTGGCGGGCGGCTCGTCCGAAACTGGTTTTAATGTCCAGATCGCGCTTTGGCTCTGGTTCACGGTGTTGTTCGCCAATTTTGCCGAAGCGATGGCGGAAGGGCGCGGCAAGGCACAAGCCGACGCCCTGCGCAAGACGCGCACCCAAATGGCAGCGCGGCGTCTGGTCAATGGGCGGGAAGAAAAAGTCACCGCCACCGATTTGAAGAAGGGCGATCTCGTCGTCTGCGAAGTGGGCGATCAAATCCCCGGCGATGGTGAAGTCGTCGAAGGCATCGCCAGCGTGGACGAAAGCGCGATCACTGGCGAAAGCGCGCCCGTCATCCGTGAAAGCGGGGGCGACCGCAGCGCCGTCACCGGCGGCACGCGCGTCCTGAGCGACCGCATCGTGATCCGCATCACGTCCGAGCAGGGCAACAGCTTCTTGGATCGCATGATCGCGCTGGTGGAAGGCGCAAAACGCCAAAAGACCCCCAACGAGATCGCGCTCACGATTTTGCTATCGGGACTGACGATCATCTTTTTGATGGCAGTCGTCACCCTGCGCGCTTTCGCCGATTACAGCGAAGCCCAATCGGGCATCACCCAAACGACCGCGACGGTGCCGGTCTTGATCGCGCTATTGGTGTGCTTGATCCCGACGACCATTGGCGGCTTGCTGAGCGCTATCGGCATCAGCGGCATGGATCGCATGATCCAACGCAATGTCTTGGCGACCAGCGGGCGGGCAGTCGAGGCGGCGGGCGATATCGATGTGCTGCTGCTCGACAAAACGGGCACGATCACGCTGGGCAACCGGATGGCGACCCACTTTGTCGCTGCCCCCGGCATCACCCCCGAACGGTTGGCGGACGCCGCCCAACTGAGTTCGCTGGCGGATGAAACCCCCGAAGGGCGGTCGATTGTCATCTTGGCGAAGGACAAGTTTAAGATGCGCGGGCGGGAACTGAGCGAACTGAATGCCGAGTTCATCCCCTTTAGCGCCAATACCCGCATGAGTGGTGCCGATTTCGCCGCCCATGAGGGACAGCCCGCCCGCAGCATTCGCAAAGGCGCGGCGGACGCGGTGCGTAAGTATGTCGAAGGCATGAATGGCGCGTTTCCGGCAGCGGTCACTGCCAGCGTTGATGATATCGCACGGCGCGGCGGCACCCCGCTGGTCGTCAGCGAAGGACACGAGATCTTGGGCGTGATCGAGTTAAAAGATATTGTGAAGGGCGGCATTCATGAACGGTTCGCCCAACTGCGCTCGATGGGCATCCGCACCGTCATGATCACAGGCGATAACCCGTTGACCGCCGCCGCCATTGCTGCCGAAGCGGGGGTCGATGACTTCATGGCACAGGCGACGCCCGAAGACAAACTGCGCCGCATCCGCCAAGAACAAAGCGATGGGCACTTGGTGGCGATGACGGGCGACGGCACCAACGACGCCCCCGCGCTCGCCCAAGCGGATGTCGGCGTGGCGATGAACACGGGCACGCAAGCTGCACGCGAAGCCGGTAACATGGTCGATTTGGACAGCGACCCGACCAAACTCATCGAAGTGGTGGAGATCGGCAAGCAATTGTTGATGACGCGCGGCGCATTGACCACCTTTAGCATCGCCAACGATGTCGCCAAGTATTTCGCCATCATCCCAGCATTGTTCGCGGCACTCTACGCGGCGACGCCCGGTGAACCGGGTCCGCTGGCGGTGTTAAACATCATGGGTTTAAGCAGCCCGCAAAGCGCCATCCTCAGCGCGACCATTTTCAATGCTTTGATCATCGTCGCCTTGATCCCGCTGGCGTTGCGCGGTGTCCGGTACAAGCCCATGAGCGCGGCGGCAGTGTTGCAACGCAACTTGTTGATCTATGGCTTGGGCGGACTGATCGCGCCCTTCATCGGCATCAAACTCATCGATCTGTTGATCTCGTTCCTCGGTTTAGCATAAAGGCGACTCCATTATGATCAAGCAATTGCGGGCAGCAGCGCTCGCGTTCCTCATCTTCACCGTGATCACCGGGGTGATCTATCCCGTCGTCGTCACCGTGATCGGGCAGGTGATCTTCCCCGTGCAAGCGAACGGCAGTTTGATCGAGCGCGACGGGCAAGTCGTCGGCTCGGCATGGATCGGGCAGCAAGTGGACGACCCTCGTTATTTCAGCGCGCGTCCGTCGGCAGCGAACTCTATGCAGGGGTCTAGCCCCGACGCCTTGATCGCCTCATCGGGCAGCAATGCCGGTTGGACGAACGCCGGTTTTGCCGAGACCGTGCAAGTGCGCTCGGAGGCTTTGCGCGCCACCTATGGCTTAAGCGCCGACGCGCCGTTGCCGCCCGATTTGGTGTTCGCCTCTGGCAGTGGGCTTGATCCGCACATCAGCCCCGAAGCGGCGGCGATCCAAATTGACCGCGTGGCAACGGCGCGCGGCGTGGATCGTGCCGTCGTGGTCGATTTAGTGGCACGCTATACCGAAGCGCCGCAACTGGTGATTTTGGGGCAGACGCGGGTGAATGTGTTGTTGCTCAATCTGGCATTGGCTGATCTAGAATAGCATCATCATATGGGGGCGATCCTCGCCCCCCAAAAAGGACAACCCTATGAGCGATCCCGAACGTCCCGATCCTGATGCGCTATTGGCGGCAATCCAAAAGGTCGAAGCCGCCAAAAAGCGCGGCAAGCTCAAGGTGTTTGTCGGCATGGCGGCGGGGGTCGGCAAGACTTACGCCATGCTCGACACCGCCCGTCATATCCAAGCCGAAGGCGTTGATGTCGTCATCGGCTATGTCGAGACGCATCGTCGCGCCGAAACCGAAGCGTTGGTCGCTGGCTTGGAGCTGATCCCGCGCCGCAAAACCGATTATCGGGGGACGACGGTCGAGGAGATGGACACCGACGCCATCCTGAGCCGTGCGCCCCAATTGGTGCTGGTGGACGAACTGGCGCACAGCAATGCGCCGGAGTCGCGCCATGCCAAGCGCTATCTGGATGTCACCGAACTGTTAGAAGCGGGTATTGATGTGTGGACGACGATCAATGTCCAACATTTTGAGAGCCGCGCCGATACCGTCCAGCAGATCACGGGCATCCGCGTTCACGAGACGATCCCCGACTCGATCCTCGATTTCGCCAACGAAATTGAATTGATCGACCTATCGCCCGAAGAATTGCGCAAGCGCCTCGCCGAGGGCAAAGTCTACACCGCTGATCGCATCGAGACGGCGGCGAGCAACTTTTTTCGCATCGGCAACCTGACGGCACTGCGCGAAATGGCGTTGCGGCTGACGGCGGAGCGCGTCGATCAGCAGTTGCAGGATTACATGGCGATCAAGCAGATCGCCGGTCCGTGGAAATCGGGCGAACGCCTCATGGTTGCGGTCGGGGCGAGTCCGTTTTCCGAAAAGCTGATCCGCTGGACGCGGCGCATGGCATACAACCTCGAAGCGTCATGGCTGGCGGTGTATGTCGAGACGGCGCAACCCTTGGCGACGGAGGCGAAAAATCAATTGGCGCGCAATTTGGCGCTGGCGCGCAGTCTCGGCGGCGAAGTCTTGACGATCACTGGGCACAACGTCCCAGAGGCATTGTTACGCCTTGCCCACCAACGCAACGTCACCCAGATCGTGATCGGCAAGCCCAACCACACCCCCCTGCAAACGGTATTACGGGGTGGCTCGCTGGTCGATCACATCATCCGTCATAGCGGCGAGATCGATGTCTATGTGGTGACGGGCGATCAAGCCCAGAGCGACACGCGCGCCAGCGCTCTGCCGTTGTTGCCGACCGTCCAAGCCCATTCGTCTTGGCGCGGCTATCTCTGGGCGGCGCTGTTCATCGGGAGTGTCACGCTGATCGATCTCGTCATCGTCTCCAACGTGTCATGGATCAATTACCAAGCCGTCGGCTTGACCGAACTGCTGGCAGTCTTGCTCGTCGCGGTCTACCTTGGACGCGGACCCGCATTGATGGCGGCGACCCTGAGCGCTATTTCGTGGAACTTCCTCTTCATCGAACCCCGCCTCACCTTCGTGATCTCGCGCGTCGAAGATGGCATCTTGTTTTTCTTGTATTTCATGATCGCCATCTTTGCCGGCAATATGACCGCCCGCATCCGCACCCAAGAACGATTGGCACGCTATACCGCTGACCGCACGTTGGCGCTCTATGCCTTGGCGCATGCCACCGCCACTGCCGTCAATATGGATGATGTGCTGACGACTGCCATCGAGCAGATCCGCCATATCTTCAAAGTGGAGGCGGCAGTGCTGTTGACGGAGGGCGCAACGCTGGCAGGGCATCCGCACGGGTGCAGCACCATGCCCCTTGACGATAAAGAAATGAGCGTCGCCATGTGGGTGTTTGAGCATGGCAAGCCCGCCGGACGGCACACCGAAACGCTGCCGTTGGCGTCGGCACAATTCTTCCCGCTGTTGACGCCCAACCGCACGGTCGGCGTGATCGGCATTCGTTCGCAAAGCGATCAGCGCTTGTCGGCGGATGAAGAGACGCTGCTCGAAACGTTCGTCAACCAAATTGCCCTCGTGATTGAGCGCGAACTCTTGGACGAAGCGGCGCAACAATCCGCCATGATGCGCGAGTCGGAACGGTTGTATACCACCTTGCTCAATTCGATCTCGCACGAACTACGCACCCCGATTGCGGCGATCAAAGGGGCTGCCAGCGGGTTGATCCCGACGCAAACGAATGAGAACCGCGTCACGCTGATTCAGGATATACTGAGTGCAACGGATCGGCTCAATCGCTTGGTGGAAAATCTGCTCGATATGTCGCGCCTCGAAAGCGGGCGTATCCAGATCAAGCGCGATTGGTGCGACGTGGGCGAGATCATCGGCGTGGCGCTGACCCAAATTAGCGATTGTGGGGATGACCACCCGATTGACATCCACACCGATCCCGATTTGCCGCTCGTGGAGGTGGATTTTGCTTTATTGGAACAGGTGATTGTGAATTTATTAGAGAATGCCTGCCGTTATACGCCCGTCGGGACGCCTATCGCCATCCGCGCCACCCACCGCAATCACCAGATCGTGATCACGGTCGAGGACAGTGGGGCGGGGATTCCACCGGATAAAATTGAGAGTATCTTCGAGAAATTTTATCGCTTGCCCGGCACCCCCACCGGCGGCACCGGTTTGGGTTTGTCGATCAGCCGGGGCTTCATCGAAGCGCATCACGGCACGATCACGGTGATGAACCGTCCCGAAGGCGGTGCCCGCTTCCAGATCACACTGCCGCTGCAAGGCAGCGCGCCCCCTGTGCCAGAGGCAGCCCCATGACGACGCCCGCCGATGGTATTCAGATTCTCGTCATTGATGATGAAATTCAGATTCGCCGTTTTTTACGGATCATTCTGGAGACCAATGGCTATGCCATCCTTGAGGCGGTCACGGGTGCCGAGGGGCTGATGAAGGCGGCACAGCGCCGTCCTGATCTGATCATCCTTGATATGGGACTGCCCGACATCAAAGGCTTGGAGGTGCTGCGTAGTCTGCGCGAGTGGACGACCACGCCCGTCATCATCCTGTCGGTGTTCGATACCGATCAGGACAAGGTGGCGGCGTTGGATGCTGGGGCGGATGATTACTTGACCAAGCCGTTTAGCACCGAAGAACTGATGGCGCGCATCCGCGTGGCGATGCGCCACGCGGTGCCAGCGGAAGAGGTGCAGGTGTTTCAAACGGGGCATTTGCAAGTGGATTTGACACGCCGCTTGGTGACGGTCCATGGCGAGCTGATCAAGCTGACGCCGACCGAGTATAAATTGCTGCATTTGCTGATCCGGCACGCGGGCAGGGTGTTGACGCATCGGCAGATTCTGCGTGAGGTGTGGGGCAAGGACTCCGAGACGCAGACGCATTACTTGCGGGTGTATTTTGCCCAATTGCGCCAGAAGATCGAAGCCGATCCCGCGCGTCCGGCGATCATCATCACCGAGCCGGGGGTGGGGTATCGGCTGCGGGTGGGGTGAGGGCACGCGCTTAGGGAAGAAGCATCACCTTGAGGAACCGACGTGCGGAAAATTGGTGACCAACAGTTCGGTGATCAGCCCGCGTCCCGTCGCTTTGCTGTTGATGGCGCGCCGTGCGGAAATTTCGTGAATCGCGAAACCGTCGTAAAGTTCAACCACAAGAGGCGCGCTCGAATTGCTGAGCATGAGCAAACACCCGCGATCATCCAACGCGCGGTAGAGATCGGCTAAGCGTTTTTGGTCAGCCGCATCAAAACCAACCTTCGTATAACTAATGAAACTAGAGGTTGCGCTCAAGGGGGCATAAGGCGGATCAAAATAGATGAAATCACCTTTCGTACAGCGTGCTAGGCTGGTCTCGAAATCGGCAACTTCAAGGTGAACCCCCTGTAAGGCGTTGCTGGCACTCTGCAAACCTTCAGTATCGCGGATCTTCGGGTTTTTATATTTGCCAAAGGGCACATTAAATTGTCCTCGGCTGTTCACCCGATAGAGACCATTGTAGCAAGTCCGATTTAGGAAAATAAAACGGGCAGCCCGCTCCGAGGGGGTTAACGTCACCGGATCAAGCGCGCGCATCTCATTAAAATAGCTGCGTTCGTTGATGTGGCGTTGAAGGGCGTCGATCACACTCTCCACATCATCGCGGACAAGCGTATAGAGTTCGATCAAATCCGCATTCAAATCAAATAACAAACTTTGCGCGGGTTGTAAATTAAAGAAGACCGCCCCGCCCCCCACAAACGGTTCAAAATAACGGGGATAGGTTTCCGGCTTAGGAAAGTGCGGCGCAAATTGTTTGATGAGCGCGTTCTTGCCACCTGCCCATTTGAGAATAGGTTTGGCAATTTTTAGCACTGCAAGCGTGGGGGTAGGGGATGAGATCATAGAACTATTGTACTCGAATGGCGAAGCGATGCAAGCGGGTGGCGCGGTCTGCGACTGGGCGGATATGCAAAAGCTATCGTTACGCTAGTCAATACCTCCCAAAAACAAATATCAAATATATGGAGACCCCTATGCTCGCCATTCAAACCATCAACCCACTTACGCTACCGCTCCTTCAGCCTCTCAGCGAGGGTTATGCCCTTGTACAAACTTTGTGGAATGAGTACACCGCCCGCAAAGTCACCTTTCGCGAAAATGGAGCGCTCCTGCTCGGCGGATATCACGAGGAGCATCTGATCGCGGTCGGCGGTGTCCACCCCGATCCCTACCTGAACAGCCCCATCATCGGCAGAATCCGTCATGTCTATGTGCTGCCAAGCCACCGCCGCCAAGGAATCGCCAAAGCGCTCATGGATCAGTCGGCGCAGCAATTCACCATCTTCACCCTGCGCACACTCACGGATCACGGGCGCGCCTTTTATGCCGATTTGGGCTTCACTGATGCGCCGCGCTTCCCCGATGCGACCCACTGGTTGGCACGGACGAATAAGCACAATTTTTGGCGTCGAATATTTCCACTTGCTATACAGCACAAGTGGAATATAATCTGTGACATACCCGTGAGGTTAGGGTACATCTAGTTCGATAACGCCATTAAGGATACCTATGACTCAATTTCCTGCTGCTCGTTCTGTCCGCACTACTATCATGCGGGTCACCAGCCTCCTCCTCCTCGGGAGCTTGTCCTTGTCCGCCGCCGCCCAAGACGCTCCCAACCCGATTGCCTCGGCACAGTCGCTCTATATCCCCATGTCTGACGGGGTAGAACTGGCAATCGATGTCTATCTGCCGCACAACCCCGATGGCGCATTGCTGCCCGCGATGTTGCGCTCCACCCGCTATATCCGCCTGTTTGAACGCCAACTGCCCGAAGGCGAAGACCTCGGTTTTCTCTATGCGGGGTATGCGCTGGTGTTAGTGGATGCGCGTGGTAGTGGGGCGTCGGGCGGCAACCGCGCCGCCGAGCTAAGCCCGACCGAAATTGCCGATCTCGGCACCATCGTGGAATGGATTGTGGCGCAGTCGTGGTCAAATGAGCGCGTGGGTGCTTATGGCGTATCGTATGATGGCGATACTGCCGAAATGACGGTAGTCGGTCATCATCCTGCTGTAAAGATCGTCGCCCCGCTTTATGCCGATTTCGATGTCGCTACCGCGTTCGCCCCCGGCGGACTCATCAATGATATGTTTGGCACCAACTGGGGGGCGCTCATCCAGACGATGGATAGCAATGATTTTTGTGCGCTGGCGGGGGTCGAGCCGGGTCCGGCGTGCGACGGGGCGAAGCAGATGTACTCCACAGGCATTAAACCCGTTGATGCCGATCCGCAAGGGGAGCAACTGGCACAGATCATCGCCAACCGCGCCAATGTCGATATCGCTGCCCTGACGAGTAGCGCCCAGTTTTGGGATGATCTTCTGGCGACCGACCCGCCCCAATATGCCGGCACCTATGGGTATGGCGATGCCATCGAGTCGGCGGGGGTGCCGATGTTGGTCTGGGCAAGCTGGATGGATGCCGCCACTGCCGATGGGGCGATTGCCCGTTTCTTAAATTATGATCACCCGCAGATCGTCGTGTTGACGCCCTACTCGCATGGTGGCGTTGATGATGCCAACCCCTACAACGCGCCCGATGCCCCGCTGACGGAATCATCGGAGGCACAATTTATGCAACGGCTGGCGTATTTTGATGCGGTCCTCAAACAAGGCGAGACGCTCACCGAGCGCAGCATCACCTATTACACGTTCGGCGCGGATATGTGGACGACGACCGCCATATGGCCCCCCGCTGGCTTTGAAACCCCCACCCGCTGGTATCTGAATGCGGATAGGGCACTGACCAACAGCGCCCCCACCGACAGCACGGGCGCAGATGACTACACCGTCGATTTTGCGACGACGACCGGCACCAACAATCGGTGGTATGCCCAACTCGGCGGGGATATCTTTTATACCGACCGCGCCGACAGCGGGCTGTTGACCTACACCACCGCCCCACTCGCAACCGCCGTCGAAATCACGGGCGCGGCAACCGTCACCTTACAACTCTCGTCCACGCATGAAGACGGCGCGCTCTATGTCTACCTTGAAGCGGTTGCCCCCGATGGCACCGTCACCTATTTGACCGAAGGTGGTTTGCGGCTCGCGCTGCGCCGTCCGTTTACTGCCGAGGATGCCCCGTATCAAACGGTGTGGACGCGGAATAATGTGTTTCAAAGCGCTTATGAACCGTTGGTCATCGGCGAAACGACCTCCGTCAGGCTGAGCCTCTACAACACGTCGGCGCTCATCCCCGCTGGCTCCCAATTGCGCATCGCCATCGCGGGTGCCGACGCCGACACCTTCCGCCGCTACCCTGCCGCGGGCACGCCGACGTTGACCGTGCAGCGGAACGCCATCGCGCTGTCATATATGGATGTGCCGATGCTGGCGCGCTAATCTTTGGGGTGCAAATGGGTGGGATCGGCGCAAAAGCGTTATCATGGTGAGCAGTGGACGCGCAGAAGGATTCTGTTGAAAAAAGGTTCTGCGTGCAGCGGACGCGCCGTTAGAATCTGTTGAAAAGGGTTTGAATCGGCGGGCGACCACATTGGGTCGCCCCTACAACAGCGGGTCTCGTAGGGGCAACCATATTGGGTCGCCCCTACAACAGCGGGTCTCGTAGGGGCGACCACATTGGGTCGCCCCTACAACAGCGGGTCTCGTAGGGGCGACCACATTGGGTCGCCCCTACAACAGCGGGTCTCGTAGGGGCAACCATATTGGGTCGCCCCTACAACAGCGGGTCTC
>JBBRTY010000128.1:0-11942 GCA_038248285.1 Aggregatilineales bacterium
AAATCGCGAACACCGACCCGCCAAACAACACAAAGTGCAAGTGGCTGACGACGAAATAGGTATCGTGAACGTGAATGTCAAACGGCACCGCTGCCAGCATCACGCCGCTGATGCCGCCGATGACGAACATCGATAAGAAGCCGAGCGCAAACAGCATTGCCGGCGTAAAGTGAATCTTGCCACCCCACAACGTGCCCAACCAACTGAAAATCTTGATCCCTGTCGGCACCGCGATAATCATCGAAGTGACCATGAAAGGGATGCGCAGTTCTGGCGTCATGCTGGTGAACATATGATGCGCCCACACCGTGAAGCCGAGCAGCGCAATCGCCATACTGGACAAAGCGAGGGCACGATAGCCAAATACCGGTTTGCGCGCATGGACCGACAACACTTCGGACAAAATGCCGAAGCCGGGCAACACCATAATGTACACGGCTGGGTGGCTGTAGAACCAAAACACGTTCTGCCACACCAACACGTCCCCGCCCCGCGACGGATCAAAAAATGCCGTCCCCGCCACGCGGTCAAGGATGAGCAACGTCAACGCGCCCGCAAGGAAGGGGGTCGCCAAGACGATGATGATCGAGGTCGCCAAAATTGCCCAGCAGAACAAGGGCATTTGGAAGTAGCCCATCCCTTCGGGGCGCATATTCTTGATCGTGACGATGAAGTTGATCGCGCCGAGGATCGAGGAAATTCCCAGTAAGTGAAGCGCAAACGCCCAAAACGTCTGACCATCGCCCAAGCTGTAGATGGTGCTGAGCGGGGGATATGCCGTCCAACCCGCTTCAGCTTGCCCGGCAAAATAGCCGAGGATCATCAGGGCACCCGCCGGCACGATCAACCAGAAAGCGAGGGCATTCAGCCACGGAAACGCCATGTCCTTCGCGCCCAACATCAAGGGGACGAGGTAATTGCCAAAGCCCGCCATCATCGGGATGATCCACATGAAGATCATGATCGAGGCGTGCATCGTAAACAGTTGGTTATAGGCAGTGCCATCGGACATCACGTCCAGCGTAGGCGTCAACAATTCCCAACGGATCATCATTGCCAATGCGCCGCCAAACAAAAAGAAGAAGAAGGCGGTCGCCATGTATTGGACGCCAATGATCTTGTGATCAACGCTCCAACGGAGATAGTCTGACAAGCGGAGTTGCTTGGCAGCCGGGATTGCCGCACCCGGAAGCGGTCTGCTGATTGTTGCCATGCTTAAAACACTCCCGACTCTATTGCAGTTTTTAGGACAAGCAACAGTACAGACGCCAGAGCAAAGCGCGCCTGTACCGCAAAAATATTGATTCTTACTGCTGCTGCGTCAGCAGATAAGCGACAATCGCGTCCAAATCTGTATCCGGCATGTAATTGGCTTCACCCGCCACCGCGTTAAATTGCGGCATCAGATTGCTGTAACCGGGTACCAGATAATCCCCTGGGTGACGAATCGAATTGCGCAAATACTGATCTGCCGTCAAACCCGAAACCCGAGTCGCCGCACGCACGCCGATATTGTTCAAATTGGGACCGATATTACCGACCCACCCTAAATCATCCAGCACATGGCAAGTCGCACAAGGATAGGCGGCACCCACCAAAATCTGCCGTCCCCGCAACGCCGGGTCTTCCGGTGGGAACAGGACTTTCGCCGCTTCCGGTTCGTAAAACTCGCGCAGATAGGTCGCTTCATCGGGATGAACGATCAACCAAGCCCCTTGCAGATCATCGTTAAAGCCGACTGTCCCTGCCATGTTGCCATGACCCGAACCACACAACTCAGCACAGATAATCCGGTAGGTGCCAGCTTCGATAGGCGTAAAACTGATACTAGTCTCGCGCCCTGCCAGCAAGTCTTGCTTGATACGCATCGCCGGAATCCAGAACGCATGATTCACGTCCTCGGTGCGTAGGCTGACTTGCATCTGTTGCCCCATCCATGTGTGCAATTGGGCGGAGCTAAAATTCATGCCCGCTTCGCTCGTAACCGCCGCACGAATCGGCTCTTCCAATTGATCCAGCGTGACCGAAGCCGGCAAATCTTCGGGGGTGATGACATAGTTGAACGCCCACGCAAAACGCTGCCCGACTGCCGCCACACTGTTGTGGATCGGTTGCAGGGTACGAATACTAACCCACACTTGATAGCTGTAGACCGTCAACACGAGTACGATGATCGCGGGGATAATCGTCCAGACCATTTCTAATGTAGTGTTGCCGTGAATCGGCGGACCATCGGCGAGATCGCCCGGGCGGGCGCGGAAGCGCACAATCACGAACACTAGCACCCCGACGACCAGCAAGAAAATTGCCCCGCCAACGGCGAGCATAAAACGAAACAGGTTATCAACCTGTACGGCTTCGGCAGAAGCCTGTTGAGGAAAAATAGACGGGGTGATCGTCGCGATGAGGATACCCCCGAAAATCATCCCTAAGCCAGCCACCACAATCCAAATCACAGACAGTGATTGACCGCCAGCAGGTTCTTGTTGATTGAGGTTAATATTTGTATTGACTCCCATGCCCCGCTTCCATCAATTCTCATTGAGCGACAACAAAAAAAAGACAAACACCCTAAAAAATGCCAGACAACAGTTTGTTCATTTTTACACAATTGATAGGCATGATTTTACCGAAGTTGCTACAGGATAGCAAGTCAAGAGGTGAAAAAAGGGAGTTAGGGGTTAGGGATTAGGAATGCGGGTGCCGTCGTTGCGCCCACACTTTCACGCTCTCGCCCGTGCCAAGTACCACCCCATCGGCTTTGGGGGTATCGATCACTTGTGTGGGGTAGATGCTGCGATGTCCCGACACCACATAGGCGATGAAACAGCCGACGATCAGATAGAGCGCGCCGCCCCCGCCAAATAATTCGATGCCCATCAAGGCACAGGCTAACGGCGTGTTGCTGGCACCCGCGAACACCGCCACAAAACCAATCGACGCCATCAGCGCCGGATCTACCCCCACGATGCTGGAAAGCGTCGCGCCGAGGGTCGCGCCGATCACGAACAACGGGGTGACTTCGCCCCCCATGAAGCCCGTCCCCAAAGTGACCGCCGTGAACACCAGTTTGAACAAGAAAGCGAACGTCACGACCCCCTGCCCATTCACGCTTTGCCCCAACAACGGCAAGCTGAGACCGAGATAGTCGGTGCTGCCCACCACGAGTACCAAACCCAAGACGATGATGCCGCCGATGACCGGACGCAACGGCGGATACGCCACAAAACGGACGGCGGCACGTTTGACCAGATGCGTCAGTTCCACAAACAAAATACTGGTGATGCCGAAGATCAGCCCAGCAAAGGCGACTTTGATCAGCAGCACGGTGTCGATTTCCATCAACGGGAGCGCCGGATACTGCGCATGTCCGACACCCCATGCGCGCGTCACCAAATCCCCGACGACGGCAGCCACCAAGCATGGGATCACCCCGTCATAGCGGATGCGCCCCACGCTTTGCACCTCCATGCCAAAGACAAAGCCGGCAATCGGCGTGCCAAAAACCGCCCCAAAGCCGCCGCTGATCCCCGCCATGATCATCAGGCGTCGGTCAGCGCGATCCAGCCGAAACCAGCGCGCCGCGCCGTCGGCGAGGCTGGCACCCATTTGCAACGCCGTGCCTTCGCGCCCTGCCGACCCACCGAAAAGATGCGTCGTCAACGTGCCGACCAGCACCAACGGAGCCATACGCAACGGGATGCGCCCCTGATTTTGGTGAATTTCTTCGATAACCAGCGCATTGCCCTGCCCCGCCGCCCCCCCAAAGCGGTGGTACAACCAGCCAATCCCAAAGCCCGCCAGCGGCAGCAGCCCAATGATCGCGGGGAATTCCAGCCGGAACGCCGTCGCCCATGATAAGGTGGTGAGGAAGAGCGCCGATGCCGTCCCCGCCAACACCCCGACGATGCTCCCCAATAGTAGCCACTTGCCGATCAGGATCAGCACCGCCCGTAAATCCCCGAACTGGAGATGTGACATTATCAAACTTTTACCTTACCCCACCTGTATATCGCGGTCATGATCATCATAATTCACCGCTCCCTGTTTCCTACCCTGAGTTTGCGTCCTGCTCTGCCAGTTTCCAATCCCTTCCCCCTGTTTTTGATGTTAGAATAAACACAACTTTGATTTTGACACTTTCTATACGGAGGTCGCGGTGAATACACTCGCAGGTTGGATCCTCATTATTGTTGCGCTAGTCACCATGCTCGTGGTTTTCTGGATGGTCTCGCAAGAAAAACATGAACACGAAGAACACTACATCCCGACGCGCGCCCCCGAAGGCGCAGTTGAAACGACGGCACCCATTGCCGTCATGGACGCCGAACCCCAAAGTGTCGAGTAGCTCGGCGCATCGTGCCCACGCTGTCGTCACAAAAGGTTTCGTCACTGCCTGATCATCCCACTACCACAGCCCCCTCCTCTAAGCCGTCCACAGGCACGCCCAGCTTGATTGCGCGTCGCGGACGGCTTTTCTCGCGTCTACGCCCTGTGATCATCCTGCTGATCTTGGTCTTGATCGCCTTTCGGGGCTTGGCATTCAGCGATTGGATCATGGCGCGCGGCGATACCTACAGCTACCACTACCCTTATTGGCATCTGCGCAATGCCGCCTTTCTCAATGGCGAATTGCCCCTGTGGACGCCTGACCTATTCATGGGTGCCCCCTTGCTGGCAAACCCCCAGATCGGGACATTCTACCCACCCAACTGGATCGTCGCGCCGTTGTCGCCGCCCGATGGGGTGCGCCTCAGCGTATTGCTCCATATCTTTTGGACGGCGTTAGGGGGCTATGTACTGGCGCGGCAGGTGCTGCACGTTGGTGAGGCAGCGGCGGTCTTCGGGGCGGTGGTGTTCGCGCTCGGTGGGCATATCGGCGCGCATGTCGAGCAGATCAATCAGCTTCAGGGTTTAAGCTGGCTGGCGTGGGCGCTCGTTCTGCTCGACTTGGCAGGCACCCGCCCCGTGCGCGGCGGGTTGCTGCTGGCGATGGCGTTGGCGCTCCAAATCTTCAGCGGACACACCCAAACCGTCTTCATCACGGGGGTGACGCTAGGGCTATATGCCCTGTGTACCCGCCCCCTGCGCGGCGTGTTGACCATCGCCGCCGCGGGGGTAGGGGCATTGCTCTTGGCGACGCCCCAGATCATCCCTACGCTAGAATTATCCGGTTTGTCCAACCGCAGCAGCGGCTTTAATGTCAACCAAGCAACCGCCTTCTCGTTCAATCCGTTCGTCACCGCGCGCGGACTCTTGCCGAGTTACGACCGGATGATTTTTAGCGAATACATCGCCTATCCCGGCATCATCGGCATGGCGCTGGCATGGTGGGGTGCGCTTGCCACGCCGCCGCTTGGCGGCAGTCATGGGCGCATCCGCCGTTCGTTCAGCCTGCCGCAAACGCGCTGGATCTTGATCGCGTTCGTCGGGTTGGCGTTCGCCTACGGCGTGTATAATCCTGTGTATTGGCTGCTGGCGGGCTTGCCGGGGTTCAATCTGTTTCGGGTGCCGGCACGCTGGTTGGTCTTGTTCTCGTTGGGGGTGGCGATGCTGGCAGCATTGGGTGCAGACCACCTCTTGACGCATCTGACTCCGCGCCGACGCTGGCACGTCGCAGCATTTGGCGGTTTCCTGATCGGCATCATCGGGCTAGGGTTGCTTTCGCCACTGGTGACCCGTACCCCTGACCTCACCCCATCATACCCGCCAGAGATGATCACTTGGGTGGGCTGGATCGCGGCGTGGGTCATAACGCTGGCGGGCTTCGGGCTGATCCGGCAACAACGCGCGTCCCCCCGCTTACGACGACGTGGCATGATATTGTGGATCGGTGCTGGCGTGGTCGAGCTGCTGCTGGCATCGGGCGCATTAGCATATAACCAACTGGTACCCCCCGACGCCTTCACCGAGCAACGCTTCTCGATCAGCCAAATGCTCGTCTACAGCGAAGCGGTAGAAACACGCGGGCGGTTGCTCAGCTTCAGCGATCTCGCATTCGATCCCGGGGATCGGGCGGCGCTCGAACGGCGCTATGAGGCGCTTGGCATCACCGGCGAAACGCGGGCGCTGGCATTCGATACCGTCAAATTGCGTGAAGTGTTGGCGGCGAACCTCAACCTACTCTGGGGTATCCCTTCCATTGATGGTTTCGACGGTGGCTTACTGCCCACCGGCAATTACACCGCCTTCACGTCTTTGCTGCTGCCGCCGGGCGAAATGCGCACGCTCGACGGGCGACTACGCGAAGTGCTGTATCACGATGCGTGCGGCGGTGCCTGTCTCCCCGATCAGCGTTGGCTCAACTTGACGGGCACGCGCTATCTGCTGAATGATAAAGTCTATGATCTCGTGCGCGAGGGCATCTTCTTTGATACCACCTTCGGGCGCACGGGGGGCGTCCAGTATCCCAACCCAACTGGGTTTGTGCCCACAGTGATCGACCTGCTCTATGCCTGTAGCGCCGATCCGTGCCTCGCGCCGACCGTTTTCAGCGACGATATCCCCCTCCCTATGCTGACCAGCGATGAACCGTTGGAGCGCTATCGTTTCGCCCGCTATGCCCTGCCTGACGATACAGCAGTGGAGACGATTAACGTCCAAACCAGCGATCAAGGGATCGTGCGGGCGGTCACACTGGCACATTTGCCGTCAAACACTTTCCAGCAATTGACCCCCGCTCCGTTTCGACGGGTGCTTTCCAGTGACATCAAACTTTATGAAAATACGTTTACGCTTCCCAATACATTTTTCGTATATGCTGTAAATCAAGTGGCAGATGATATTTATGGCACCGAAGCAGCGCTTCAATTGATGCGTCATCCGTCCTTCGATGCCAGCCAAATGGCGGTGATTGCCAGCAACACGTTAGGGGTCGATGACATTTTGGAAAACCGACCATCCCCTAGTGGCATGGGGCAAATTCAGGAAGTCAGCCGTACAGCAACGCGCAGCGCGTTTCAGGTCAACACGACGCAAGCAGGGTTGTTTGTCCAAACAGATGCGCATTATCCGGGATGGGTTGCCACCCTTGACGGAGCCACAACCCCGATCTTGCGGGCTGATGTGATGTTTCGAGGGGTGATCGTGCCCGCCGGAAGTCACACGCTAGTCTTTGAGTATCGCCCATGGTGGTTTCCGGGAATACTCATCTTCGGTATTGGGGCATGGTTGACTAGCGGGATCATTCTCATGTGGCACTACCGTAAAACCCGCCTTCGTGCGGTATCGCTCATCATCATTTAATCAATCACTTAAAATTTATTTATTATTTTCTAATTAACAAAATACTTGTGAATTTTTACAATCGCAGTGGCTGATTCTTCCCGCTGTCAAGTATAATTATGATGCTCACTCTCTCCTATCGTAGCCCTTTCAAAAGGTGTGGATAAATCATGTTCCGCAACCCCAACATACTCATTGTGGAAGATAATATCGACCTATTGATGCTGTACGCCAAAGCCTTGATGAGTCTGAATTTTAATGTTGACCCGGTGGCATCGCTAAGCAATGCCATCGAACTGGTGAACCACAAAACCTACGACATTATCATCTGTGATATGCGCTTAAATGGTGAGCATGGCACGGAATTGCTGGCACATCTGCGCGATACCCTCAACATTGGCACCGAAGTTATCATCGTTTCGGGAGAGGATCACTATCGTGAAACATGTCATGAGTTGGGCTTTGACTTGTTCATGACCAAGCCCGTCTCCATGCGCGAACTAAAAACGCTCGTCAGCCGCCTCGCCCAAAATATTCAACAAGCGTAAACATCCCTTCATCATCAACAACAAAATCCCACGAAGCAGGGACTACCTACCTCGCAGGATTTGTTGATGACTATGGGGATCAATGACGCAAGTACCCCTTAACGTTGGGGCACGTTATTGATATCCCCGGTGACCAGTTTGACGAAATCACCCGCCACCCAACCAACCGTCCCACGCCAAATCACGCGATACCAACCGTCGCGCGTGCGCTCCAAAATCGGCAGCAAATCACCCCATGGGATGCGCCCAATTTGGGTGGACAACACATTCGGTTCGGCACGCAAACGCAAAGTCGCTTCGCTTTGACCGACGACACCGGTCTCGGACGCGGGCATCCCCGAAGTGACAAAGGCGTTCTGCACAGGCGCGTTATACGAATTGCCATTGACGTTAAAGTAATAGTGCCACACCCACCCTTGACCATTGCTCAACTGGATGAGGTACCACAACGACGCTTCATCGCGACCGAGGATCTGATAGGTTTGTCCGCGCAAGACTCGGTCTGCCACTGGCGCACCCAAGAACGGAGCGCTACGCACCAACAGGACTTGCGCGCGGATCACGGTGCCGCTCAATGCGCCCGGCGGAATAGCCGGCACTGATGTCGGCGGGATAGGGCTGGCGGTCAACGTCGGTCCGGCGGTCACAAAGGCACCGCCCCCGCCATCTACTATGGCGGTGCCCGTGCCGGGGGTGGAGCCACCACTGATTTGGAACCATTGGAATTGTAACGCTGCTTGATCGATACCCTCAAAATATTCGACGACCAGCGAATGCGTGCCCGCCGTCAAATTAATTTGGAACCGATCCGTCGTCAACTGGCGTCCAATGAAACGGTCCAGTACCGATGCCCCATCGATGAGGATACGCACGCCGTCATCAGAGGAGACGATGAATTCGTAAGTTCCAGCGTTGAATAACTGTACGGACGAATAGCGCGTCGAGAAGTTATCATCGTTCACGACGCCCGGTTTGGGGCTGGATGTGCCCCAATTGAAGTTAATGCCCCCGGTGAGCGCCTCGGACGCGACTGGACTGCCTGTGAGCGCGGCATTGTTGTAATACTGAACCGTCCAACCGGTGCCAAATTCCTGCGACACATCGGCATTGATCATGATTGCCGCGCCGATGAGCAGGAAAAGCGCCAGCAGGGCTAGGCTTAAAGTACGCATTTTCATTTCGGAAGACCTTTCCTTATTTTTAGTCGTCAGCGCGCATGAAATGCCACCAGATGCGCGAATATGAGGAAAGTATACACTGTGTGAGCCTACGCTGCACATGGACGAAGGTACGGGGAGGCGCATTTCTGGCAGATGCCAAAAGCATTTTTTAGATTCTGTTGTTTTCTCGTTATGTTTTCTCGTTATAATAGGGACACGTCAATAGGAGACCCGTCCATGTCCGAAGAATTTTATCGTCGCCAAAAAGAGATGCAGCAAGAACACGAGCGTATTTCTATTCACAATACTAGCCACAGTACGTTAGAGACCTATCAACTGGAACAGACCGAAGCCCAATCTGGACATCTCCCCGATCCCAAAGGAGTGGATGCGACCCCACCCTCCCCGACCCTATTTGAGCGCCTTTTGAAAATGCTAGGCTTAAGGAAATAAGCACCCCCTTGATGGTAAACTAAAGGCACTGGTTTGCCCCTGTGTGGATACCCCATCCACACAGGCGGTTTGATCCCCAGTATCCAAAAGCCTTTACCATCTACTTATGTGCAGGGGGACTCTTCAAAGATGTCGCAACAACGCAGCCGCACAAAGATCGTCGAATTCAAGGCGCAGACCCAAGCCAAAATTGCAAACCTTTTGACCGAATACGCCTCCGGCAAGATCAGCCGAGAGCAATTTGACGCGCTGTATGCGCATCATCACAGCCAACTTGATCTCGCGGAAGCGGCATTAGAGACCAAAGACTCAGAACTTGTCGAGACAGCGGGGGGCAGAACCATCGGCATTCGCCAATCGAGTATGGGCAAAGCGGTTGGGTTGCTCATCTATCATCGGCGCAGCAACCACTTCTTCGAGTCGTTAGGCAATTTTGATGTGCCGCATGAAGAATTCACAGAGTCCTTCCGGGCTGCCACCACCAACGCTCCCGGCAAGACCGATGTCCTCTATCATCGCAAACAGATCGCCAGTGGGTACTGGCTGTTGTTCACATCGGGCAAGCATACGATGGTGGTCACGCTGTTCCGGCATGAGCCATCCCCCGCCCAAATCAGCGAAATTCAACGCCTCCATAGCGATTTTGAGGTTGCCAATACCCTGCTCTTGGCGGTGGATGTCGTCGAGACCGAAAAATTAGCGTACCCATTCCGCGTCTTTGTACAGCGAAAACTACAACAAAAATAACGAGCGACCTGATGGGGTCGCTCGCCTGTTTCGACAGCAGCAACGACAAAATTGCTTTTAGCGCATCGACAGTCCGAAAGTGTCGGCGACCGCCTGATGCACGATCTTGCCGCCGCGCAAATTCAAACCGCCCGCTAAGGCTGGGTCTTGCGCCATCACAGTATCCAGATCGCCCCCAGCCACTTTAATCACATATTGCAGGGTGGCGTTCGACAGCGCGAGGCTGGAGGTGCGCGGCACCGCACCGGGCATGTTGGCAACGCCGTAATGAAGGACATCATCCACATAATACGTCGGGTCGCTGTGCGTAGTCGGGCGGGTGGTCTCCACGCATCCCCCTTGATCCACCGCCACATCCACGATCACGCTATTGCGGGGCATCAAGCGCAGCATCTCGCGCGTGACCAAGCGGGGCGCGCGTGCGCCCGTCACCAACACGGCACCGATCACGGCATCCGCTGTCATCAGCGCGGTACTCACATTGATCTCGTTAGAATAAACGGTCGTCAGTCGCCCGCGTGATCCCATCACTTCATCAAGATAGCGTAACCGTTCCAAGTTGATATCCATCAACGTCACCTGCGCGCCCATGCCCAACGCGATTTGCGCCGCGTGGGTGCCGACCGTGCCCGCCCCCAAAATGACGATGTGCGCCGGGCGCACGCCGGGGACGCCGCCCATCAAGACACCGCGCCCGCCTTCGGGCTTTTGCAAATATTGCGCTGCAATCTGCGTCGCCATCCGCCCCGCCACTTCGCTCATGGGTTGCAACAGCGGTAAATGACCATTCGGCATTTGCACCGTTTCGTATGCCAACCCGGTCACGCCACTGTTCATCATCGCACGGCACAAGGCTTCATCCGCCGCCAAATGCAAATAGGTGAACAAAATCAATTTTTCATGCAAATAACCATATTCTGTGGGCAGCGGTTCCTTGACCTTGACCACCATATCGGCACGCGCCCAGGTCTCATCGGCGGTGGGGACGATGGTCGCCCCTGCTTGGGCATATTCATCATCGCTAAAACCACTGCCGGCTCCGGCGTTGGTCTCGACCAAGACAGTGTGCTGACGGCGCGTCAATTCGCGCACGCCGCTCGGCGGTAGCGCAACCCGATATTCGTTGTTTTTAACTTCTTTGGGAATGGCGATGATCATGTGAAAACCCCTTTTGCGTGCAAAACCAACTCTGATATGCCTATTTTATACATACTGTCCTAAAAATACACCCCTTTTTCATACACTGTGTTTGATTATATGGAAAATCGTCAGGCGTATAGGCGCGCCGTCGCGAGCATCAAAAACAAAATGGGTAACTGCTCAGCCCTCACCCAAAGCGAAGCGGCAATCCCTCTCCCCGCCGCTTCGCTTATGGAGAGGGACTTTCTACCGCTTTTCTCCCCCTCTCCTGTTTGTGAGAGAGGGGGTGCCGAGCGCGCTCGGACGGGGTGAGGGGTACCTGAGTAGTTACCAAAATGGACACCCTATTGAGTGTCCATTCATTTATCCGAGCGACCGTTAATTGAGGAAGGATTGACGCTTACGGGCTATCGTCGCTTTGCCCAAAGCTAGACGCCAGCAGCGAAAAGTCAGTGATGTTGATAATACCGTCGTTATTGAAATCAACCGCAATATTGAACCCCGCCTGACCGCTCAACTTGCCAAAAGCAGTCGCCAACAGCGAGAAATCGGTGATGTTGATCAACCCGTTACCGTCGGCATCGCCCTCGCGCAGTTGCGCGTTCACCGTGATGGCGTTCTCACCCGCCACTAGCGTCACGGTTTGCGCCCTTGCCAGCGCGGTATCAGA
>JBBRTY010000129.1:0-11931 GCA_038248285.1 Aggregatilineales bacterium
CTCCCCTTGTGGGAGAGGGATTTAGGGTGAGGGCTGAGCAGTTACCATATTTTGCACTAAAGTGAAATGCACCCTGAAAAGATGCCCACCCCTAGTCACCTGCCCCCCTTTGCGCTATGCTTTTTTGGCGTAGACCGCACGCTTACCAGCGGTGCGCCCCACCAGCCCATCTAACGAGGACGCCATGAACCGTCTAGCGAATGAAACCAGTCCCTATCTGCTGCAACATGCCGACAATCCCGTCGATTGGTACGCATGGGGCGAGGAAGCGCTCAGCCGCGCCCGCCAAGAAGACAAACCGATCCTGCTGAGCGTGGGCTATAGCGCCTGTCATTGGTGCCATGTGATGGCACACGAAAGCTTTGAGGACGCCGCCACCGCCGCCGTCATGAATGATCTGTTCATCAACATCAAGGTGGATCGCGAAGAGCGCCCCGATCTCGATGATATCTATATGCAAGCCGTCCAAGCCTTCACCGATGGGCGCGGCGGCTGGCCCATGACCGTCTTTTTACTACCCGATGGACGCCCCTTTTATGGCGGCACCTACTACCCGCCCGAACCGCGTTACGGGATGCCGTCGTTTTCCCAAGTGTTGACAGGCATCAACGACGCCTACCAGAACCGTCGGGATGAGGTGAATAAGGTCGCGGGGGATATCGCCGGATCGCTGCAACGGGGTACACTAGGCATTGGCGGGGCACCCAGCGACTTGACGACTGAACTGCTCGACCGTGCCTATGAGAAATTGGCGCAGAATTTTGACGGGCGCAACGGCGGCTTTGGGGGCGCGCCTAAGTTCCCCAACCCGATGAACCTCGAATTTTTGCTGCGCACCTATGCCCGCACCGAAGAAGACGACGCCCTCGAACATGTCAAGTTCACGCTCACCCAGATGGCGCGGGGCGGCATTTATGATCAGATCGGCGGGGGGTTCCATCGCTACAGCGTGGATGCGGTCTGGCTGGTGCCCCACTTTGAAAAAATGTTGTACGACAATGCCCAAATGAGTCGGGTCTATCTGCACGCTTTTCAAGTGACCGGCGATCCCTTCTTCAAGACCATCGCCTGTGAGATTTACGATTATGTCCTGCGCGAGATGACCACCCCCGAAGGCGGCTTTTACAGTACCACCGACGCCGATAGCGAAGGCGAAGAGGGCAAGTTCTTCGTGTGGAGCCGTGACGAGCTGATCGCGCTGTTGGGCGACGACGCCCCCATCGCCATCGAGTATTGGGGTGTGAGCGCAGGCGGCAACTTCGAGAGGCACAATATCCTCAATGTCCCCAATGATGCCGCCATCGCCGCCCAACGACTCGGCTTGAGCGTGGATGCCCTGCACGCCAAGATCACCACGATCAAAGACAAATTATTCGCTACGCGCTCGCAACGGATCGCCCCCGGTCTCGATGACAAAGTGTTGACGGCGTGGAATGGCATGATGCTCGCCAGCCTTGCCGAAGCCGCCCGCGTGTTGGATCGTCCCGATTACCACGTCGCCGCCGTGCGCTGCGCAGAATTTTTCGCCAGCACTATGTTCAATGCGGGCACGGGCGTTCTGTTGCGCACCCACAAAAACGGACAGTCGAAGATCGATGGCTTTTTGGAAGACTACGCCAACCTCAGCGAGGCGTTCCTAGAGGTGTATCAAACGACTTTTGATGCCCGCTGGTTTGTGCTGGCACGGGCGCTGGCGGATCACGCGCTGGCGCATTTCCGCGCCGAGGATGGCGGCTTCTTCGATAGCAGTGATCGCCACGAGCAGTTGATCGCCCGCCCGCGCTCGTTACAAGACAACGCCACCCCCGCCGGCACCTCGGTGATCGCGCGGGTGCTGCTGCGCTTGGCGGCATACACCGGCGTTGATGAGTACAGCACTGCCGCGCAACGGTCGCTTGCCATGCTTACAGCCGCCGTGCGCGAGTATCCCCAAGCGTTTGGGGAGGCACTGAACGCGGTCGATTTGTTGGTGAGCGGCATTGCTGAGATCGCGATTGTGGGCGAGGCGGCGAGTGAGGGGGCGCGGGCACTGCTGGCGGTCGCCCAAAAGCCCTACCGCCCTAATGTGATTGTGGCGTTGGCACCCGCGAACGTCAAAGAGGAAGATGTGATCCCGTTGCTCAGCTATCGGATTCAACGGGGCGGGCAAGCGACGGTCTATGTGTGCCGCAACTTCACCTGTCAGATGCCGGTGACGACGCCGGAAGCGATGGTGGCGTTGTTGTGAGCTAAGGGGAATCCCCGCACGCCCGATCCACGATGTCGGGGGGCGTGCGGGGAGCGTTTGCCACGAGAAAATTTTAGGTTTCATACCCCCACGTAATCGGATGGTATTCTTTATGCCGCCGCACATAGGCATTCATGAACGGGCACAATGCCTGAATCTTATAGCCATGGTCGCGGGCATAATCCAAACCCACCTGCGCCAGTTTGTTGCCCACCCCCAAGCCCTCGTATGCCTCCGGCACTTCGGTATGGGTGAAGATCATATTCTTGGCGGCGAGTTGGTATTCTGCAATCGCCATGCCGCCCTCTAGCGTAATCTCAAAGCGGCTTTTTTCGGGGTTGTGGACGACTTCCAATTTGCTTAAATCAATGTCTGCCATGGGGCTTGTTTCCTTTATAAGACACCTAAAAAGCGAACGTTTTATGGATGGGGAACGGTTGAACAAGGGGCGCGCCCCTTACAAATTCGACTGATATTCTGGATGACGCTCGATATAGCCCGCGATAAACCAGCACGCCGGCTGAATCTTATAGCTATTGGCGAGCGCATAATCGAGGCTCACCCGCGCCAACTTGCTGCCGACCCCTAAGCTTTCGTAAGCTGTCGGCACATAGGTATGGGTGAAGCGCATGGTTCCGGCGGCAAGCTGGTATTCGACAACCGCCATCCTGCCCTCCAAATGGATCTCAAACTGATTCTCTTCGGGATTATGGACGACTTCTAGTTTGCTCACATCAACAGTTGCCATGGGTGTCAATTCCTATACAAGCTGATCTTTAAGTATCCCCGCGTCATTCCGCCGTGAAACCGACCGTGCGGTGGGTGCGGTCGCAAAACGGCTTGTTGTTCGACTGCCCGCACCGACATAACCATGCTTGGTCGCCATAGCTCAACATGCTGCCATCAGGCGCGCGCATAGTAAATGCTCCCGTCACCGCCAGCGATCCGTTCGCTTGTGCGGTCACGCTTAATTTTCCAGACGACATGGCGGGCGAATCACTTACCGGAGTCGTCGCCACCGCCGGAAGCGGATCACTGGCGGTGAAGCCGGTTTTGAGATGGGCATTGTCACAAAACGGTTTGTTGTTCGATGCCCCACAACGACACAGCGTGAGGCGGGTCTCGTGGTCAATAGCGACCTGCGCCCCGTACAGGCTGAGGTCGCCTTCCAGTTGCAGGGGACCGTCTTTCCACAGGGTGATCGTGTTTTCGGCGGGGGGGGCTTCGGGCACGCCGCCATCTTTGCGTTCGACATGTAGCGCCCCCGATGGGCAGTGCGTCACCATCGCCACGAGGTCATCCGCCGATGCGCCGTCCGCTTGAATCCAAGGGCGCTTCTTGGGATCAAAGACCGCGCTTAAGCGATGAATACATTCTTCGGCATGGATACAACGCTTTAAGCTATAAGTGATGTCTGCCTGTTCCCCGCTGTAACGGCGGTCGTCGGCTTGCCCGGTATAGGGTGTATCGGTCATCGTTGTGTGTCCTTTGGTTTTGGTGAAGGCGCTTTTGATTCAAGACTATAATGTAACTGCTCAGGTTGAAAAACGGTCGGTAATAAAGGGAGAAATGACCGTTGGCGGCAAATAGGTGGATATTCGGCGCGGGAATTTTCATATTAACGAACGACTGACAAGCGCCTAATCCACCCTTACATCCACGTTTCGAGGGGTATTTTCCTGTTTTTCTTCACGTCTTCATGCCTCCCTATTTATTTTATTCTGTTTCTATACCTGAGTAGTCACACTATAATGCGGAAACGGACGCGCGTCCAGACAGATGGAACCCAATCCTCAATCCATAACTCAAAACCCATTATTTAGGATCGCGCTAGGTTGGTTTATGCTACAATATAAAGCATTCACTTATGAACATAATGAATCGATCATGCCCGAACCTTCATCCGCACTTGTATTACGTAAATGTCCTAACTGCCATCGAAAAGTAGATGCGCGCGAACTCGTCTGCCCTTTTTGTGGTTTCGTCTTTAAGGCATCAGGCACCACTCTTGCCCTAAAGAAAGAAGATGATGATGATGACCCCGATCCGCGATGGGGAACGGCACGCTTCAATCAACGCATGAAATTGGTGTTGACGCTGAAAAACAAAAATTCAGTGCATTTTACCTTCGACCCTGCCCAAATAGAATTGATTGTGATGGGACGGCGCGACCCCGTTTCGGGCGACCATCCCACGGTGGATCTGCAAGATCATGACGCAGAAGAACAGGGCGTCTCGCGGCGTCATGCTGTCATCAAAAGGATGAGTAGCAACGCGCTGCAATTGATCGACAATGCCAGCGTGAATGGCACCTTCTTGAATGGTCAGATCATGCTGCCGCACGAGCCGCGTATTTTGCGCGATGGCGATGAAGTGCGCTTGGGGCGTCTGGTGATCGATGTCTCGTTTACCGTCGTTGAATAAATCCACCGTCCCCAAAAGGGGCTGATCGGGCCAGATGAGTGCCCCCAAAATGATGGATCAAGCCATGATCGAACGTACAAATGATGATTGGTTAACCTCTTTGCGCACTGGGGCGGAGGGTCAGGCGGAAGCGCTGGACGACCTGCGCACGCGCTTGCAGCGGGGGATTTACTACTACTTCAGCCGCGAACGGAGCGACCTTAACCATTTGTCCAACCATGAAATGACGGAGATGGCGCAAGATTTGGCACAAGATGCCGTCTTGCGGGTGTTAGAAAACCTAGACAGTTTTCGCGGGGATAGCTTGTTTACAACATGGGCGATGCGCGTCGCCGTGCGCGTGGCGATTAGCGAACTGCGCCGCGCCCGTTATCGTGATTTTAGCCTAGAGGCGTTGACCACCGAAGGGGAACCGGCATGGTTGGCGAACAATCCCGTCGCCAGCACCAAACTCCCCAATCCCGAACGTGCCGCCGAACAAACCGAGATCATGACCAAAATCCAAGAGAGCTTGGAAGGCGTGTTGACCGACCGTCAATATCAGGCGTTGATCGCTGTCGCCGTCAATGATGTGCCGATGGAAGTGGTGGCAGAACGTATGGGCACCAACCGCAATGCCCTTTACAAGCTTGTCCATGATGCCCGCCGCAAGCTGCGGACGCATTTGGAAGCTGAGGGGATCGGGCTGGAGTACGTAATGAACCTGTTTGAGGAACGATGATCCCCGCGCCTCGCGTAAGATCACATCGCACACCAGCGTCCAATTTTCCATGAGACGCAGACAGATGAGTGAAAGTTCGTGGATGAGTTAAAGAAGTTAATCGAATGTATCTTTGATCAACATATCGATGCTGACCTGCTGGATTGTGAAACTTGCGGTGCCCACTTTCATCGTCTGGCGGATCTAGTCGCCAATGGCGCACAGGTTCAGCAACTCTTGCCCGAAGTCGAACAGCATCTTGCCTGTTGTAGCGAATGTACGGAAGAGTTTCAAGCGTTATTGTCAATCATCATTGCCGAAAATAAAGGCATTCTCACTTCGCAAACTTCCGAGTGACCGCCATCCGCGAGGATGCCAGCCATTCGCTTAGCGTATGATTCAAGGATTGTAGAAAACTATGAAGCAGGTACGTGTCGCTATCATTGGTTCAGGTCCGGCTGGGTTGACCGCCGCCATTTACACCTCACGCGCTCAACTCAGCACCGTCGTGATCACCGGCAATCAAGTCGGTGGGCAGATTTCCACAACGCATGATGTTGATAACTTTCCCGGTTTCCCCGAAGGCGTAACCGGTCCCGACTTGACCGAACGGATGCGCTCCCAAGCGGAACGCTTTGGCACGGAATTCGTCTATGACTTGGTGACCGAGGTCGATTTTACGAAGGGCAGCCCCTTTCTCGTCAAGACCTATAACGAGGAATTTTTAGCCGATTCGGTGATCGTCACCATCGGTGCCAGCCCGCGCAAACTGAACATCCCCGGCGAGTCTGATTTTATCGGGCGTGGGGTCAGTTGGTGCGCGACCTGTGATGGTTGGTTCTTCCGCAACAAAGATATCACCCTCGTCGGGGGCGGCGACTCGGCATTGCAAGAGGCGATTTTCTTGACCAAGTTTGCCAGCAAGGTCACGATTGTTCACCGTCGTGATACCCTGCGCGCCAGTATTGCCTTGCAAACGCGCGCCTTCAACAACCCGAAGATCGCCTTCATCTATGACACCGTTGTGGATGAAGTCAAGGGTACCGACGGCAAAGTATCGTCGGTGTTGCTGCACAACCTAAAAACCAACGAGATCACCGAGCGTCCTACCGACGGTCTGTTCATTTTCGTCGGCTATGATCCCAACAGTGCCTTGTTCACGAATCAACTGACGATGGGACCACAAGGGTATGTGATCGTCGATGACGAGATGCGTACCAATGTCGAAGGCGTGTTCGCGGCGGGCGAAATTCACGATGATATCTTCCGTCAGGCGATCACGGCAGCCGGGCAAGGATGCGCGGGGGCATTGATGGCGATCAACTGGATCGGCGACCGCGAAGGGCAAGCCCTGTTGCAGACGATCCCCGAACCAGTGGCAATCGCGACTCCCGAATCGGAAAAAGTGGCGACCGAGTCGGTTACCGTACCGTAAACTACAACGGCGTACCGTAATTCGCAAGGACGCCATGCTACCCAACGACGGGGGACACGCGAGAAATGGCGTGCCCCCCGTCGTGTTTATACCGCTTGGCGCGCCCGAACAAAGCCCATCACCGCCGCATTGAACGCTTGCGGTTCCTCCATGTTGGGGACATGGGCGGAGTGCGCAAACGGGATCGTTTGGGCTGTCGGGATGCGCGCCGCCAGCAACGCCGATGCCCGTAAGTTTTCGGCGTGATCAAGCGCCCCTGTCATGATCAGCGTCGGCACAGGGATCGCCTCTAGGCGTTGGATCGCGGGGGGCATCAGCGGGGTTGCCGGTTCCGAGTCTGCGATCAGCCATGTTTGCGCGGTCACATAGCGTAGATTCATCCCCCCTGCTTGCCGCCGCACAACACCGTCCACTTGATCCGGCGTGCGTTGCGGACCATCAAACCAAATCCGCAATTGGAGCTCCGAAGCGTGGGCAAAGTCGCCGGTTTGCAACGCCCCGATCATCGCCAGCACATACGGCGGCGGCTCGCCTTGCATTTCAAACCCGCTCGGTACGCTGTTCACGAGGATCAGCGATTGCACCAGATCGGGCGTTTCTAACGCTAAATCCAGCGCGATCTCGCCCCCCACAGAACAGCCCACAAAATGGGCGCGCTCGATCTGCAAATGCGCCAACAAGCGGCGGGTGTCGTCACGACGACAGCGCGGCGCGGTCACGGGGGCAGAATTGCCAAAGCCGCGCATATCATAGCACAGCACCCGAAAATCCTGCGTGAACGCCTCCCATTGGGCATCCCACATCCCACTGTCTAAAAAGCCCGCATGGTTGAGGACGAGGGTCACTTCGGCATCTGCCGCCCCGCCTACTTCGTAATACATGGCTCCGTCGCCCATCTCAAAATAACCCGTGGTCATGGTGTCCGCTCCTCTATTGCTGAGTCTTCTTCTTTAGGATAAAGTCTTTGGGTGACACCTAGTGTCACCCGACATCTACTGTCACCCAAAGCAAAAATGTGCCATCTAGCGCGGGAGGCGGCGGTTATGCGTGGAGATCGGCTTATTTCGATGGTGCTGCTGTTGCAAACGCGGGGTAAAATGACGGCGGCGGCATTGGCTAGTGAACTGGCGGTGTCGCGCCGCACGATTCTGCGCGATGTCGAAGCCCTAGCGCTGACGGGGATCCCGATTTATGCCGAGGGCGGTCATGCGGGGGGCATCGCGCTGGATGAACACTATCGCACCACGTTGACCGGACTCACAGAAAATGAGGTGCGGTCGTTGTTCATCGCCAGCGGCACCCAACTGCTCCATGAAGTCGGCTTGGGGGCAGCGGCAGAAAGCACCTTGCTGAAACTGACGGCGGCGCTCCCTGCCCGGCATCAATCCGCCCTAGAACAGTTCCGCCAGCGCCTCTATATCGACCCCTTATGGTGGTGGCACGAGGCGCAGCCCCCAGCGTTTTGGGCGGATTTGCAAACAGCGGTCTATGAGGATCGCTGTATCCGCGCGCAGTATGAAAACTATAATGGCGAGATCGCCGAGCGTTTGCTGGAACCCTACAGCCTCGTCGCGAAATCCGGCTCATGGTATTTGATCGCCAAGCGCGGGGATGACTTACGCACCTATCGCGTCTCGCGCTTTCGGGAAGTCACCCTGCTCGATACGCCTTTTGTACGCGCTGCCGATTTCGATCTCGTCGCTTATTGGCAGGAGCATCTGGGGGAGTTCGTGAGTCATTTTTCGGGATACGAATTCACCTTGCGCGTGCATCCCGAGCGGATTCAGTTTGTGCGTTGGTTGATGCCGGGGCGCGGCGTGACGCTGGCGACGGATGCGCACGGGTGGTCGTTGATCCGCTTGCAGATCGATTCGTCCGAGATGGCGAAGATGCTGGTGTTTGGGTTGGGGGGGGACTGCGAGATCATCGACCCGCCCGCGTTGCGCGCGGAATTGATCGCCACCTGCCACACCTTGCTGAACCGCCTTGCGCCTGCGTCAGATTAGGCTTACAACAAGCTGTGCCCCCTTTGTACAATAGGCGACAATGGAACACTGAATTTATTGCCAAAATACATGCCAAAGGACCTTACATGCTTCCCCCCATTGGAATTGTAGGCACCGGAACTTTTTTTCCGGCGATGATCGAAGACGCAGCGGCATTTTCGGAACGCAGTGGTATACCAGCGCGGGTTTTGCAAGAGAAGATGGGCATTCGCCAAAGGCATATCGCGGGGGATGCCGAAACCGTGACTATGATGGCGACCGAAGCGGCGCAGCAGGCTATCGCCGAAGCGGGGATCGCCCCCGAACAAATCAAACTCGTGATCTCGCACGGTAGCGAGCATAAAGATCACCTGGTATGGAATGCCGCTTCTAAGATTATGCACAACGTCGGGGCGACCCACGCCTATGCCTTCGAGATGTACGCCCTCTGCGCGGGTGCGCCGATTGCCATGCAGATGGCGCGCGCCATGATGCAGAGCGATCCTCGTCTCGACTATGTGTTGTTGGCGGCGGGCAGTCGCGAAAACGACCTGATCAATGTCCACAATGAGCGGTCACGCTTCATGTTCAATTTTGGGGCGGGCGGCGGGGCGATGCTCTTAAAGCGCGACTCGGCACACAATGTGATCCTCGGTGCTTCGGCGTATACCGACGGCTCCCTGTCGGAGTCCGTCATCTTGACCGATGCCGCCATCGGTGACGGCGATCCTATCGTGGGGGAACTGCGCGGTCGGCTGGATGTGACCGATTTGGAGTATATGTCACAACGTTTGGGCGCGATCTCGCTGGATAATTTCGTGCGCGTCATCCGTGAAGCGGTCGAACAAGGCGGCGCGACGTTGAACGATGTGCGCTTTTTGGGGATCACCCACATGAAGCGCTCGTTTTATTTGCAAATCCTCGCTGCCATCGGCTTGACAGCGGAGCAATCGGTCTATCTGGAAGATTACGGGCATGTGCAAAGCGTGGATCAGGTGTTGACGCTGCAACTAGGCGTGGCACAGGGGAAGGTGCGCCCCGGCGATCTAGTGGTCTTGGCGGGGGCGGGCACGGGCTATACGTGGAGCGCGGTTGCGCTGCGGTGGGGGTAAACATCATGCAGATTGCGTCTGACTGGCTGGCGTTTCATGCCGACCGCACCCCCGACAAACTCGCGATGATCGATCAAGGCACGGGGCGGCGTTTCACTTATGCCGTCTTTAATGCCCGTTGTGGACATTTGGCGGCGCACCTGCGGACGGTATGGGGCGTGCAAGCGGGGGATCGGGTGGCGATCCTCGCCAAAAATTCGACCGATTATTTTGAGTTTCAGTTCGCGTGTATCAAACTAGGGGCGATGATGCTGCCGCTCAACTGGCGGCTGGCGGAGCCGGAACTTTTGTTCATCCTCAACGATGCCGCGCCGGTCGGCTTGGTCTATGACGCCGAGTTCGCGCCCCGTGTGCCGGGCTTGGCGGCAGGGTCGCCCTTGGCGCACTTTTTGCGGATTGCTGCTGACGGCGCTGTGTCTCAGGCTGCGCTTGACGATCACCCCACCTATGAGGATGCCCTCGTCGCAGCGGGCGATCCGGTGGTCTTTGACAGCTACACGCCGCTCGACACCCCCATGACGATCATGTATACCGCTGGCACGACCGGGCACCCCAAAGGCGTGATCATTACCCACCGCATGACCTTGTGGAACGCCATCAACATCACCACCCCGACGGGGTTATCCTGTGACAGCGTATTTTATGGGGTGCTGCCCACCTTCCACACAGGCGGCTTGAATTTGTACGCCAACCCGATCTTGCACGCGGGCGGCACCAACATCATCGCCCGCCAATTCGACCCCGCGCTCACTCTCGCAACGCTGAACGATCCGGCGCAGGGCGTGACTCATTTCTTCGGCGTGCCCTCGATCTATCTGTTCCTCAACCAGCACCCCGATTTTGCGACCAGCGACCTCAGCCGGATCACGTCGTGGGGGTGTGGGGGCGCGCCCATGCCGGTCACGGTCTTGCAGCAATACGCCAACCGAGGGATCAGTATCCAACTGGGGTTTGGCATGACCGAGACCAGCCCGACCGTGTTCTTGATCGACAAGCGCCGCGCTCTCGAAAAACCGACCAGCGTCGGCAAGCCCTTGTTGCATACGCGGGTGCGGGTAGTCGATGACGCCCTAGAGGATGTGCCGCCCGGCGTCGTCGGCGAAGTGGTGATCTGCGGCGATAACGTGACGCCCGGCTATTGGAATCGCCCCGACGCCAACGCCACCAGCTTTACGACCGACGCGCGCGGCAATCGCTGGTTGCACAGCGGCGACGCGGGCATGATCGACGACGAGGGCTGCATCTATATTGTGGATCGCTACAAAGATATGTATATCAGCGGGGGCGAAAATGTCTACCCCGCCGAAGTCGAGCAGGTGATTTATCGCCTCGAAGGGGTGGCAGAAGCGGCGATCATCGGCATCCCCGACGCCAAATGGGGCGAGGCGGGGTTGGCGGTGGTGGTCGTCAAGGCGGGGCATACGGTCGAGGCGGCGGCAGTGATCGAACAATGTGCCGCCAACTTAGCGAAGTTCAAAGTCCCGCGCGAGGTGGTGTTCATCGACAAGCTACCGCGCAATGACGCCGGCAAAGTTTTGAAGCGCGAGTTGCGCACGCGGTTTATCCTGCCGACGGGCTAGGAGGACTGAAAGGGGCGGTGGCAAGATTATTGTCGTCCGCCCCCTGTGGGCAAGAAATTTTACGAGATGCGACGGTCAAAGCCGCCAGCGCTTCGGGCGTAAAGCTGAAGTCGAAGGTTTGGATCAAGCCTTCTTCGACCATCACCGTCCATGCGGATTCCATCATGGGGATGCCCAAGCCTCGGAAGTTATCAAGTGCGATGCTGCCCACAAAGGTGATGGTGGTGCCAGCCACGCGCTTGCCGATGACCGGGTTAGGACTTTAGCCCGCCGCAAGCCTCCCCGCTTCAGCGGGTGAGTTTAGGCGCTGTGCCAGCAATCTGGCATTTCAACACGCTGGCATTCCAGCAAGCCGACTTACCAACGTGTTGGCACTGGTTTTAGCCGCAGTTTTGGGTTCAGCACAGGGCTGTTGCAAAGTCGAAAGAGGACAAATTCAATGAATAGCAGATTTGATAATCCCCACCC
>JBBRTY010000130.1:0-11926 GCA_038248285.1 Aggregatilineales bacterium
CGCCTAATCCGCCCCTACATTTACGTTGATGAGACGATAGGGGTTGGCAACAAAAAACAAACCCGCCCTATTGTGGTTAGGGGCCCGCAACGGAGATCGTTGTAGGGGCGGATTAGGCGCTTGTCAAATGTTATCAACTCATATTGTCCCCGCGCCGAATATCCGCCCTTTGAAACCCCACATTTCCCCCGGTACCATGACGAGCATATTTTGCACTAAAGTGAAAATCCGCCGCCACTTCGCCGTGTTCGCCACCGGTGCCGCCTGCCCTATCTTCAACAACTTCACCGTTCACCAATTCAAAGCGCTTGCCTTCATTTTCGATCCGCTGAGTCATGTCCATAAATGCTTCTATAGAGACCTTAGTGACTTCACGGGGGATCATGATCCCCCTCCCATCCTCGAACGCCTGTTGAAGAGAGCATAGCATAAAAATAACGGGAACGAATTAGCGCACATTCCCCGGCAGCGCTCCGCCGCTGATGAGCGTCGCGAACCAATCGCGGAAACGCACCCCGCTCACATTTTCGCCATAAAAGCGGGGCGTCTCGGCGATGCAGTGTTCGCCCCCCGGCGCGATGTAACTGCGAAAGTTGGCGCGCCCCTCTAAACGGCTGAGGGCGTCGCTCATTTCCAGCGTCCACGCATTGACCGCGCCCATGATCGTGTAGTAGGTCGTTTGCACATTGTCTTCCACCGTCGTGAATTGCGCCGCCCGCACCCGCCCGCGCGCCGTCGCGCTATACAGACTGGTCACGAATTGATTCGGGGCGCTGTTGCGGCGGGTGCCCCATACATCAAAGCCGCCCCATGTGGGCGGGATCACGCCCACACCTGCATCGCCAAACTGGGTGATACGGGCACTGCTGTATTGGCTGGCGATGGCGCGGGTATGATAAATGGCACCGATGCCGCCCGCGCTACAGCCGGCGATCACCACCTCGCTAGGGCGCGGGATCGTGGCATATGCCCAACGGAGTGCCGCCCCTGCATTGACGGCACCGCGATGCTGCACCGTGCCGGTCGTGTAGTCTACCGCGCGATTTCCGGTGTGATAATCCCCCGTGCAATAGGTGACGAACACGGTGCTGTAACTTGCCAGCGGGTTTTCGCCATTGCCGCTGTCAAAAATCCCGTTCGTGTAATTACTGACCTCATTGCCGACGATCACCTCGTCAAACAACCCCGCTTCGGGCGCGCAGGTGGCGTCATTCCAACAAGCACCGCCCCCTTGAAAATAAATCAGCAATTTGGAGGGATCGCCGCCGCGCACATAAAAGGTGTAGGGGGTGCCGCGCGCACAAACGGCATCACCCCCCGGCGTGATCTCGCTCCATGCCGGGTCTTGTGCCCGAACCTGTACGCCGATAGCGAGGAACCACATCATGAACAACAGCACCGCTAGAGTTTTTGGCATTGGATCTCCCTATTTCTTAAACTGAATATGTTCCCATGCCTCAAAACGGTCGCGCAGCATGAGGCGCTGATACTTGCCCGTTGAGGTCACGGGGATATCGGTGCCAAAGACGACAATCTTGGGCGCTTTCTCAAAAGTCAACCGTTCGCGACAGTGCGCCAAGATCGTGTCGGCATCAGGCGGTATGCCCTCGTGCAGCACCACGTAGGCACCCACTTCTTCGCCATAATAGGCATTTTTGAAACCGATGGCTAACCCGACTTTGACGCCGGCGATCTCCAACAAAATTTCTTCAATATCAAATGGGCTAAACTTGACCCCCCCGCGATTGATCAGTTCTTTCAGGCGTCCGGTGATAAAAAAGAATTTGCGCCCGCGTTCATCGCTTTCATAAAAGCCTTCATCGCCGCTGCGGAACCAATCAAAGCGGAAGGTTTCTTGGTTGGCATCGGGGCGCTTAAAATAGCCCTTCATGACGTTGTGCCCGCGAATACAAATTTCGCCACGTTCGCCCGCCGCTAGGGGCGTGCCACTGCCCAGCGCGTCGAAGATCGCCATTTCGTTGACCTCGATGGCACAGCCGATGCTAGGGTAGCCGTAATCGAACATCCAGTGATGATACTCATCCCATGACAGATCAATCGGCAGGTGCGAACTGTAACAAGTGGTCTCGCTCAAACCATAACCGTGCAAGATCATGATGCCGAAGCGCGCTTCAAAGGCTTTGACGAGGCTCATCGGCAGGGTGCCAGCGCCGCACAACACATAGCGAAAATGGCGCAGATCGCTTTTTTCAATGCCATCGCCCCAAATAGAGGCACCGACCGCCGCTTGTTGGTCGGCAAATTCGAGAGCGAATTGCAGCAGCGTCGGCACCGTGCTGACCATATGCACTTTTTCCCGCGCGATCCGCTCCCAAAAGTGACGGGGCGAGAACTGGCGCGTCAACACCACCGAGCCGCCGACATAGAGCGGCGTCATCAACGTCATGACGATGCCGTTGACATGGTGGATCGGCAACACGCACATGAGCCGCTGCCCGCCGCTGATCGCTTGCCATTGGCTGATGCCTTTCGCGTCGATCAATAAGTTGTACTGCATCAAGACGACGCCTTTGGGAGCGCCGGTCGTGCCGCTGGTATAGACGAGTAATGCCTCGTCTTCTAACGTGGGGCGCTCGGCGACGGGGGCGGACATAAACGTATCGGGACGGTGGGCGATCTCGCTGTCAAAATGCGCATAGGCGTCTGAGGGCGCGCCGCCCATTTGCACGATTTGACGGATGTTGGGGGCGCTCAATGCGCCGACGTCATCGCCATCCCCATGAATGATCTGTTCCGCCCGTTCGAGAAATTCCGCCCGCACCAAACAGATCGAGGCTTCGCTGTTGCGCAAGATGAAGGCGATGCGCTGATTATCTTCGGCGCTGTTTTGGGGGGCGACCGCCGCGCCGATCAACCAACAAGCGAAATAGACCACCACCGTGTCGGTATGGTTATAGGCAAAGACCGCCACACGGTCGCCCCGCCGCACGCCGAGGTCGTCATACAGATAACTGGCGGCTTGATGCACGCGCGTGTTGAACTGGGCATAGCTCCATTCGTCACGGTTGCCCGCCTGATCATAATGAATGAGAAACGTCCGGTCGGGCGTGGTGGAGGCGTGCAATGAAAGCAGGTGGCGGATATTGCGCACGGGGACGGCGTGATGTTCGGGCGGCACCCCATGAAGTGTGCGCGCGGCGCGGATGTGGGCGATGGTGGCGTCATCCAGCATAGCCAAGACTCCTTTCAACTAAAAAATTATTGACCTGTTTTTGATAAGGCTTATTTTACGCCGAAATCAACAATCTGCCCGTCTTTTCACCTACGACATAGTGAAAAGACGGGCAGATAGCACAGAGATGAAACGATATCGAGGTTTTACCCCGCCATCAGCGTTGCGGTGGGTGTGGGGAAGGGGAGCGGCGTAGAGTTGATATCCAGCGTCGGCGGGATCACAATGGTTGGGATGGGCGTCGGCGGTACGGGCGTCGGTTGATTAAACACGGTGATGTTGACCGTGCGACTGGCGATACCCCCCGTCGTCGAAGTGGCGATCAAGCGCAGCACATAATTGCCGCTCTGGACGGTGGTGCTGTTCCACGTTGCCAGCACCCCATTCGATTGTGCCGCCGTGAAGGGGCCGGCAATGCTGACGAAGTTGGTGGGTGCGCCCGCAGGTGCCAAATCCAGCCGATAGCTTTGGAAATTGTTGCCCGTCGCCACGCCTTGAATTTGCACTTCCCCCGTCACTTGTTGATTATTGCCAATGTTGCTAAAGCTGAGTTGCGGGTTGATCGTGTTTTGATCACACTCTGCCGTCGGCGGCGCGGTCAAGGGCACGGGCAGCCCAATCGAGCGCGCATATTGCTGACCGGGGGCGGTGTTTAACCATGCCACTGCCGAGGCATCGCCGATGTTGGCGAAGGTGCCGGGCACTTGGAAATCTGGACAAAAATTATTGGCGCGCAGGTTGGACCAACTATCGACCGGCACCGTTTGCACGAAGGATTGGCTGGCGGTGGGCGGGGGCGAATTGGCGATGAAGTATTCCGTGCGGATGCTGCGGCAGCCGGGGGGCGTCACGTTGGCATCAAATAGGGTGCCTGTTTCGGCGCACACTTGCTGTTGCACAACACCATCGGGCACGGTGAACGCCCCTGGTTGCGTGCTTTGCAAGACGATGCGCATGACGGCATTCCAGATAGGCGCGGCGCTGAGCTGGGTGGTGTTTACCGTCGGGGCGTCGTCATTGCGCCCCAACCAAACGCCGACCACATAGTTCCGGCTAAAACCCATCGTCCATAGGTCGCGATTGCTGTTGCTGGTGCCGGTCTTTGCCGCCACTTGGTTTTGATAGCCCTCGATCAGCAGGGGCGAACCGGCACCGAAGGCGGCTGCCCGCGCGCTGTTGTCACTCAAGATATTTTGGAGCAAGAAGGCGACCGACGGTTGCAATGCCGTCGTTGCGGCGGCGCGTTCGGGCACGGGGATATCTTCTGCCTCGGACGTGCCGATGCGGGTGATGGCGTACAGCGGCACCCGTTGCCCGCCGCTGGCGATGGTGCCATATGCCTGCATCATGTCATATAACCGAACTTCGGTGCCGCCCAACGCCGTCGCCAGCCCAAAGCTGGCATTGTCGAGGAACCGCAAGCCCATCCGTTGGGCAGTCTCTTGGAAGCGCGCACTGCCGATGGATTCGTAGGTCTTGACCGCCGGGATGTTGTAGCTGTTCGCCAGCGCATAGCGCAATGCTTGCGGACCATGGAAGATGCCATCGAAGTTGACGGGGGCATAATCCGGGTTGGTATAGCGCACTGGTACATCCCACAAAATCGTCGCCGGGGTGTAGTAATTGCGGACGCCGTTCACATCATTGCCTTCGAGGGCAGCGGCGTAGACAACGGGCTTGATCGCCGAGCCGGGCTGTTGCCATGTCAGCGCATAATTGATCTGTCCGGAGTTCGCCTCGCTGTTAAAGTCGGGGCTGCCCACCATCGCGCGGATCGCGCCGTCGTTGGGGTCTGTGACCATGACCGTGCCCGCGTTGATGCTGTTGGGCGACAATGATTGTGCTTGCCGTGCCAAAATATCTTGGGCACCATCTTGGATGCGCGGCACTAGGGTGGTGTAAATGTTAAAACCACGCCGAAACATCTCGCTGGTGCCAAAATTCGCTTCGATTTGCTGCTGGATGTAATTCACAAAGTGCGGATAGAGGACGCGGGTGGCGCGCGGCAGATAGTTGGCGCTTTCGATACGGGCAATCTGAATGGCAGTCCCCGGCGTCGCGTTTTGATCGATCTGCTGGGTGCTGATGCAATACGGGCTGGTGTTGTAGGGCGCATGTTGGAAGTTGAGACAGCTCACCGTCGCCATGCGCACGAGTACTTCGCGCATTTGTCCAAACGCCGCCGTGCGGTTGATCACGGGGTCATACAGCGCGGGCGCTTGGATCAAGCCCGCCAGCAATGCCGCCTCTGGCAGGTTGACATCTTCGGCGCTGTGTTTGAAGTAGAACTGTGCCGCCGCTTCGACGCCATACGACTGATTGCCGAAATAGACCTCGTTCAAATACAACGCGAGGATGAAGTCTTTATCATAGGTGCGCGCGATTTCGGCAGCGATCACGATTTCTTGCAGCTTGCGTTGGGGCGATACTGTCGTATCTTGCAGGATCAAGTTGCGGGCGATCTGTTGGGTGATGGTGCTGGCACCGGAGTCGATTTGACCGGAGGTAAGATTCTGGAAAAAAGCGCGCCCAATCGCCAAGACATCGAAACCCGGGTCTTCAAAGAAGCGCTCGTTTTCGAGCGACACCACCGCGTGAATCAGCTCCGGCGCGATTCGCTCCAGCGGGACGCGCGTGCGTGCGCCGCCTTGTTCGCTGGTCAGTTCGGCGATCAAGCTGTTGTCGGCGGCATAAATGCGTGCCGTCTGGAACAGGGGCGTATAGTTTGCTAGCGCGATGACTTGTTGGCGATAGGGATCGGCGAGGTTGTTATACGACGTGACCGCGATGATCACGCTGATCGTGCCGATCAAGAAAATCGCCGCCGCGATCAGCGCCGCGCCGATGGCAAGCGTGCGGGCGGTGTCTTGGCGTTGGCGTTCGACAGCTTGTTCATACAACGACTCATCAGCATCGGCGGCATCCGCCGCCACACTTGCGCCCATGTCGAAGGGTTGGTTGGCGATGGTCGGCTGATTGTACGCTTGCCCCGGCACCGTCGCTTGGCTGTACGCTGTTCCCGGTACAGTGGCTTGGCTGTAGGGATCGTTGGGCACGGTCGCTTCGGTATAGGTTGCCCCCGGCACCGTCGGTTGATTGTTGCGGTCGATGAAAATGCCAGCGGTGTTGGGCACCGTCGCATCCATATCGCGCACGGGCACCCGTTGGGGCACCCAGCCTTCATCACTGATGGTGGCGGTGGGGACGGTATGATCGAAATCGACGGCACCACCCGCGCCAGCGGCTTCTTTTTCTAAGACGGGCGGCGTGGCGGGCGTCCATTCGTTGTTTTCGTGCTTATACCACCGGTCGGACTCGGTGCCCAACATCCAGTAGATGCGGTTATCGTCCAAGACCATCGACTGGCGTAAGCCATTCTCGAAGTCTTCGCGGCTCAGTTGTCCGTTTTGGTACATGCGCCGCAAATCGCGCACGGTCGCTTCGGCGGTGCGGTAGCGCTGTGCCAACGCTTGTTCTTCGGGCGTCAAGACGCTGGTGGCGTCGGGTAGCGGTTGGCTGTCAACTTGAGCGGGGGCGGGCGCAGCGGCTTCGGGCGTGACGGGAGCCGGAGTCGCGGCGGGGGGCATTTGCCCTTGTTGGAGGCGTGCCATCTGTTGACGGGCGTATTCCGCCGGATCAAGCTCCACCGAGACTGCCGAATTCGCGTCTTGGGCGGTCTCCATATCCGCGTTGGTGGCTTCCGGCTCGTTCAACTGTTCGAGTTGATTTTGTGCCTTCGCCGCTTGCTGTTGTAACAATTCAAGCTGACGGCGGGCATAACTGACCGGATCACTGGCGTCGTACACGTTTTCGGCAGGGGCGTCGCTGGCGGGGGTCAGTTCGCTGGTGCTGCGGGCAGTCTCTAAACTTGCCAGCGCGATCAGTTCGCTCATGCTAAAGCTGTTGCTGACGCCGTCCCCGTCGTCATCGTCATCGTCTTCCAGCAGGCTGAGCGCCTCCGCCACGCGGTCGGCACGGGCTTGTTCTGCCGCCGCCAAACGGGTGTCTTCTTGCAGCGGGGTTGCGACCGCCGCCCGTGCGATCACGCCGGAGTCGTCGCCGTCGAAAGGGAGTGGTGTCTCCAAACCAGCATCCTCGCCACCCTCGTCCAAGCGGAGCAGGTTCAGATTGCTTTGGTCGGTGATGCCTTCGGTTTGGGCGTCATCGGCAGGGATGAGCGTCACATCTTCGGGCGTGTAAGTCGTGTCTTCAGGGCGCGGTAAATGCCATGCCCCGCGCACTTGGGGTTCTACCGAAAGCTCGCGCGGCAACACCGGTACTTGCCAATCAGCGGCTTTGGAGGGGGGCGTGGACGGCTGCTGGATCAACGGCTGACTGCGCCCGCCGGTATTTTCGGGGATACGCCAGCCGGAGCGCCGCTCCTTGTCTTGTGGATTTCGGTCATTTGGGCGTTCGGACACGGCAATCTCCCCTTAACGTTTCCATTGGGTTAGAAAAAGGTACTCAAGTAGTTATAGTATACATCATCCCCAGCGGACGCGCCGTCGCGCATCCCTAGTTGTTCGTCGGGGCGGGGGTTGCTTTTACCTTATTTTTGGCATTGTCGCGCATCGTCCGTGCCACTGGCAGCGCCGCCTCTAAAGTTGGCTCAAAGTGCATGGCGATTTTGAACATCCGCCCATAGGTAGACATCAACACGCGCACCCCCGGATTGGCACCAATCACGACATAGCCCGCCAGATCATCCATTTGGTTTTGCTTGGTGACATTGCGCAAGGTGTCGCTATTCATATCCGCACGGGGGATACCCGCTGCGGCGACATCCATGATCAGCACCCACACTTTATCACCCGCTTCTGCCAACATGCGGATGCCCTCATCGCGCGAGCCGTTGAGTTCGCCAAAACTAGGGCGACCTTTACTGATTGTATAGATGAGACCTTCTTCCAAACGTTTCGTTTCTATCGGCATGAGCTTCTATCCTTATGGGGTGTCGCGGTCTTTGGGCTTGGCGCTGTCGCGCATGGCACGCGCACGGATCAATGCGGATTCAAAGGACATTTCAAAGTGCATGTTGAGCCGGAAGAGCTTACAATAAGTCAACAAGAAGATGCGCGCGCTTTGTGCCGCACCAAGGACGACATACCCCGCCAGCTTGTCATTCTGTTGGTTCCGAATCAACGTGCGCAGGGTATCTTTGTTCATATCTACGCTTGGAGTACCCGCCTCCGAAACATCCATGATCAGCACCCACCCAGTATCCCCCGCCGCTTGTAACAAATGTAACCCCTCACGGTGAGCGTCGTTGAGTTCTGCAATAGTGCCCGGTCCGGTACTTTTTGTATAGAGGATACCCTCTTCCAAACGGGTTGTCGCGATGGGCATCGGCTCTTATTCCTTAATCAGGCAACCTTCTAACCGCCCGTTCGGTTAATCGCGAACATCTGGCAGAAGCCCGGCGCGCAAGGTTTCATCCCCATCATGCAGTGGGCCAATGCGCTCTAATTTACCCCTCAGGATAATCGTATCCTCAACATCCAGTTCCACCAAATTTAAGGAGCCGATTTCAAGAGTCGCCTGTGCGGTCAGGTCTAACTCCGTTTGGATAACAATCACGCTGATATTATCTTCGCCGCCGCGCGCGTTGGCGAGGTCGATCAGGCGTTGGCAGGTATCATCTGGTGTTTTGGCTTCGGAGGAGATGGTGGCGATTTCGCCCGCCTTGACATGATGGGTGAGTCCGTCAGAACACATCACCAAACGATCCCCACTGCGCAGCCGAATCTCGTAGAGGTCGATATCGACATCTTCATTTTGCCCCAAGGCGCGGTACAAGACATTGCGCATGGGGTGTTCTTCCGCCTGTTCGTGGGTCAAATGCCCCGCCGCCACCAGCGCCTCGACAAAACTGTGATCCGCCGTCACCTGTTGAATCTTCAACCCGCGTGAATCGACCAAGTAGGCGCGGCTGTCGCCCACATGCGCGATCAATGCCCGATTGGGGCGCACATACGCCACGGTCATGGTGGTGCCCATGCCGCGCAGTTCGGGTTCGTCGGTCGCCCGCCGGATGATATTGCTATTCGCGGTTCGGATCGCTTCCAGCAAAATACTGATGACTTGCTCGTCGGGGCGTTGTTCAAAGGGCTGCCCGCCGGCTTTTTGGGCAGCCAACATCGCCTCTATCGCCTCTACCGCGATTTGGCTGGCTTGCTCACCCGCAGCAGCGCCGCCCATCCCATCCGCGACGACCGCGATGACATAATGTTCTTGTTGCCAGAGTTGTATATTGTCTTCGTTGTTCTCGCGTACCCGTCCGACACTGGTACAGGCTGAGCAGCGAAGACGCGCATTGTCTATGGCGCCCATCCCTATCTCCCGATGAATGACTCACCCTTAGTTTAATTCTATCAAGGGCGCGTGTCCCTGCAAGCAAAACCATGAATGTTTCACGTTTTTCAGGAAGTCCCCTCGCATTCCAGCACCTTAATCTTAACAGAAGAAACGCCGCCGCGTCTTAAGATTTCAAAATTGTGCATTCTTCATAAAGTGGGCTGGGGTCGGGTATTGTAACGACGGTGCCCACTGGGTGTAAGTATCGCATCTTTATTGTATTTTGGCGTGCATTTTTCGGAAAACAGGGGGTTACAGCATCGTTACGCGATGACAGGGACGGATTATCTACCCCCGCCTACGCTTCGCCTGCCAGCAACCACCCCACATAGATCAATTTCCATTGCCCCTCGTCTTTTTCGAGGATGCGCGTTTCGTGGCTGCGCCCCGGCATGTCCATGTCGGCTTCGCCCGTGTCGGCTCCGTATTGATCAAACGTGACCCATGCCATGTGATCGCTGGTGCGGATGTTGATATTTTCGCGGCGTACTTGGGCGGCATGGGGATTGGGCGTGGGGTTTTCCGCCATCAAGCGTTGTAGGTTGCTGCTGAGCGCGTCCCAGCCCTCGGTGATACTGATGCCCCCGCGTGCCCACCAGCCCATCATGCGTACCTGGGGCGTGTGCAGCCAACACGCTGCCCAGCCCGCGTAATCCTTCATCCAAAAGGCTGTCGACTCGGCAGCGATCACCTGCATGACGGCTTGTTCGGTTGTAGTCATGATTCTGCGCCTCTCTCGTGCGTCCTGTTTATTTCATTATAAGGCAAAACGCATAAGACAAAACGCCCTCCCACAACCCCTCTCCTTTCACAGCACATCCCCGCCCACAAAGTCCCATGTCGCCAGCGACCATGCCGCTGTGGGCAGCCCGTCGCTCAAAGGCTTGATCGTCAAATACGACGGGGTACGCGCCACCACCGGAGCCAACGTCGCCCCAAATGTCCGCCGCACCGCCGCCGACGGTGTGCTGAGCAAGTGCGCCACCCACACCCCTCGTCCCCGCATTGTCGCCGACCACCGCGCGATGAGTCCCGCCGAGTCGCCCCCCACGACTTCTAAAACGGCGGCGGTGGGCATCCCCAATAGGCGCGCCCGCCGATAGACCACCACCCCCAGCACCTGCCCCGCTTTTTGCCACACCCCATACTGATAGCGGCGGAAGGGATGCGCCCCGTAGCGCGTGCGCAGATATGCCTCCGTTTTGGCGAAATGCCACCCCGTCGGCGGGTGGGCGTCGATGCACAGCGGCGCGGTCGGGAAGTGGTCGTGCAGCGTCAAGCCGTCGGTAGGGTGCCCGCCCAACAGATGAAACGAGGGGCGCATTTGCCCGATCACCTGATAGCCATAGCCCTTGCTATGCCGATCCACCTTTACCCCCACCGCATTGGAGAAGCCCAAGCCCATCACGCCGCCCGCCGCCTTCACCGCGTCGTATACCGGTGCGGACACCAGCTTGATCAAGCCCCGCCCTCGGTGATCGGGATGTACCGCCATGTTCATGCTCATCCCCACTGGATAAACGGCATCGGGCGTCACCAGTGGGCGCAGCAGCCTGTAACGATACCCGATCCGGTGACGCGGTGCCTGACGCGGTGCCTTTGGCGGGGTTGCGCGCGTTGGGCTGTTGCCCGCCGCCGATGCAACGATATTGCAACACACAACGGGCGGACATATCTGCTCCCCGTGCTATATATCCGCTCGTTTAGCCAGCAACATGGATATCGAGATGTTGAATACGATCAGCGTTCCTCATCGGATATCTCCTCGAAGTACAGGACATCGCACAGACCACAGCCGAAAAAGGTGCATACGCCCTCAATGATTTTGCCATCAAAGATGGTCACATTGTTATACATCCAATGCGTAATGGTGTTTTCACTGACGCCAATAAATTTGGCGAGTTCCTGTTGGGTGACGCGGCGTTTTTCGCGCAATTCCTTCTCATACAACAAGACAGCAACTTTATTGCGCACCTGTCTTTGGGGTTTCATTATTGTAACTCCCGCTTTTGGTCAAAATCGTTTGTGATTTACAGAAATTAAGGTCTATACTTAGCCAAAGCATTTATGTGCTAATGAATATTTTTATGTCGAATCTGCCCCTACCTTTTGAAGACGATTTTCAGACTGATGATGATACCCCGCTTCCCTTAATTGTAGCAAAGCAGTGGAATTTTCCTTTAAGATACGCTCAAACTGATACGGACATGTACTACGCCATCCAAGATTGGATCGTAGGCTTACAGAAGTAGGGCTTTAGCCCGCGAAAGCTACGCCGCTTCAGCGGCTGTAGATGAAGCGCCTTACGGCTTTAGCCGCCGTCTCAGCGTCTCAGCGGGGTGCATTTCAAGTGAGTGTAAATTCTCCGGGAATTTCCGA
>JBBRTY010000131.1:0-11908 GCA_038248285.1 Aggregatilineales bacterium
CACTCCGTGAGAGAGGGGGAGAAAACGGCACAAGCACTTTGAAAATCCCCCCTCAGTCATGCAATGGGGAGGGGGCGCTGACCGAAGGTCAGACGGGGTGGGGATTGAGGCAAAACAAGAGAATAAACCCTTAACTTGACACGCAAGACCCAATGGGGTTGCCCGTGTTTTTCAACACAATCCCGTTGCGCGTCCAGTGCTACTCGTTTAATCCCCGGCAGCTTGCGGCACCGCGCCAGCGGCATTGACCGCTTCGGGCGCAGGCGTTTCATCCACTGCTAAATTTTCGCTGACCAATACCCGCTTAAAGGCGGCAATTGCCACCTCGATCATCGTCAAGTCCGGCTGGCGGGTGGTCAAGTGTTGCAACGCCAAATTCGGGATGATGATCAAACGAATGATCGGGTTGTCCATGTGCCGCGACGTGAAGCGGATGAACTCATAAGCGATCCCCGAAATGACGGGTAACAGCACAATGCGCGAAATCACCAAGACGATAAACGGGGGGCGACCAAACAATCCAAACACCAATACGCTCACAAAGACCACCGTCAACAAGAACGCCGTGCCACAACGCGGGTGTTCAATCGGGTAATTCTGGACGATTTCTGGGGTCAATTCGGCACCCGCTTCGTAAGCGTTGATCGTCTTGTGTTCGGCACCATGATACCCGAACAAACGCTTCACATCCGGCATCAAGCCGATCAGCGCGATATAGCCCACGACCAGCGTTAAACTCACCGCCCCCTCAATCATATTGGTCAAAAACGGTGCCTCCTGAATGCCCAGTAGCGACTCAATGCCCGTTGCGAGGGCGGTTGGTAAAATGAAGAACAAACCGACACTCAAGAGCAGGGAAAACGCCAACGTCGCATAACCAACAGGTCCGTTGAAACTGACCTCTTCTTCGCCTAATGCCACATCTGCCGACCACATCAGCGCCCGCGTGCCCAAGCCGAGTGCATCCCATAAGCCGACAATCCCGCGCACAAACGGGGTTTTGGCGATCCAACCGCGATACACAGCGGCATTGATCGGTTGTTCGTGAATGACAATATTGTTTTGGGGGTCGCGCACGGCGACGGCGAATTTATGTGCGCCGCGCATCATCACGCCTTCAATGACCGCTTGCCCGCCATACGAAAACTGCTTCGGTGGTGTACTCATACCAAACTTTCTCCATTGAAACTAGGGGGTTGGGATAGGCTCCCGTTGATTTACTTTTTTGTGTTGGCGTATCGCCAAAATCAGTAAATCCGATTGCATGTCCGACAAGTATAACCTTAAATGATGGACGAAGGCAGAAACAACTTGTAGCTGGGGTGCATTTCACTTTAGTGCAAAATATACTCGTCATGGTAGCGGGGGAAATGTGGGGTTTCAACGGGCGGATATTCGGCGCGGGGACAATGTGAGTTGATAACATTTGACAAGCGCCTAATCCGCCCTTACAACGATCTCCGTTGCGGGCACCTAACCACAATAGGGCGGGTTTGTTTTTTGTTGCCAACCCCTATCGTCTCATCAACGTAAATGTAGGGGCGGATTAGGCGCTCGTGGAAAAATCCCCAACCCCAAGAGTCGCTGCGCCGAATATCCGCCCGTTTACCTGTTATGAAATCATAGCGATGCACCAAAGTGAAATGCACCCTTGTAGCTGGGGGATTTCAAGACATTCACCTAAAGATTACAAGATTTCTTAAAACAGACGTAACTACTCCGCCCATGCACAACTCCCCCCCGGCAACTGCGTTCATACCGCAATCGCCGGGGGTGGACAAATTTTATGGTCCCACGCATGTACGCGCGTGTCCAATGCTGGACACAGTGGGGATCTCGTCGCCGGTGCAGCCGGCTGTAGCCACCGTCAGCCAATTGCCGACCGGGGCGGCGCTGCAACTGGCGCTCGGCGTGGTCACGCTGATGCCATAATTGGCGAGCGCGTTGGCACCGTTCAGGCTATCGCCGGGGCTGCACTGCAAGCCATTGGCACTGGTGCTGTGATACGGACCCCACACCGACCCCCACCAATTGCCACCCAGCGTCAACGGAGTGGTGCCGCCGCTGTAATCGACGGCGTTATCGCCGTTGCACACGATGCACGAATTGGATACAGCTGACGAGCCGCCCGCTTGGAAGATCGCATCGCCATCCCCGACCGCCGTATTGAAGGTGATGCGCGATGCCGTGACGCTGAGCGCGCCCGCACCGGTCGCCATATAAATGCCGCCGCCACTCGTGGTCGCGGCATTTTGGCTGATCACGGCACCGTTCTGCAGCGTGACCGCCGCACTGGTAATGGCATAGATGCCGCCGCCGAAGCCGGCGTTGGTGTTGCCGCTGATGCTGGCGTTATCGACGGTGAGCGTGCTGCCGCTGCCGGTCAGGTACACGCCGCTGCCGTCGCTGGTCACGCCGGTGTGATTGCTGACTGTGCCGCCGCTTTGAATGAACACGTCGGCACCGCCCTGCGCGTAAATGCCGGCACCACGATTTGCGCCGAGGTTGGCTGTGACGGCTGATCCAGTTCCCGTTACCGTCACTTGGGCGAGGGTGTCGGCGAAAATGCCGCTGCCGAAGGTCGTGGCGTCGTTGCCGCTGATCGTGCCGCCGTTCTGCACCGTGAGCGTGGTACCGGTGCCGGACAGGTACACGCCGCCGCCGCTGCTACCAGGGGTGCCCGTGTGGTTGCTGACCGTAGCGCCATCCTGAATGAACACATCAGCGCCGCTGAGGGCAGCAATGCCACCGCCGTTGGTTGCGCCGAGGTTGGCGGTGACCGCCGTCCCGGTCCCAGTGACGGTCACCTGCGCGTTAGTGCTGGCGAAAATGCCGCTGCCGAAGCTCACGGCGTCGTTGTCGGTAACACGCGCGCCGCTTTGCAACGTCAAGATGGATGTTGCGCCGATGACCTGAATGCCGGCACCGGTGTTGATGCTATCCCCGCCCTGAATAGTCAGCCCGGCGATCACGACCGTGCCAGAGGTGATGTTGAACACCCGCCCCGTCATGGTGTTATCGACGGTGACGCCCATGCCGTTGATGGTGATATTCGAGTTGATCGTCAGCGCGGCAGCGGTGTTGACGAGCGTGACACTGGAAAAATTGATGATGTCGTCCCCCGCCAGCGCGTTGGCTTCGTCGATGGCGGCGCGCAGCGTACAGACCGCGCCCGCCGTCGCACATACGCCGTCGCCGAGGGCGGCATCGATGGCATCACCGTTATTGTTGACGGTGAAGGTGGCGGCATAGATGGGGGTGACGATCAGAAAGCTGACGGCAAGCATCAGCGTGAACAGGGCGATGTGCTTAGCGCGGCGGCGTTGGTGGTTTCGAGTCATCGTCAAATCCTTTGCAGTCATGTGTGAACGATCATGTTAATTTTATGGGATCGGGGGAGTATTGGCAAATAAAATTATTTGATTCACGAAAGTTCACAACCTCATCCCTGCGGACAAGGGAAGGGGGGATCGGTGCGCTTTCGTGATTCACTGATCATAAATTACAGCTTGGGTTTTCAACGCGCCAACAGCCCTGCTGGACAATGCTTGCCCCTCTAAGAAGGAGCGGCTTCCGCCATCCCAAAATTCAAGGGGATGTGGTCGCCGCCGTTGGTGATCACCTGCACCTGCCCCATCCCACTTATGACGGTCAACAGGATCGGTTGCCCCCCCACCGCACAGCCATCCACCGGGGGGCAAATTGCCCCTGCTAACGCCAGCATGATCTGATCCTCAAACGGCGCAACCTGCACCGCGCCGCCCAAAGCATCGCGCAGGGTCGCCGGTTGGGTCGCCCCGACTTGCAACACTGCTGGCTCTGCCGTCGTCGCCCACGCCACCAACGTTTGCCGCCCGTCGATATGACGCAGCAGCACAGCATCCACCGTCGGCGTGCGCGCAAGAGTCGCCCCCACCACATCCGAGAACAAGTCGATCACTATGCCCCACGTTGCATATGCCGGACGGGGCGACTCGTCAGCGCGGATCAATCCAAACGACTCGGCACTGGGCGCTAAGTTCCAATCGAAAAACTTATAAGCGGCGATTCGTTCCGCCCCTGCCGCCAAGCCCAGCGCCGCCGCTTGCGTCAAAAAGGCGCTTTGCTGTTCCAGCGTGATCTGCCAATTGGGGCGTTCCACCCGCCATGCCGGATCGAGATTGGGCGAGGCGTTCGTCTCCACAATCCACACGGCTTTAGCGCCCATGCCGTGCCGTTCGAGCGCCGCCCGATTCGCCCGTGTGATGTCATAGACGGTTTCGGTGCGAAAATAGACATGCACCGTCAGCGCATCAAAATAATAGCCGTGCGCCGCCGCGTCGGGGTCTGCCGCCAGCACATCCAATAGACGACCCACATACAAGGGGCGATCATTGTTGATGTCATACCAATAGGTCGTCCCAGCGATATGAATCTGAGCGTTGGGGTTGACCGCCGTCGCCGCCAAGTATGCCACTTTCACTAATTGCGCATAATCTTCGAGCGTGCCGTCAAACTCAAAGCCATAACTACCGAGCGGGATATCCGGTTCGTTCCAAATGATGAAGCGGTTCACCCCCAGCGGGGCATAATACGCCGCCAAGCGTCGCATAAACGCCGCCCACAAATTATCGGCGTCATCCACAGGCAAATACAAGCCGCGTGGCAATCCCGCGCTGACGATCCCGTCAGTCGCCCATGTCGGTGTGTGCTTGACGACCGCGACCACTTCCCGATCACATGCCTGTGCCGCCGTTAACCAGCGCTCATCCACGTTCAAGGTGTTCCAGTCATCGGGGCTGGTGGGCTGATGCTGTGCCCAATCAAAGATGATGCGTTCCCACCCCACACCAATGGCGCACGCCGCGTCGGGCAACCAAAATGCCTCGATCACGCCAAAGGGGGACGCCCCATCGTCTTGCGCCCGCGCCGGAGCAAGACAAAACAGCATTATGATGATGGTGATGATCGCGCTCGCTCGGTGACTCATCGCTTTGTGGGTTCCCCAGTGAATAGCACTACTTTCTTTACTTGCTTTTCCCTAATCCCTAGCGGCACGCACATCGAGTAAATTCAATTGGGGCGACCGCTGCCCATTCCATTCGTTGATCTCCAGATGATAGACCACATCCACCCGTGTCGCGCCGTTGGGGTACCCCTCCGCCATATGAAACCCGATGGCATCGACCGGCGACGAACCGGCACGTCCCAATTTTAGTTTGATGTGACGCTCATCCTTGCCCACCAAGCGCTGATCCAGCACCCTCAAGCCGCGCGTCACAAACACGGGGGCGGGATTGCCGTGCCCCGTCGGTTCCAGTTTCATCAGTTCAGTCACTAAATCGAGGGTGATCGCGTTGGCATCCAAAGCGACATCCACTTCAATAATCGGGGATAGGTCTTGGTTTTCGAGCGCGGAGCGCGCAATATCGAGTAACTGTTCACGCAATGCCGGGATATTCTCGTTCAAGACCGTGAAACCCGCCGCCGCCGCATGACCCCCATGCCGCACCAACAACGGCGCACACTGATCGAGCGCCTCGGTGATGTCAAAACCGGGGATGCTGCGGCACGACGCGCGGCTTTCATATTCGCCTTCTTCCATGATGATGGTCGGGCGGAAGAATTCTTCCACCAAACGCCCCGCCACCAGCCCAACGATCCCCGGCTTAAAGCTGCGATCCCCGGCGAAAATCAGCGGCAACGACTCAGCATCGGTCAATTGATCGCGGATCATATCTTGCGCTTGCCGAGTCAATTCTTGCCGCGTCACGTTGAGCTGTTGCAGTTGCAGCGCCAGTTCCGCCGCGCGATTTTCGTCATCCGTGACGAGCAGTTCATACGCCAGCATCGCACTATCCAAGCGTCCCGCCGCGTTGATGCGCGGACCAAGCGTATACCCGATGTTCGAGGCGACCAACGTCCCCAGTTTTAAGCCCGAAACCTCAGCCAGTGCGCGCAACCCCGTCCGCCGCCCGGTGTTCATGATCGCCAGCCCGCGCCGTACCAACGCCCGGTTTTCGACACGATTCAGGGGTGCCAAGTCCGCGACGGTACCGACCGCCACCAAATCCACCAAGTCATCCGGCGTCAAGGGTGGCGCGACACTGCCGTTGGTCTTGCGAATCGGCTGCGTGCCCGAAATCGTCAGCAATGCCTCCGCCAAACGATACGCCACCCCCACCCCCGCCAGCATATCCTCAGAATAGGCGACATCTTCGAGTTTAGGGTTGATCACGGCATAGGCATTGGGCACTTCGGGACCAATGGTGTGATGATCCGTGACGATGATATCCAAGCCATAGATTTTGCCGTCTTCGACTTCGCGCACCGACCGAATCCCGCAATCGACGGTGATCACCACGCGCACCCCTTGACGCTGCAATTTCAACAAGGCATCACTGTTCAAACCATAGCCCTCATCGACACGATGCGGAATATATGCCAGCGCATGTGCCCCCAAGGTTTTGAGCGTCTGCATCAGCAACGCGGTCGAAGTCACGCCATCGGCATCAAAATCGCCATAAACGGCGATGATCTCGCGATCTTTGATGGCTCGCCGAATCCGCGCCAACGCCTTATCGATGCTGGTGCGTTTGCCCGAAAAGCCGAGGACGCGCCCAATAGCCGGATCATCAGCATCCAAAAAGCGTGCCGCGCTGACCTCATCCGTCATCCCGCGATTATGAAGGACTTGCGCCAGCGTCATGCTCATATGGCGATAACGGCGCAGCATGTCAGGGGACAAGGCGGGGGCAACTTGCCAACGTTTTAGTGCGGGCATGGGACGAAGTATGTTAGAATAACGGTCGGTTTGGACGCATTCACAGTGGGATCAGTCTCTTGGCTTCGGGTACAAAAGTATTGCCTGAAAGCGAATTGGAAATATCTATTATACTCTGTTAAGGATCATGGTCGAGATGGCAAAAATTGTCTTTATGGGGACTCCAGAATTTGCCGTGCCCCCCTTGCGCGCACTCATACAACATCACACCGTGATGGGCGTCGTCACCCAACCGGATCGCCCTGCGGGGCGCGGGCGCGGGGTGCAGGTGTCGCCCGTCAAACAGGTGGCGCTCGATCACGATATCCCCGTGTTTCAGCCGGAGAAAATCCGCCGCCCCGATGCGCTTGAGACCCTGCGCGCGTGGGACGCCGACGCTTATATCGTCGCCGCCTTTGGGCAAATTCTACCGCAGTCGTTACTCGATATCCCTGCCTATGGGTCGATCAATATTCATGCTTCGCTGCTCCCGCGCTGGCGCGGTGCCGCCCCTATTCATGCCGCCATTCGGGCGGGGGATACCGAAGCGGGGGTGACGATCATGAAAATGGATGCCGGACTTGATACCGGACCCATGCTGAGAATGCGCGCTATCCCTATCAGCGCCGATGAAACGGGCGAGTCGCTCCATGACAAACTGACCGTCCTCGGCGCGGACTTGCTGATCGAGACTTTGCCCGATTATTTCGCGGGCTTGATCGTGCCGCAAGCACAGCCCACCGAAGGCGTGACCATTGCCCCGCGCATCGACAAAAGCGAGGGACACCTCGATTGGACACAACCCGCCGTCGTCCTAGAACGGCTGGTGCGCGCTTTTACGCCCTGGCCCGGCACCTATACCACCTGGGACAACCAAACGCTCAAAATTTTGGCGGGCACCGTCGTGCCCGGCTCAGCCGAGTCGGGATGGGTGGTCAGCCTCCGCAACGAACACGGGAGTCAGGTCGCCATTGGCACCGGTGAGGGCTTATTCGCGCCCACGCGCGTTCAACTTCAGGGGCGCAACCCCCTCACCATTGACGAATTCACACGCGGTTACAGCGCCTTTATGGGGGCGCAACTGCGCTGATCCCAACCCACCCGCCTCCCTTTTAAGAAATGATCCTGTTATGGCAACACCCGTCTTAGCCGCTACTTCCGAAGCGATTGCCCATGCCGCTGATATCATTCGACGCGGCGGGCTGGTCGCCTTCCCCACCGAAACCGTCTATGGTTTAGGGGCAAATGCCACCAATGCCGACGCCATAGAGCGGATTTTCGCCGCCAAGCGCCGCCCCCACACCGACCCGATCATCGTCCATGTCGCTGACCACGAGGCGCTCCGCGCCGTCGCCCTTGACCCGCCGTTAGCACTGCTGGCGCGCTTATCCGTGTTCATGCCCGGCGCACTCACGCTCATCCTCAAGCGTGCGCCGCAAATTCCGGAGATCGTCTCCGCTGGGCGTGCCACCGTCGCGGTGCGGATGCCCTCGCATCCGGTCGCCCATGCCCTGATCCGTGCGGCGGGGGTGCCTATCGCCGCGCCCAGCGCCAACACGTTTAGCCGCCCTAGTGCCACGACCGCCGCCCATGTCCTCGAAGACCTTGACGGTGCCATCGATCTGATTTTGGATGACGGCGCAGCCACTATCGGCGTCGAATCGACGATCCTTGATATCACCGTCGATCCACCGCTGATCTTGCGTCCGGGCGGCGTGACCATCGAAGCTTTACGCGCCCTTTTGCCCACTATCGGCGTGCTAGAACGCTACCTCTCGACCGATATCAACGCCGCCGCGCCCGGTCAGATGCTTAAGCATTATTCCCCACGCGCCAAACTACGGCTCTACACGGGCGACTCGCCCGACGCTATTCAGCGCCAAATGGTCGCCGATCATGCCGCCCTGCAAGAGACTGGTCAGAAAGTGGGGGTGCTGGGGACAGGGGATAAGTTCGCCGCCTTACACGATGATATCCATTTGGGAAATACGCTCAACGAGATCAGCCAGAATCTGTTTGCGGCGTTGCGGGCATGGGATGGACGCGGTGTCGATACCATTCTCATCGCTTGGACGGATCACAGCGGTTTGGGGGCAGCCATTTGGGATCGCTTGCTGCGGGCGGCAAACGGCGAGATCATCCGCGTGATCGGCTAACCGACGCCAACGCCCACCCCATTGCCGATACTATGAGTGTTGTCCAAAGGTTTCACCAAAATCCTAGTGCGTCTCCGCTCAAATCAGAATAAATGTTGCTCATTTTGCAGAAGCTTAACATGACTCGTCCGTGCCCATGGAAAAACATGTTACAATGAAGTCTAATTCGCAACTTAAAACCCAAACAGGCGCATGTTAAATCCTGATTTTTTGAAAAATGGACAAAGTCCGAGGCTTGCTTTCCTGTCTAAAGCGGACGCGAAGCAAATCGCCGAAACGCTGGTCGCTTTTGCCAACACCGACGGGGGAACATTGGTCGTAGGCTTAGATGAAGCTGGCAAACCCAACCTCAAAATTGGGGCAGAGGCGCTTGCCAAAGCCCTGCGTGAAGCCGATGCCCAGTGCAGCCCCTCGGTCGTCACGGGCAACTGGGAGCCGGTTGATCTGGAAGATGGGCAAATCGTCCATGCGCTGCGCATCCCACGTAGTATCGAATTGCACGCCCTCACCGATGGGCGCGTGTTGATTCGCGAGGAACTGCGCAACCGTCCGCTTGGCGGGCAAGAAATCCTCAAACTCGCCAGCGCCAAAAGCACAGGGGATTTTGAGAGCGAACCCGTGCCGGGCGCGACCAAAGACGACTTCAGCCGCAAGATGATCGACGAGTATCTCGCCAAACGTGCCGAGCGCACCAAGCGCCCCTATAATGGCAAGATTGACGACCTCTTGCGCGAAATCGGCGCGATTGACAACGCCGACCGCCCCACCGTCAGCGGCATCATGCTCTTCAGCGATTATCCTCAACACTGGATTCCGCAATCGGGCATTGTGTTCGCCAAATTTGTCGGCAAAACCCCACGCGGTGATAACGGCTTGGCGGGCTATACTCGACGCGAAGAATTGACCGGCTCCCTACCCCGCTTGATCGAAGCAGCGTGGAATTTAATTTGGAGCGAGATGGCGGTCGGTGCCGTCGTCAAAGGGTTGGAACGCGAAGAAACCTACGAATATCCTCAATTTGCAGTGCGCGAAGGCATCGTTAATGCCATTTGCCATCGTGATTATCGCCTGAAGGGGCGGCGCATTGAATTGCGCATGTATGCCGACCGTCTCGAAGTCATCTCCCCCGGTGGCTTACCCGGCTTCATCACCATCGACAATATCGTTGATGAGCATTTCAGCCGCAATCCGCGCATCGTCAACGGGCTGTTCCAATGGGGTTATATCGAAGAACTCGGTTTGGGTATCGACCGCATGATGGAAGAAATGGAGCAGGCGGGGCATCGTCCGCCGTCCTTCGACGCGCGCCCCTACAGCTTTTCGGTGACGCTCTACAATAGCCGCGAAAAAGTCGCCGCGCCCGATTGGGTGCGCAATACCAACCACCGGCAAGCGCGGGCGTTGCAATACATCCGCGATCATGGGTCGATCACCAATCGTGAGTATCGCTCATTGTGTCAGGGCGTCTCTGCCGAAACGCTTCGTCTTGACCTCGCCGATATGGTCGAACGCGGGATTCTGCTCAAAGTCGGGTCGAAAAAAGGCACCTACTACATTTTGAAATGATCGATCCCAACAGGATCGCACACTGGGCGACAGTCACATGAAACAGTCTTCTTGGCGTCATGTTTTGCGGCGAATCAGCCCGGTGATTGCCCTGCTGGTCACGGGCGGGCTAAGTATTTTGGTGATTTTTGTCGCCATTTCGGTGGTCTTTGTCCTAAACGACCGCAATGCCCTCACCCTGCTGATCATCAGCGGCATCGCCGCAACCGCGATCATCGGGTTGCGGGTCGCGCTGGATGTGGTGTTGCATTTGCTCATCGGCACGCCCCCATCGCCCCCCGTGATTGCCGCCCCCGCCGCGCCCAAATCCGAACCCGTCCTTGATCAGTCTATTCGTATGGACGAGCTGATGCGCCTCAACAATCAGTTGGCGCGCGTCAACAAAGACCTCGAACAGGCAAAAGAACAAATCGAACGGCTCGATCTGGTCAAAACCGACTTTATCACCATCGCCAGCCATGAACTGCGCACCCCGCTCGCCCAGATGCGCGGGTATACCGATATCATCGATGCCCTAAACGACAGCGGCGTGCTTGACCCGGAACGCCTCAGCGGGTTGGCGGGCAACTTGCGCAAAGCCACCGAACGCATGGAAGAATTGATCGGGGCGATGCTCGATACCAGCCAGATCGATGTCAATGCGATGGATCTGCGCTATACCCCTGCCACCATCGAGACAGTGGTGCGCATGGCGATTGATCCGCTGACAGACGCCATCCGCGAACGCAAAATCATGTTGCGCGCCAGTGGCTTGGGCGGACTCCCGTCCCTGCAAGGCGATATGCAGCGGCTCGTACAGGCTTTCCGCAATGTCATCGTCAATGCCGTCAAATTTACCCCTGATGGGGGGCGTATCGACATTATGGGATCCCTGATGGCTGACACCATCCCCAAGAGCGGCGACAATGCCGATAACAGCGGGCAGTGCATCCATGTCATCATCCGCGATACCGGCGTCGGCATTGCCGATGAAAACCTAGAGCTGATCTTCCACAAGTTTTATCGCGCCTATGATCCCGTGCGCCATTCGACCGGAGCCTATAAATTTATGGGTGCCGGTCCCGGCTTGGGGCTGACTATCGCGCGCGGAATCATCGCCGGACATGGTGGACGCATTTGGGCGGAAAGCCCCGGCAATGACATGAACACCATGCCCGGCAGCAGTTTTCATATCATCGTGCCCATCAACCCCCCAATTGATGCCCGCCGGATTTTGCCTTTCGGCAGCGACTCGGACGCGGACAATCAAAAAGCCCCCCCGCTTATTCAAAGTAGCTTATAGTGCATGTTACAGAAGTAGGGCTTTAGCCCGCGAAAGCTACGCCGCTTCAGCGGCTGTAGATGAAGCGCCTTACGGCTTTAGCCGCCGTCTGAGCGTCTCAGCGGGGTGCATTTCAAGTGAGTGTAAATTCTCCGGGAATTTCCGAGTTGAGTTCAAAAGATG
>JBBRTY010000132.1:0-11814 GCA_038248285.1 Aggregatilineales bacterium
AAGGAGCCGAATTGCAAGGCGCGGTTGACGCTATAGCCCGCGATTTCGTCCCCGTCCCAAACGATCTGCCACAGGCTAAAATCGACGTTTTCATCGTTGAAGACGTAATGTTGATACTCTTCCCATGTGTCGGGCGTGAAGACACAGTGTTCGCTGAAGGCTTCTTCGTGCGCCTCATATAAGGCGTGCCCGTGCGCTTCACGGTCAAACGGCACCACGCGCACCCCCTCCGGTAAGCGGGGCAAAGTGGGGGGCGGGTCGGTCAGCGCAATGTGCATATCGTAGAAACTGCGCACATAGCGATAGCCCATGCTTTGGAGCAGGGCAATGCCACTGGCATTGTTGTTGTTCACACCGCGCCGCACCATCAGCGGGCGGTCATCGGGGAAGCGCGCGCGGGCTTGGTCATTCAGGCGCGCGTCAAGGGTGGTGATCAGCGTGTGACCGATGCCGCGTCCTTTGGCGCTGGGCAAAACGGCACACCCCGCCCATGCGCTGCCGTCGGGATTGATCACCGCGTCGCTGTAGCCGACCAGCACACCGTCTTGCTCGGCGATGATGCCGTTGTCGAGGTCAAAGTCGGGGGCGGTCAAATCATTGATGATATCGCCAACCGAAGGGTAGCGGTCGCGCCCGTCGGCGAGTGCTTCCTCGCGATACAGGCGGGCGATGCCCTCGTAATCGGCTTGCTCAAGGCGAATTTTGCGCAGTGTGAGCGTGTTGGGTGGGGTCATCATATTTCCTAATTTTAACGAAATTGCTTGCGATAAACATGACTGCTGCGGACGACGTGCATTCCGGCGCGTTCGTATAAACCGAGCGCATTGGTGGCGTTATCGCTATCGACCATCAAGCGCGCTTGTTGATACCCGAATTCCTGAAAACGCGCAAAATCGTGTGCCAAGAGCGTTGCGCCCAAGCCCTGTCGTCGCCAACCCTCTAGCACGCCGATGTGCCCGACCCACGCGACGCTGAGGTCGCCTTTGTTCAGCGGGCGGTTGTAGCTGTAGCCCGCGATTTGGTCACCCGCCCACGCCACCACCCACAAGCGGAGATCGGATCTTTCGTTGTTTAAGACCGAGTGTTCAAACCATTCCCACGCAACCGGGCTGTGTCCCCAATGGTCAGCGAAGGCTGTTTCATCAGCTTCATAAAGGGCGTACCCCTGTGTTACGCCGTCGACGGGCACAAGACGAAAGCCCTCCGGCAAGGGTGGTGGTGGGGGTAGTGGTTGAGTCAAATCAATCTGCATCTCGTAAAAAGTGCGACTATGGGTATAGCCATTCGCTTTTAAGAGGGCAATCCCCCCTAAGTTGGGCGCACTGGCGTTGCGATGGATGATGATGGGCATGGCTTCGGAAAAAGTCGCGGTGGCTCTGGCGACCGCAGACTCATCGACGGTCGTCAACAGGCGTTGCGCGATTCCGCTTTCGCGTAGCATCGGCAAGACGGCTGCGCTCGCCCAGATAGGGTTGCCGTCCCCCTCAAAACTAAATTCGCTAAACGCCACCAGTTGACTCTCGTGTTCGACGACGAAGGCATCATCAGGGTCGAAACCGGGGGCGGTCAACTGATTTTGGAATTCACGCGCCGAGGGTCGGGCGCTGATGTCATCGGCGGCGTTGGCGCTTTGCACGACTTGTGCGATCCCTTCATAATCTGAGGCTTCAAGACGTACTTTGCGAATCGTGATCTGTTCAAGGGTGGTCATTCATGAATCTCCTGTGGGAATCCTGCGCCCAAAGCGTAACGTGGTTAGCAATAAATGTCAATGCGGTGCTTTAGGGGTGATAACGGGTCACGCCCTTTCAGAATCAGGGCGCTCGCCAGTACACTAGAGCCGATTTGCTCGAAAGTTAGATAGGATATCCGCAGATGAACATGCGTGGCGATGTGAGACAAATTATTGAGGCGGTCAGCGGGTGGCAGGCTGTGGGCGCGACTCCCCACCGTTTTGGCGGCACGGAATTTCAAATCGGCAAGGTCGAGATCGGGCATATCCATCACAACGGCATGGTCGATATCCCCTTCACGGTCAAGACGCGCCGCGCGCTGGTGGCAGAAGGCGCGGCGGAGGTGCATCATCTGTTGAGCGAGAGCGGCTGGATCAGCTACTATCTGCAACGAGAGGGCAGCGCCGACCATGCGTTGCGCCTATATCGATTGTCGTATTTGCATAAACGGTCACGGCGCACCGAAGTGGTGAATTATGCCGATGCCATTGCCGCGCTGGGCTTTGGGGCGGCGGTCAGTGCCTCGGTAGGGGCGGATGGGGAAGCATGAGCGGGAGTGAGCGCGGCTATTTCATCGTCCTTGAAGGTTTAGACGGCAGTGGCAAAAGTGCGCTTTCGCTGCGGCTCACCCAAACCTTGAGCGCGCGCTTGGGCGGGGATCGGGTGTTGCACACGTTTGAGCCGAAAGACTCGGCGGTGGCGGGGGAGTATATCCGCGCCATTTTGGGGAAACGAATCGTCACGACGGCGCGCACCTTGGCGTTGGCGTTTGCCTTGAACCGCGCGGATCACAACGAGCGGGTGATGGCACCGTTTGTCGCCGACCACCCGCTCGGGGTGATTTTGTGTGACCGCTACTTGATGTCGTCGTTGGTCTATCAGACCGGCGGCGATGTGATGACCGAAGAGGTGTTGCTGTTGAACCGCACCGCCCGTACCCCCGACTTGACCGTATTTTTGGACGCCAGCCCAGAGACGTGTTATGCCCGTATTGGGGCGCGTGGGGGCGAGCGAGAATTGTATGAAGTGCGCCTTGCCGAGACGCGCGCCAAGTATCTGGAGGTGATCACGTTTTTGCGTGGGCGTGGCGAAACGATCCTGATAGTGGACGCCAACAGCGATATCGAGACGGTGGCGGCGGCGTTGATCGCTGCCATTGATGCCCATTCACCCCCTTGGATGCAGGGCTAACGGTGGGAAAACGCCCACTAATCACCCCTTGTATCGGGCGTGGATGGGTTGCATGATCGGGTGACTGAGTTAAGCGGATGTGGGGGGCGCTCGTATTCGCGTTCTTAACCACTATTTCACCCCTATGGAGGGCATTTCTTGAAGCAAATAATGAAGCGCGCAATGTGTATAATGGCGGTGGTATCGGCAGTATTGCTGTTCGTGACGGCGACACAAGCGCAAGAACCGTTGAATCAGGTCACGTTTAACGGCTTTAGTTTGCGCTATCCGCTGGCATTGGCGAACGGCGTCACTGTACGGCAGTACGCCGGCGACTCGTCGGATTTACCAGTGCCGGAAGGTCCGCAACCGGCGCGCACCGAAGTAGTGTTGACCCATGGCGATACCCCCCAAGTCACGATCCGCTTGTACAACACGGCGGATTTTGCGGAGTATCCATTTGTGGATGAGCAGTTTGCCGACCTGCGTGATTTGTTGACGCGGCGCTCGGACTTGACGCCTTTAATGATCATCAATACACCGGCAGATGTCGGTGGTAAATATTTGCCCTTTTTGCCGATCCAGCCCGCCACCCAAGCGATCCGCGCCCGTGCAGCCTATGTCGATGTGGGCGAGTTTTCGGGCATTGGCTACATCACCAGTTATGGGCAGGATGCCAGCCCGATTTTGGCGGAGGCGTTGCGCTACACGTTTCAGGGACTCAATGCCGATGGCACGGTGTATGTGTCGCTGATCGCCCCGCTGGCGACCGGCGTGATCGCCAATGAACTGCCGGCTGATTTTAACCCCGACGTGTTTGGCGAACTCCTCGTCGGCGCGTTTAATGCCACTATCGCCGATTTGAATGCCGCCACCGCCGCCGATTTCTCGCCATCGCTGGATAGTCTCACGGCGTTGATCGGTTCCTTCACGCTCACCGATGCCGCGTCCGTCGTGGCTGATTCGGACATGCTGCCGACGGCTGTTGGGGTCGAACCGGTGATGAGCGCTACCCCTACGACAGCCGCCGCCGAACTCAGCACCGAACCCCCCACACAAGGCGGCATCGCGACGGAAGTCTTGCCGCCGACGATGATTATTGTTATGACCGAAACGAGTGTGCCCGTTGTGGCGACCGAGACGCCGATTGCCCCAACCGTGGTGCCAACTATCGTCGCCACGACAGGCGCGCCCATTAATATCGAAGGGGCATGGCGTTTGGTCAGCAGCGGCGCGGCGAATGGGCAAATCCCGATCATCCCCGATTCGGTCGTCACGATTGAATTTAGCGGTTCCCAAGTGTCGGGCAATGGCGGCTGCAATACGTTTCGCGGTGCCTTCGCTATAGACAACGGGGCGTTGACGATTAGCGGGTTGTTGCAATCGTTGCGCGCGTGTGCGGATTCGGCGATTTTGGCGCAAGAGACGACGTTCTTGGTGGCTTTGACAAGGGCGCAATCCGTCGCGCTCACCAGCGAGGGTATGACGATCACCACCGAAACCACCGTCTTGACGTTTAGCCGCTGATTGCTATGCGCCATACCCGTACTACGCGGTGTCCGCGTGTTAGAATGAAGTCGGTGCTTGGTTTTTAGGGACTGGGCTGTGGTCCCACCCCCAAATCCCGACCCTTAAACCCTGTTCTTGATTTAAGGAGTGTCGCATGAAAAATTTGACCCGACGTAGTTTATCGATGATGATCATCGTGTTCGTCTTGGCGCTAATGGTTATGCCGCTAGCCGCCCAAGAGCCGCTCAATAACGTTAGCTTTAACGGCTTCAGCTTCAGCTATCCGTCCTCGGTGGGTGCCAACGTCAACATTGTGCAAACCGCGGGCGATGCGCCCGATGTCGCGCAGCCGTTTGTGCAACCGCCGTCCACCGACTTTTTGATGTACAGCGTTGCCCCCGCGCCGGAGAGCATTTTTGACGCGCCCGTCGCCATTCGCGTGTATCGCACGGCAGACTTGGCGGCATACGAGAACGATTTCGCGCAGGTCACGGCGTTGCAATCGTTATTGGCGACACGCCCCGACCTTGCCTCGCTGATGACCCTAACGACGGGTGCCGACATCGGCGGTAAGGTGCTGCCCTATCTGCCGACGTTGCCCGCTGCCCAAGAAATCCGCGCGCGTGCCACCTATGTGCAATTGGGTGAGTTTTCGGGGATTGCCTATGTCACCAGTTATGGACAGGATGCCTCGCCCATTTTGGCGTCGGAACTGAGCTATACCGTGCAATTGTTGAGTAACGATGGCGCGACCTATGTGTCGCTCGTGGCGAAGATCCCCAATGCTGTGATCCCGAACGAAATTCCCGCCGATTTTGACTATGAGGCGTGGAGTCCCAATATCGTGACCGAATTCAACAACACGATCAGCGCGATTAACGGTGCCGCGCCGACTGATTTTGCGCCTTCACTCGACACCTTAGATGCAGTGGTGCGTTCCTTCTCGCTCCGCCAAGCGACGCCGCCCCCAGTGGTTGCTGCCCCGACACAATCGGCTCCCCCACCGACTGAGATCGTCAACAATGACCCCACACTGGGCGGCTTGTTGGGCACATGGACGCTGACCAGTTTTGGGGCAGTGGATGCGCAAATCATCGCTATCGCTGCTGCTACCCCCACGATCTCATTTTCTGGGGATGGTGCTGCTGGCTTTGCGGGTTGCAACAATTATATGGGCGGTTTCAGCTATGAGAATGGCACCGTAACGTTTGCGGCGTTGGCGACGACGTTGATGGCGTGTGAAGGTATGGCACAAGAGATGGAGACGCTCTATCTGGCGGCATTAGGGACGGCACAGGCGTATCGCATTGATGGCGACACCTTGTTTATCACCTATGTTGACGGTATGTTGACCTTTGCGCGCGTCACTGGCTAGAAACATGTCCCCTTATGTTTAGTTGTTCAGAAAAGGACGCGCATACGGCGCGTCCTTTTTTGCTTTGTCACTTTTCCACATGACATTTTGACAACTTCCCCGCCTTACGTTAAACTGCCCAAATATTATAGTCGAGAACCGTGCGAAAGTACCAAACCATACCAAGTGCGGACTCGCTATAATATTTTTTCGGTCTATCCGATCAGTCTATGGTTCTTCTGAGGAGTTTTGGACGATGAAAAAACGCTTTGTTTTGTTGACTCTCGTCGTGATGGTCGCCCTGTCGATCACCGGCTTGAGCGTACTCGCGCAAGATGCGGCTCCCGTGCAATTGGGCGAAATCACCCAACGCATCATTGATCGTGGCGAATTGGTATGTGGTGTCAACCCCGCTCTCGCTGGTTTCGCCGTCTTGAATGACGCTGGCGAATACGAAGGCTTTGACGTGGACATTTGCCGTGCGGTCGCTGCTGCTGTCTTGGGCGACGCCACCAAAGTCGCTTATCGCCCCTTGCAAGCGGGCGAACGCCAAGCTGCCATTCAATCGGGCGAAGTTGACCTGATGGCGCGTAACACCACTTGGACTCTGAGCCGTGATGCGGTTTGGGGTGCGACCTTTGCCCCCGTCACCTTCTATGATGGTCAAGGCTTGATGGTGACAGTCGAAAGCGGCATCACCACCATTGAAGAACTCGATGGCGCGTCGATCTGCGTTCAGAGCGGTACCACCACCGAATTGAACCTCGCCGATTCCTTCGATCAACGCGGGCTGAGCTATACCCCTCAAGTGTTCGCGGATGCCGCTGCCACATGGGAAGGCTATGTCTCCGGTCGTTGTGACGCCTTCACGACCGACAAGAGCGGTTTGATCGCTTACAAGTCCACCGCCGCTGATCCGGGCGCGCACGCCATTCTCGAAATCACCTTGAGCAAGGAACCTCTCGCTCCGTTGTCGCCCCAAAGCGATGCCCAGTTTGCTGACATCGTGCAGTGGACGGTCTTCGCCTTGATCCAAGCTGAAGAATATGGCATCACCAGCGAAAACGTGGATTCGTTCTTGACCAGTGAACTGCCCGAAATTCAACGGTTCTTGGGCGTCGGCGAAAACGCCGCCGGTTCCTACTATGGCATCGCCAACGACTTCGTGGTGACGGTCATTCGTCAGGTCGGCAACTACGGTGAAATCTTCGACCGTAATTTGGGTCCCGATACCGTGTTCGGTCTGGATCGCGGCTTGAATGGGCTGTGGACGGACGGCGGTTTGATGTATTCGCCGCCCTTCCGTTAGGCAGTACGGGCTAGTTGTTTGAACCATCGCCCTCTCTCACCGTCATTCGCAGGGATGACGGGGGGAGGGGGCGATTATTTTTAGTAGTATTTTGGAGCCTGACTTCATGGCAGCGACCAATAGTCCCCCACCTTCCCCTGTTTCGCCACGATCCAGCCCCTCGCTGATCGGCTATTTACGTGATGATCGCGTGTTACAAATCATCGGGCAGATCGTCTTTGCACTGATTTTGATCGCGGCATTATACGGATTGACCACGAGCATCCTCAATGCGTTGGTCGAGCGAAATTTGACGCCTAATCTCGTCTTTTTGCAAAACCGCGCCGGATTTGACATTAGCGAAAAGCCGGAATGGTATTCCGCCAACAGCACCTATTGGGATGCCTATACCGTTGGGATCACCAATACCTTGCGGGTGGTCGTCCTTGGGCTGGTGTTATCGACACTGCTCGGTATTTTTGTGGGTGTGGCTTTGCTCAGTCGCAACTGGTTGGTGCGCACCATTTTTACAGTGTATGTCGAATTATTACGGAACACCCCCTTGCTGGTGCAGTTATTTGCCTGGTACTTCGTGGTTATGCTCAGTTTGCCCACGTTTCAGCAGAGTTTGTCATTTCCGCAAGAGGGGATCACTGTGATCCCGCTGCGCTTTCTTTTGTATGCACTCGGTGCCTTGCTGATCTGGTCTACCATTCGCCGTTTGCCGAGCCATTATTATGATCGGCGGCGCGTGTACGTGAGGGGCTATGCCGCCGTCGTGATCGTCATCGAGCTGGTAGCGCGCTTGGGGATCATCAACGGCGGCGGGGCGTTGCGCTTTGAGGTGCTGCCATGGGCGTACATCAACATTCGCGGTTTTGCCTTTCCCGAACTGGTGACGACCAATCGCTTGGCAGAATGGCTGACGTTTGTGACGGTGGGCGCGGTCTTGGCGGGCATTTTGTGGATATATTTCGGTCGGCTGAAAGAAACAACGGGGCTAGTGTCCCCGCGCGGGCGTTATGCCCTTGCCGCCATCGTCCTCTTGGCGCTCTTCGGTTGGTTGATCGTCAGTGGGGAACCCGCACCGGTCAGCGTGCCCGTCGTCAATGCTGAAGGCGTCACCACGATGATGAATTTGAATGAGGCGCGGGCGGACGGCTTGATCACGTTGCAAGATGAACAAATCTATGCGACCGTGCCGCTGATTTTGCGCTTGCCGGAAAAGAATAACTTTCGCTTCACCAGTGGCACTCAAATTACCCCCGAATATATGGCGTTACTGCTCGGCTTGGTGATCTACACATCGGCATTCATCGCCGAGATCGTGCGGGCGGGCATTCTCGCCGTGCCCAAAGGACAGGTCGAAGCGGCGCGGGCGTTGGGGTTCGGGTATGGGGATGTCCTGCGTTTCGTCATTTTGCCACAAGCGTTGCGGGTGATCATCCCGCCACTCGGCAATCAATATTTGAATTTGGCGAAAAACTCCAGCCTCGCGATTGCGATTGCCTACGCGGACTTGTTCTTGATCACGACCACGATCATGAATCAGTCGGGACAATCGATCACGGGGATGGCGATGGTGATGCTTACGTATTTGATCATCAGTTTGATTATCGCCACGTTGATGGACCGTGCGAATCGCCGCTTCCAACTGATCACGAGGTAAATCAGCATGACAGACTCTTTTGAACAACAAGCGCTCGTTTATTATGATGAACCTCCCGTCAAAGCGCCGCCACTGTTGGTGGTGGGCCCGCTGGCATGGCTGCGCAATAACCTGTTTAGCAGCCCGTTCAATATCATCCTTACCCTGATCAGTGGGATCGTGTTGGTGACGGGTCTCGCTAGTTTTGTGACGTGGATCGTCACCCAAGCCAACTGGTTTATCGTTATCTTCAATTTTCGCCAGTTCATGCTCGGACGCTACGAGATGGGCGCGGAAGGGCGCGTCATCCTGATGGTCTTGGTGATCGCCTTCGTGATCGGCGTGGCGTTGGCGGCATGGGCGCGGGTGCCGCGCGGGTTGCTATTCCTGACGGTGATCCTCGTGGCGTTGATGTTCATCTTACCGCCGGCGATCAAGACCATTCCGCTACCGCCGACCTATGTCAGCGCGGGGGATGCCGATATCGTGTCGGGCAGCTCGACCCAACCGCCGATCCCGCAGTGGGGGTTCATCGCGCGGGCGGGTGAGACCGTAGAGTTGAAGTTGGCGGTCGCTTTGTCCAGCGATGACGCGCAACTGGCGACCCTGAACAGCTTTGCCGATGTGGGTGCGAATTTCTTGCGCGCAGCGGCGGCAACGCGCTTGCGCGATCAGACACGGATTGACGAGATCACGACGCTGTTGGCAACGAACCTCCCCAATGAGTGCACATTGACCGACCGTCAACGGGCGACTCTGGAAACTGAACTGGGGCGTTTGTCGGTGCCCGAAGCGGTGACGACGACGACCGCGCTCAACCAGACGCCGATTAATTGGCGGATCGTGCGGGGCACCACGTTTGAGACCATTGATGGCGGCGTTTTGCAGCCCGATGGGGCGGCGGTCACGGTGACATTGCCCGAAGACGGTTGGTATATCCTCGAAAAAGACGGCTCCGGCACGGGCTTGATCGAGAGTCGCGGGATTTACCCCCTGCTGGAACGCAACTTCTCACGCGGGGAGACGCTGGATGACGCGGGCAATGTCACCCAAGCGGCGGGGCGCTTCTCGGAATATGTGCGCATGACCGATAGCTGGTCAACGCTGGAGGAACGCCCGCGCATTGACGGGGATAACGTGCCGATGGCGCAGATCATCGATACCCAATATCGGGGCAATGGCACCTTTTCCGATTGGCTGACGCTGTATGTCGGCAACTTTTTAGACCTGCTCAATGATGGCATCTTGTGGATCGTGGTGGCGGTGGCGGCGGGTTATGGCGTGGCAAAACTTGCCGATCAAGTGTTGCCCGCGCGCGGCAAAGCCCGTGATGCGCGCATCGTGTCGCGCCGTTTCTCGCTCTGGTCGCTGATCGCGTTGCCCATCGTCATGTTTGTGTTGGCGTATGGGGTCGGTCTTGGCGACTTTTTGCCGTTCACGGATACCCGCCGTTGGGGTGGGCTGCTGCTCACAATCATGTTGACCATGGTCGGCATCATCGCTTCGTTCCCGCTCGGCGTTTTGTTGGCGCTCGGTCGGCGGAGCAGCTTACCCGTCATCAGTATCGCCAGCACGATTTATATCGAGTTTGTGCGCGGCGTGCCCCTGATCACCGTGCTGTTTATGGCACAACTACTCGTGCCGCTGATCAGCCCGTCACTAGCGGAATTCGACAACGTGTTTCGGGTGATGGTGGGCATCACCTTGTTCAGCGCGGCGTATCTGGCGGAAAATGTGCGCGGCGGCTTGCAAGCCATCCCCCCCGGTCAAGAAGAAGCGGCGAAGGCATTGGGGTTGCGCGGGGGACAAGTGACGTTGCTCATCACCTTGCCGCAAGCGCTCCGGTTTGTGATTCCGGCGCTGGTGGGGCAGTTCATTTCGTTGTTCAAAGATACCTCGTTGGTCGCCATCGTGGGCTTGACCGACTTATCGGGGATCGCCCAAACCAGCGTCGCCCAAACCGAGTTCTTGGGCTTGCGGCGCGAGGTGTACCTTTTTATCGCGCTCGTTTACTTCATCTTCAGTTATGTTATGGCTGCGATCAGCCGTCGCCTTGAAGCCAGCGGTTCGGGCGCGGCACGGCGAGTCTAAAACGAAAGGGAAATTGGGATGGAAAATGTCATTCGAGAACCAATCATCGTGTGCCGCAACCTGAATAAATGGTTCGGCGAATTTCATGTGTTGCGCGATGTCAGTGTCGAGGTCATGCCGCGCGAGGTGGTGGTCATCATTGGTCCATCGGGGTCGGGCAAATCGACCTTCATCCGCTGCATCAACCGCCTAGAGGAACATCAAGACGGGCAGATCATCGTGGACGACATGGAACTGACGCATGATGTCCGCAATATCGCCACCATCCGCCGCGAGATCGGGATGGTGTTCCAGCAGTTTAATTTGTTCCCCCATTTGACGGTGTTGCAAAACATCAGCCTCGCGCCGATCAACGTGCGCAACTGGTCACGCGATAAGGCAGAGCAAAAAGGGCGGGAATTGTTAGAGCGGGTGGGCATCCCCGAACAGGCGGACAAGTACCCCGGTCAATTGTCGGGGGGGCAGCAGCAGCGCGTGGCGATTGCCCGGGCGCTGGCGATGGAACCGAAGATCATGCTCTTTGACGAGCCGACGAGCGCGCTTGATCCGGAGATGATCAAAGAAGTGTTGGACGTGATGAAGGAACTGGCAGGGAGCGGCATGACGATGTTGGTCGTGACGCACGAGATGGGGTTTGCGCGCGAAGTGGCGGATCGCGTCTTGTTCTTCGATCAAGGGCGGATTGTGGAAGTGGGGACGCCGGAACACTTTTTTGAGAATCCGCAGCATCCCCGCACGAAATTATTCTTGTCGCAGATTTTGTGACGACTCTAGGTTAGATTCTGTGGAAAAACGGACGCGCAGTGGGAATTTGTTGCAAAAGGGGTAACTGCTCAGGCTGAAAAACGGTCGGTAATAAAGGGAGAAATGACCGTTGGCGGCAAATGGGTGGATATTCGGCGCGCGGACTTTCATGTTAACGAACGATTGACAAGCGCCTAATCCGCCCCTACATTTACGTTTCGAGGGGTATTTTCCTTTTTTTCTTCACGTCTTCATGCCTCTCTGTTTATTTTATTCT
>JBBRTY010000133.1:0-11801 GCA_038248285.1 Aggregatilineales bacterium
GGGGACACCCGGCAAGTAGCTCGTGAAAGCGAGAATCGTGATCGCTTGCTGTCAGTGACGTGGCTATTTGGAGCCGAAAGACTCGCCAGAGACACGACTCCACAAGAAGCCGCGCCGCTTTAGCGGTTGCGGAGTGTCACTGGCAAACACTGGCAACAAGGGATTGTATGAGCATTATAAAGCGCTCATTCACTTCCGCAAAAACAATCCGGCTTTGTTCAGTGATACTTTCGAGGTGCTTTGCAATGACCCAGCGCGGGGTATCAGCGCCTTCAAGCGTTGGAGCGGTGATAATGTGGTGGTGGTCGCCGCCAACCTGACGAATACCTATGGCGGTGAATTCGATCTCAGTGAAAGCGCTTTGGGAGATGGCACCTGGCATGAAGCTGTTCACGGTTACGATCTTCAGGTTGTCGGGGGACATCTTGTCGATACGTTAGCCGAGGGTGAAGCAAAAATTTATCGTCGTGTAACATAGAGGGATGGGGTGGAGTCTTGTCCACCCCAGACTTTTAAATCCATAGCCAGATTTAAGCGAGTTTCATGTCAATGCCGTCACGTAAAGTTCTCATCAGCCTTTTTGAACTTCTAGTAGTCCCGATACTAACGAGTTTGTTGGCGCTTGGGATGACCCTCGTCTTATGGCCCATCATTCATGATAGCCAATTCGTCCTTTTTACACTCGCGGTCACGGTCAGCGCCTGGCGCGGCGGCATTCGTGCCGGTCTGATCAGTGCAACTTTAGCGATCATCGCGATTGACTATTATTTAGTGATCTCTGGTTTTATAGTGCAGGATGTCACCAATATCTTTCAGTCCAGCATTTTCTTTCTTGTCGCCGTCTTTATCAGTTGGCTCGAAAATAACCGGATGGTTGCCGAGCGCACAGCGCGCGAGGCACGTCAGGAGTTGGAAACGATCCTTGCGACCATTGCCGACGGTATCTCGGTGCAGGATGCCAGCGGTAAAGTGCTTTATATCAATCAGGCGGCATTAGAACTGACTTCTTTCGGTAATCCTCAACAGGTTCTCAATGTCCCCGCAGAAATATTGCGTCAGCGCTATACGATGCATGATAGCAATGGTCTGCCTATGGACTGGTCAGCGTTGCCCCGTTTTCAGGTGTTCAAGACGGGCGCGGTATCCGAAATTAATTTTGAACTCCGCGATGCCCAATCCCTTAAATCGCGCTGGATGCACATCAAAGCTGCCCCCATTTTTGATCCGCAGGGCAAGGTGCGGTTGGCGGTCAATATTTTTCGGGATATCACCGAACGCCAGCGTATTGAAGTAACCTTGCGCACGCAGCAACAACGGCAAAGAAAGATCATTGATAATTTGTTTGTGTTTGTAGCGATTTTGACTCCCGATGGCACCTTGTTCGAGGTCAATCGCACGAGTATTGAACTGGCGGATGTGAACTATAAGGACGTCGTCGGCAGACCGGTTGAAGAGACCTACTGGTGGGCGTACTCACCGATTGCGCAAGCGCAAGTCCGCGACGCCATCAAGCGCGCTGCCGCTGGGGAACAAGTGCGCTATGAAGCTAGGATTCAAATCGCCAACCATCAAGAAATTACGATTGATTTTCGCATGTCGCCGCTGTTCAACGACAACAACGAAGTTGAGTTATTGATTTCATCCGGCATTGATATCACCGAACAAGTCGCTATTCACAAAGAACGTGCCGATTTGTTGATCGCCTTAGAAGCGCAGAAAAATCGTTTGGGTCGGATCATTCATAATCTTCCCGCTATCGTTTATGAAAACTATCATGATAACGGCAATCAGGTGGTCACTTTTGTCAGCCCACGTGCCGAAAATATGTTGGGCTATACGCTAGAAGAATGGTATGACCCGCAATTCTGGGCGAAGATCTTCTACCCACCCGATGTTGAGCGCGTAACGCAAGAAGTGCTGGAGATTATCAAAACGGGGGAGCCGCGCACCGTCCAGTTTCGTGTGTTTAACAAAAATGGTCAGGTGGTTCCCCTCGAATCCACATCCATGGTCACCACCGATGCGGTGACGAAGAGGATGAGTTCCATTGGGGTCATCTCGGACATCACCGCGCGTAAAACCAACGAAGAAGCTTTAACGTATTATGCTGCACAACTGCATCGTTCCAATCTCGAGCTTCAGCAATTCGCCTACATCGCTTCTCACGATTTGCAAGAACCGTTGCGGATGGTGACGAGTTATCTTCAACTTATCGAAAAGCGTTATGGGGATTTGCTCGATAAAGATGGGCATGAGTTCATCGGTTTCGCCGTTGATGGGGCGCTGCGCATGAAAAAACTCATCAATGATCTGCTCACCTACTCGCGCGTGCAAAGCACCGATCAAAAGTGGGATAGCTTTGATGTCCAATCTGCCATTACCACCGCACAGGCAAATCTCAAGGTGCAGCTAGAGGAAAACAATGTGGAGATCACGCTGGATGCCATGCCTACTGTCAGAGCGGATCAATCGCAAATTGTGCAAGTTTTTCAAAACTTGATCAACAACGCCGTCAAATATCGGCGCGAAATTCCCTGTAAAATTCATATCAGCGTTAAAAAGGATGAGAATTACTGGACATTTGCCGTTCAAGACAATGGCATTGGCATTGAAGCCCAGTATCTTGATCGCATTTTTGTCCTATTTCATCGCATTTTCCGTGAGGGGGATAACCCCGGTGCAGGCATCGGATTGTCGATCTGCAAAAAAATTGTGGAGCGTTATAATGGTAGAATCTGGGCAGAGTCAGAAGTGGGTGTCGATACAACCATCTACTTTACTTTACCAATCGCCTGACAGAGTGAACTACAGCGAAGCGCAAGGGAACAGGAATATGGAGCTTCTTCTAGTCGAAGATAACCTCGGCGATATTCGGCTTATCGAGGAAGTCCTTAAAGACAGTCATATCCGTGTCAACATGAGCGTGGCACGGGACGGTGTGGAAGCGATCTCGTTTCTGAAACGACAAGGGCGTTTTGCCGATGCGCCGCGCCCTCAGATTATCTTGCTGGATTTGAATATGCCGCGCATCAGCGGGCGGGAAGTGCTTGCCTTCATTAAGGCGGATTCAGAACTCAAACGAATCCCGGTGATTGTGTTTACGACCTCCGATGATGAACGGGATATCCGATCCAGCTACGATTTACATGCCAATTGCTATGTCACCAAACCAGCTGATTTTAATCAGTTCATCCACATCCTTCACATCATTGAAAGTTTTTGGCTTGGGATCGTCAAATTGCCAGCGTGACCTATAAGTAAGGAAAGAATTGTGTAATGAACAAGGCTAGACATGTCCTCCTTATTGAAGATAATCCGGGTGATGTGCGTTTAATGCACGAGATGGTGAAGGAAATGAGCGGTGATGAACCGTGGACAGTGCGCGTAGAGTCTACGTTAGCGACCGGTATTACCGCTGCCGAAACCAATATTTTTGAAATCGTCTTGCTCGATCTTACGCTGCCCGATGGCTCGGCGCTGGATACGCTTGTGGGGTTTCGGGCGAAGATCGAGCATACCCCGGTGATCGTCTTGACGGGGTCTCATGATCAGAGCTTGGGGATACAGGCAGTGCAATCAGGCGCGCAAGATTATCTCATCAAAGGGGACATAGACCCCAATCTGTTGCTGCGTTCGATAGTCTATGCGATTGAGCGTCACCACAATAATGAAGCGCTGAGGCGCAGCGAAGAAGCATACCGATCCCTAATTGATGACGTCTTCGATAGCTCCACGATCAGCATTTTTATTCTGAATGCTGATTTCCGTATTGTTTGGATGAATGAGGCAACCGAGGTTTATTTCGGGGTGAATCGTCAGGATATTTTGGGACAAGACAAACGGGTATTAGCAAGAGAAACATTGGAGTGCATTTTTGAAGAACCCGATGTGTATACCGAAAATATACTCCATGTCTATGAAACCGATGACTATACTTCTCGTTTTGAATGTCATGTTTTGAAAGATGGTAATCGGGCAGAACGTTGGCTAGAGCATTGGAGCCAACCGATTCGATCTGGGATTTTTGCGGGTGGACGTATCGAAAATTATGCCGATATCAGCCTGCACAAACATGCAAAAGAGACGCTACGCGAGGTCGCCACTTTTGATGAACGACAGCGTATCGCCCGTGATTTGCACGATTCGGTCACTCAATCGATCTTTAGTGCTAGCCTGATGGCTGAATCAGCGCTCAAACAATGGGTGATTAATCCCAAAAAGGCAAAAGGGCTGATCGAGCAGGTGCATCAATTGACATCCGCTTCACTGAGCGAACTGCGCGTGTTGCTGCTGGAATTGAGACCGCAATCCATGACGCAGGTCAAACTCACCCAACTGGCAAAATTATTGGTCGACACCATGCGCAGCCGACGCAATATGGATATTCGAATGGACTTGGACGAGTTCCCCCCCTTGCCCGAAAACATCCATATCGCTTTTTATCGCATGATGCAAGAGATGTTCAATAATACCGTTAAACATAGCCATGCCAGCCAGATGATGCTGAAGTTGAAAATGGTTGATGGTGGCATACGACTTTCGCTGGAAGATAATGGGGAGGGTTTTGATGTCGATTCGGTGGCAGCGTCCAGTATGGGTATCGCCATCATGCGGGAACGGGCTGCGGAAATAAAAGCCGTATTAGATGTGCAAAGTATTGTCGGTAAAGGGACACGCATCAATTTGTTTTGGACGCCTGTAGGAGACAAAAGAAGTGATGACTAAAACTGAAAAGATTAAGGTTTTGATCGTTGATGATCATGATATGGTTCGCATGGGCTTGATCAGCTTGTTGGAAAATTTCGATGATTTTGAAATCATCGGGGATGTGAGCAATGGGTTGATGGCAATTGAATTGTGTTCCCAACATCATCCTCACGTCGTGTTGATGGATATCCTGATGCCCGGCATGGATGGAATCACCACCACCCGTTTGATACGAGAAAAGTTCCCCGATATTCAAGTGATTGCCTTGACCAGTTATAGCGATGAGGAAACGATCCAGAAGGTTTTAAAAGCGGGGGCGCTCAGCTACTTGCTAAAAAATGTGAGCGTTGATGAACTTGCTGAGGCGGTACGGAAAGCTTATCATGGGCAATCCACGTTGGCACCCGAAGCCACCCGCGTGCTGATCAATGCGACCATCCGCCCGCCCAGTCTGGGTCACGATTTGACTGACCGCGAACGCGAAATTCTCACTGTGATGGTTGAGGGACTCAATAATCCCCAGATAGGGGAGCGCCTGTTCATCAGCATTTCAACCGTCAAAAATCATGTCAGCAATATCCTCTCCAAGCTGGGTACCGTCAGCCGTACTCAAGCGGTGGCGCTCGCCGTCGAATATAAGATTGTTGCGGGCGAAAATTTTAATGCCCGTGAGTAGGGAATTATTGGGCGCGTGGGGGGGGAATGATGCAATAAAAAAGACGATCCATTTTGATGGATCGCCTTTTTTGACGGGTTGTGCCTGGAGAGATTCGAACCCCCGACTTTCTGCTCCGTAGGCAGACGCTCTATCCACTGAGCTACAGGCACATACGTTGATACAAGAAATAATATCATGTGTGCCGCCTTGCCGTCAAGACTCTTTTTTCGCGCGCCAAATCCGCGTTATAATAGATGTCATGACCACCTTACCGCTGTACCCATTCTTGCTCGATCCCGCCTTACACGTCATTGTGTGGGGGGGGCGTAAACTTGCCACCCATCTGAACAAGCCCCTGCCGACCGATCAGCCCTATGGTGAGGCTTGGGAATTGGACAACACTGCCATCGTCGCGACTGGTGCTCTTGCGGGGCGCACCCTTGGCGAATTGGTCGCAGAATACGGGGAAGACCTAATCGGCGCAGGCAACGACCCCGCCGACGGAATGCCCCTGCTCATCAAAATCTTGGACGCCAACCAATGGCTATCCGTGCAAGTGCATCCTAACGACGAATTCTGCCGCCAACTCGAAAACTCCCCGCGCGGCAAAACCGAAGCGTGGGTGGTGATCGACGCCGAGCCGGGCGCACAACTCATCAATGGGTTGCAACCGGGCACCACCCGTCCCGCGCTTGCCGACGCCATTGCCCAAAATAGCGTGCGCGATCTGCTGTTGACGGTCGATGTGCAAACCGGCGACTCGCTCTATATGCCCGCTGGCATCGTTCATGCGCTGGGACCGGGACTCCTCATCTATGAGGTGCAGCAAGCGTGCAACATCACCTATCGCTTGTACGACTGGGGGCGGGTCGGACTGGATGGCAAACCACGCGCCCTCCACATCGACAAAGGCGTCGGCGTCACCAATCCTGATCTGTCGCCCATCGTCGGACGCACAGGCGATCACGACACGTCGGTGGTGTTTGACAATGATTATTTCTGCACGATCTACCATCGCCTCACGGGGGGGAGGGCGGAGATTCTGGCGACGGATGGGCGTTTTCAAGCCATCACCTGCCTTAGCGGATGGCTCACCGTGACGACCGACGCGGGCGCGTTGACCATCCCCATGGGGCGTACCGGCTTCATCCCTGCGATGCTATCGACCTTCACATTATCAGGAGACGGCGTTGGGTTGCGATCTTTTCAACCCGCCGTGTGACCCCCCACCATGACCCACGACTTGATCACGCTCCAACCCTTGATCCACGCCGCCAAAGTTGCCAGCGCGCGCGCCTACATCCCATACTCCCACTATCCTGTCGGTGCCTTGTTGCGCGCCACGGATGGCACCCTATTCACGGGGTGCAATATCGAGAATGCCTCGTTTCCAGCGACCATCTGTGCCGAACGCACCGCGCTCGTCAAAGCCGTCAGCGAAGGCTACCGCACGTTTGATCTGATCATCGTCTACACCGAAAATGGCGGATCGCCTTGTGGCATTTGTCGCCAGATGCTCTACGAATTTGCCCCTACCATGCGCTTGATCATGGTCGATAAAAACGAAATCGTCGTCTATGACGGAGCGCTCGATCACCTGTTGCCTTACGGGTTTGGTCCGTCCTCCTTGCCCGAAACGCCCCATTACACCCCCGACACGGACGATTATGCCCAGCAATGAGCGCTCGTTTAAGACCCCCACACTGGTGTTGCGGCGCATGGAATTGGGCGAAGCCGATTGGCTCCTCACGCTGCTTACCCCGCATCATGGCAAACTGGACGCGATTGCCAAAGGGGCGCGTAAAATCAACAGCCGCAAGATCGGGCATGTCGAATTGTTTACCCGCGCCGATATGTTGATCCACACCGGACGCGAACTCGGTATTGTCGTGCAAGCTGAGATGAACGCCGCCTATGTGCCCCTGCGCGATCAAATTGAGCGCGGGTCGCTGGCGGGCTATGCGGCGGAGCTGGTGGATCGCTTCACGTTTCAGGGGGATATCACCCCGCGCGCGCTGTTCGATCTGCTGGATGTGACGTTCGCGCGCATCGGTGATGACGCTGATCCCCGTTTGGCGGCGCGCTATTTCGAGATGCACCTGCTCGATCTGGTGGGCTTTCGTCCCGAACTGTCGGAGTGCGTCATCGGGCATGAAGCGATTCAGCCGGAAGACCAGTTTTTCAGTATCACCGAAGGCGGCGTCGTGTGCCCGCGTGATGCCGCGCGCGGCACCTCGTATGTGCCGCTGCCCGTGCGCACGCTCAAGTTGATGCGCCACCTGCAACGGAGTGGCTACGAAGATCTACGCGGGCTGGCGGTATCGCTGGCATTGCATGACGACCTCGAACGGGTGATGCTCAGCTATGTCAGCTTCTTGCTAGAACGCCGCCCCCGCAGCGCCGATATGGTCAAACGTTTACGATGAACGCGGAAAGTTGCCTTACCCATCCGCCTCATCAAACGCGATCCGCGCGTACACCTCCGCCAATGCCAACTGACAGCCAATCGCTGGCAGAGGAAGCAGCGCGTCGAGTCCATTGGCTTCGGTCAGCAACCACCCGATGCTGAGGGCAATATCGATGGGCGCATGGCGGCTATAGGCATCAATGTGGGCGCGGTCTTGGGCGATCAAAATATAGTGTTGCAGGCTATCGAGGGCACGGTAGCGTTCAAATTTTAAGCCGCGATCATAGGCTTCGGTGGAAGGCGACAATACCTCGATAATCACAGTCGGGTTGAGCAACATATCATTGTGCTGATCGGGCACAAATGCCTCTTCGCCACACACCACCAACACATCGGGGTAGGTATAGGTGCCCGTTGCCACAACTTGCACCCGCATATCGGCGCTGTACAAGAAGCACTCCCGCCCTCGCAACTGCCCATGCAGGTGTGCCACTGTATTGACGGTGATCAAGCCATGACGCCGACTCGCGCCGGACATCGCATAAATGCGTCCGTCGATGAGTTCATGTTTGGTCGAGGCGGCGCGCTCAAAAGCGAGATAGGCTTCGGGCGTCCACGAATGACCGAGCGGTGGAACGGCAACCATAGCGACCCACTCCAAAACACATGTCTAGTTGCCGCGCATTATAGCAGATTCGCCCCATCCTACAGGATACTAACAGCATCCCGTCCTGCATCCGCCAAAGGGGGCACCCTGATGCCGACAGCCGATCCGACCAGTCCGCCGCCGGTGCAACCCGCCACGCGCAAACATGTCTTCATTTCCTTTACTCTCTTTTCTTTTTTCTTTTCCCGTCCGTGCTAGAATAGGGACTTCACGGATAACCATTCTGGAAAATCAGGCTTTTTGAGCCTATGAGCAATTCTCAAGCACATGCCAGCACACCCGCGCCGCGCCCGGATGATCTCAATGCCCTGCGAACGGTGCCGCCGCCCGGCGCTGACCGTGCCGCCATCGGGCACCGCCTCATCCGGCGGGCGCTGGATCGCCGTGACATGGACGCCGCTCGGTTGGTGGCGGAGTGGATGGATGCTGATCTCGCCCTCGATGAAGCCTTATATAAACGGCTGCAACGGGCGCTTCTCAACCAGCCCGATGCCGTCTACAGTTTCATCCGCGCTATCGTCAGCGAAGGACGCGAACGGGCTGCCGTATGGCGGGATCGCCTCAAAGTGGCGGCATTGGCATCGTTGCGAGTGGCGATTGTCGATGGCGATGGCGAAACCGCCCTCAACTGGCTGCGGCTGATCGCTCGCGAACCGTTCGCCTATGACTTGACTGATGTCTTCACGGCGGGCGTCGCCGCTGCCCAGTCGCGCGCTTACAACGACCCGCTGTTGGCACGGGCGCTGGTCATGCTTGCCGCCAAACGGTCGCCCGCCGTCATGGAGGAACTGCTCGAAGACGCCGCCCTGCGCGCGCTGCTGCCCGATACCCTATGCCTTGCCTTGCGTGACGGCATTGGCGACGCGACGACGCTGTTTCAACAGTTCGGCGGGGAGGTCTTCCTCGCCACGCTCGGACGTGCCAGCGTCCTCGGCAATCCCGACATTTTCACGCCCGAAACCATCGATCAAGTGTGGCTACTGGTCAACGGCGACAATGGCTCCGCCGCCGCCGCCGAAAAACTGCTCAAGTTGTGGGTCGCCAACGGCTTGCTCGATTGGATGCCGTTCCCCGCGCTCAGCCGGGCGCTGGCGTTGGCGCTCCTCAACAAACGTGATGATGTCTTTTACGGCTTGGTCAATCGTGCCGTCAGCCGCCCCGACTTGCCCCAATTGCTCAGCGTCGCCATCGCCAACAGTGGACGTTCCGTCACCGACGCGCTGGTCTTGACGGCGCAAATGATCGCCCTCGGCTACCTCGATCAGCAAAGCGCGGCGGAATTATACGTTGGCTTGCTGGATTCGTGGTTGTGGAACGATGCCACCTTCTCGATGGTGGAGGGGTTGGCGCGCATCTTGCAGCAGCATCACGACATCGATATCGCCGAAGAAGCATTATGGAACATGATCGCGCTGGCGGCGGAACGCAAAGAAGATTTTGAAACCCGCACCGCCTTGCGACGGCTGACCAGCCAACTGGATGATGTCGAAGATGAAATGGTGCTGATCGAAGAAGTGGGGCGGCTGTTCATGTTCATCCACTGGAACGGCACCGCCCGCGCGCAATTGATCGGGTGGTGGCGCGAGTATATGCACACTGCCTCGGTCGCGCGGTTACAACGCATGGAGCGCTTGTTGACCGAACGCATCAGCGAGGGGCGCAAGATCAGCGACGACCTGCGCGCCATCCTCAGCACCACGCTGGCGTTCCGGCGTATGGTCGGCAAGCGGACCATGCCCGAATTTGCCGAAGATGTGGCGACGACCTACGCGATTTTGCAAGCGCTCCTCGAATCGTTCGATCCGTCAACGAAACGCTCGCTCCAATTTGACCCCGCCACCTTCCGCGAAGAGATCGAATCGCGCTCCGAAGAAGTGCCCTCGCCCGAACGCAAAATTCTTGCCAACAATATGAAGGAACTGGCGCAGATCGTCACGTTGATGGCGGAAAATCGCAGCAAGGGGGGCGTCGTGCGCCGTGCCGAAGATGTGGATCGACTGTTGGCGACGGGTGAACAACTGCCGCATAGCGCCGTCGATATGCTCAAGTGGATGGCGGGCTATCTCAGCGGTTCCCAACAAGAAGCCGATGAAGAATAAATATTTTTACCAGCGGACGCGCCGTATGATGCTGTTGAAAAACGGGGACACCCGTTGTAAGGATGCGAAGCGGACGCGCCGTTGCGCGTCCCTACTGTTTTGCCTGTTGCTGATGGCGGGCATCGTCGGTTGTGTCGCCACGCCTACGCCGCCGCCGTCGATCCGCCTCCTTGAGGCGGATCGCACCTTCAACGACCGGCTCGAACCGGCGGGCGGCGGGCATGACTGGCAGTTCATCGGGCGGGCGGGCGAAACCATCGCGCTGGAACTTGACGCCAGCGACCCCGCCCCCCTCACCTTAACGTTGGCGAGTCCGGCGGGGGCAGTGCTGGCGACTGGGGAGGCGCTCCGTCTCCAGCTTAGCGAAAATGGCACCTATCGCGTCGCCATCCGCTTGACCGCGCTCACCGCCGCCGACTACGCTTTGCGCTTGCGCTTCATCGACCGCCCCACGCCGTTCCCGCCGACCGCTACCGCCAGCCGTACCCTCACCCCAACGAACACGCGCACCCCCAGCGCCACCCCAACCGTCACGATCACCCCGTCGCTGACCCTGACGCCTACCGTCACCGTAACGCCTTCCGTGACGCCCACGCTCACCCCCGTTTATTTCCCGTTGGGCGCGCTGGTCGGGCGTTTGAGTGATGGCGTGCCGTTGCAAAGTGAGTTTTTGTCGGCGTTCGACCGCCACGTCTATTTGTTTGCGGGGGCAGCCGGGCAAGTGATCACCGTGACCATGGATGGCGTCACGGCGGGGGTGAATCCCCGCATGACGCTCTATGATCCAGCAGGAGGGGCGTTGGCGACCGACGATGACAGCGGCGGCGATCAAAACGCGCGCATCCGGCAAGTGCGGTTGCCCGCCAGTGGTGATGCCATCCTGCAAGTGATGGGTGCCGCCCCCGGACGTTACGAAATTCGCTTGACCACTGGGTCGGCGCTCGCGACCGAAACCCCGACGCCAGCGGTGGCGCAAATCGGCGTCGATGATATGCGGCTGCCGCCAGAGATCGGGATCATCGGCAACATCGCGCCGGGCGGCTTGTTCGACCGCTACTTCATCACTGCCGATGCGGGCGACATCATCAGCATCAGCGCGCAAACGGAGGCAGGTTCCCCCCTGCAATTGGCGCTCGAATTGTATACCCCTGTCGGTGAACTGATGACGCGCGTCGTCAGTGATGGCACCGTCGGCTCGACCATCAACGGCATCGTCTTGATCCAAACAAGCGAATATCGCGAGATCATCAACGAGTCGTGCGA